>CAZZVE010000089.1:0-12873 GCA_964657325.1 uncultured Ktedonobacterales bacterium
CTAAGTGAAAAAGCACAACGAGACGTGAACAGAATGAGCATTAATGCATTATAATGTTCTCTCACTCCTATTTTTATACAATAAAATACAAGATAAATACATTTAGGTGTTTTTTGACAACAATTACCCTTCTTTTTCGCATACATCTGTGGTATCGTATGATTTAGGTAAATTATTGAATACAGTAATGGACTATGGTGGCGATGGACGATAAGCAACAGGTCAGTAATAATCAAGATAATACTGTTGAAACACTTCAAACGGAAGATACATCCGGTCTTTTGGGCATTCAGTTTCAGCAGGAACCTCTCTCTTTCACTCAATTAGTTGGACGTGAAGAAGAGGTGATCACTGCCTGTTCCCTTGTGAGGCGTCCTGATATTCGGCTTCTTACATTGACAGGTCCAGGAGGGATTGGCAAGACGCGTCTAGCACGACAAATCATGACTGAGTTAGAGCAAGAGTTTCTTGATGGTACGTGCTTTGTAGGACTAGCCCCTCTCAGTACTCCTAAGTTATTGACACCTCTCATCACCTACGCACTCGGCTTACAACGATCTGGTACTCAGTCATTCCTCGACTATCTCAAAGATTTTTTCCGTGAGAAGCATTTTCTTTTAATTCTTGACAACTTTGAGCATGTTCTAGCAGCAGCACCCCTCATAGTAGATTTACTTGTCAGCTGTCCTTTCCTGAAAATTATTGTCACGAGTCGTGCCCTGTTACGTGTTCAAGGTGAATACGAGTTTTCTGTGCCAGCTCTCTCTTTACCAGATTCAGTACAGACTTCAGATATAGAGACACTTTCGCGTGTCGCTTCGGTCAAACTATTTTTGCAAAGAGTGCAAGCAATACAACCTACCTTTACGTTAACAGAGGTGAATGCAAAAAATATTGCAGAAATTTGTATTCGCTTGGATGGATTGCCGTTAGCACTTGAGCTAGCAGCCGCGCGTATGAAACTCCTCTCATCGAAAGCATTGCTAGCACGGTTAGAAAACCAGTATTTGTACATCCTCACTTCTGGCGGATTGGACTTACCTGTTCGTCAGCAAACGATGTATAACACCATTAAGTGGAGCTACGACTTGCTGACGAGAGAAGAGCAATATCTATTCAGGTCTCTAGCGGTCTTCAATGGTGGTTGCACTGTAGAGATGATAGAGAGCTTTTGTGCTGCGCTTAGTGATGTCAGTATGTCCGTCCTTGATGATGTCATGTCCCTGCTTAACAAGAGTTTGCTGCGATATGTAGAGCAGAAAGAAGGGGAGCCGCGCCTCATAATGCTTGAGACCATTCGAGAGTTCGGCTTGGATATGCTCAACGCTCACGGCGAGTTGGCAGTGGCACGAGATGTTCATGCTGAGTGCTACCGCAGGCTTGTTGAAAAGGCAAACATATCGCTGCTTGGAACAATATACGATCCCAGGTTTGTACCACTTACTCAAGAATATGAGAATGAGCTTTCGGCGGTACAGTGGCTCCTTGAACGAGGCGAACGAGCAGAAGATTTCGAGTCTGCATTGCATATGGCTGGTATCCTGGGGCGACTGGCATTTCTTCGCGGGCAACCGAGTGCGGGACGTGTTTTTCTAAACTTGGTCTTGACTGCAAGTGACACGAGTAATGTAAAAGTTTCTCCTATTGTTAAAGCAGAAGCTTTCTATATTGCTGGCTGGTTAGCATATTGGTGCTATGATGAGCAGCAAGCTAGCACCCTTTTACAGAAGGGATTGACACTTTTTCGGAAACATGGAGAACGGCGCGGCATCGCTACGTGTCTCAATATGCTGGGTGTCATCGAAATTGAGCGTAATGACAAAGGGCCAGGAGATGCATACCACGAAGAAACATTGCAGCTCTACACAGAAGTGGGAGATAAAGCAGGAATTGCAAATATTTTGATGACACAGGGTATTATGGCATTTTTTCGCGGGCACTTTGCTCTCGCGCAGGCAAGGTGTCAAGAAAGCCTTGTTCTGTTTAAGCAACTTCATGCTACATGGGGTATGGCGTCAAATCTTCATCGTCTTGGTTGGATTGCCTACTACAGAGGGGCATATCAGGAGGCACGTCAACTCTTAGAGGAAAGTATCACGTTATTTGGAACACTAGGATATCCAAGCCTCAGCACCGAGGCACATGTTGTTTTGGCATATATCCTTGCTGCTGTCGGAGAATCTGCGCGTGCTCGTATGTTGCTAGAGCAAATGTGTACTGATGAGAGAGTATCGGGTAACAAGGCAGAGTATGCACAGGTCTTGTCGGCACTGGGGTATATCAGCTTACGGTTGAACGAGAGCAAAAAAGCGCGAGCATTCTTCGAGGAGGGCCTAAAGCAGATTGGGTCAGGGATATGGATGTTTTCGAGAATCACGTTGACACGCGCATTCTGTTTAGAGGGATTAGGACGTATTGCCCTGTCACAAGGACAAGTGGCATGGACCATTCTGCTTTTAGGTGCTGCTGATACCGTTCGTACAATCAATGGAACTCGTTTTTCTATGTACATTGAGCAAGCCTCTTTTGAAGAGACACTTATGACTGCAAAAAATCAACTTGGCGAAAAGACCTTCACCGCGTTATGGGAAGAAGGGCGAACTATGACTCCTGAACAAGTACTTGCCGTCGAAAGTCGCACATACAGTATTCAATCTACGTCTAACAAGGCTTCTTTGTTCCCCACTTCAACACGTATTGTGCAAGAAACGATTGCTTCTATCCCTGCTGGTATACCTCTTACCACACGCGAAGTCGAGGTTCTTCGTCTCGTTGCTCAGGGACTGACCAATAACCAAATTGCACAGAAACTTACGATCAGTTCGCATACGGTGAACTCACATGTGCAGGCAATTTATAGCAAGATTGGTGTTACCTCTCGTAGTGAAGCAACACGCTATGCCATTCAGCGGCATCTTATTTAATGTATTGCCTTTCCGTAAAAATCCATTTTTTCTTCTATCTTCCTTCCTTAACCTGATCTTGACAAAAAAAAGAAGTGAGTGTTACTATCACTATGGTATTGAGTAGCATTAGTTGCAATTAATGCACTTTTTCCTCTGAACTTCACATACGAGTGACGCGTTATAGAGTTTTGGAGGTACTCCAATGAAACGTCGTAATGTTCTTGCCCTACTTGTGTCGAGTGTTGTGGCTGGATCGGCACTGGTGATAACGAAGCTTTTATCACCGACAAATAACTCACAACCTACCTCTATCGCATCATCACCTTCATTATCGTCCAAGGAAAGCAATCCTATTGTTGTAGAAAATGCTGTACCAGGAACAACATCCTGGATGATTCCACCTGGGCTGGAAGCCACGACTGAGATTCAAGCCTACACCAATGCTCGCTCTGTCTCACCGGGTCAATCGTTAACCTTTTATGTCAGTACACAGCAGGATGGTGTTGCCTACTACCTGGCAATCTATCGGTTGGGCTGGTATCAAGGGAATGGTGGTCGGTTAATGACTTCAGTACAATTAACAGGAAAAGCGCAAGGGTACTATGACGCAAAGACACTGAAACTTGTGAATTGTCCTTCAGCTTTGCGAGATGCAGAAAGCGGCCTTGTTGAGGCCAGATGGCAACCATCATATACACTTACCATTCCTGAGAGTTGGACAACAGGTGTGTATCTGGCAAAATGCATTTCTGTGGATGGCAAGCAAACATATACCACCTTCAATGTTTTAGGCAATACATCTGCTCCATATCTTGTCGTAACTGCTGATACCGCTTATGCTGCCTACAATAATTGGGGTGGTCAAAGCCTTTACCCTGATAGCAGTGTAAAACACATTTCAGCTGCCAAAGTTTCGTTTGATCGACCAAGTGCTTTACTGCAAGGTTCTGATCAGGTGCTTGTCTTTGAGGCAAATACAATCCGTTGGCTTGAACGCGAGGGTTACAATCTCTCTTATATGAGCAACATTGATTTGCACATGCATCCAGAGACCTTACTTCAGCATAAAGCATATCTCTCTATTGGACACGATGAGTATTGGACAAAAGAGATGCGTGATGGTGTTGAAAACGCACGCGATCACGGAGTAGGTCTCGCCTTTTTGGAGGCGAATGCCTCGTACTGGCAAATTCGTCTCGAATCCAATTCTGCTGGTGTGCCCAATCGTACTGTCGTGTGCTACAAGGTGCTATCAGAAGGAAACACGGCATCTGATTCAGGGGGAGTAGCCAAGGTCAACCTGACACGTGACCCGTTGTACGGCGTCGATAATACCCGCGTGACTACGCTCTGGCGTGATCCGGTAGTAAACAGACCAGAGAATGCAATGATCGGTATTATGTATTCGGACTACAATAACCTGCTACGAGGAACACCCTGGGTATTCCAACCTCAGACGACTGATTCACATCCCATACATAGCGCGCTTCTGCAAAGTACGGGCTTGCAAACTGGACAAGTCTATGATAACGGTCTGGTCGGCTACGAATGGGACAGAATTTTCAACAATGGACAGACTCCTCAGAAAATTCAGGTGTTGGCCACTTCGGAGACGCTAAGTAAAGGAGGTGCGCGTGATAGCAGTAATACTACCTACTATATCGCTCCATCAGGTGCTCTTGTCTTTGCTACAGGTTCGATCTATTGGACTGCTGCTCTCGATGCCTATCGCTATGATAATAGTCTTGCTAATACGAAGAATGCTAAAACTGTTCCAGCAATACAACAGTTGATGAAAAATGTTATGGATGCTCTCGTACAGAAAAATGTGTAAGAGAAACTGAGGAGTGCGAATAAGCCAAGATATATTCTACCACTTATAACTCCAAAAGAGAGTGTGGCTCTTCTTATGTGCCGTACTCTCTTTATTCGTCGCTGAAGCGATAGCCTGCGCCGGAAACCGACTGCAACAGGCGGGGATTAGTAGAGTCTTGCTCGATTTTCTGGCGTAGTTGCCGAATGTACACATGAAGATAATGCGATTGTATGTTCCGCTCTGTACCCCATACTTGCGTGATTAACATCTGTTGCGTCATAATTTTTCCACGATACTTGATAAGGACTTTCAAGAGGTCGTATTCAGTCGGTGTCATTTTCACTTCTTGCCCGTTGACTGTCACGAGTCGTTGTTCAAAGTCGATTTGAAGTGGGCCAATAGTGATGAGAGGCTCTGTCCCTTGAAGGACGTGTACACTATGACGGAGTGCGACTCGAATACGTGCCAGCACTTCGTTCATGCCAAAGGGCTTGCTGATATAGTCGTCTGCCCCAAGGTCAAGTGCTTGTACCTTCTCTCGTTCGGTATCACGTACCGATACGACGATAATAGGAGGCAGGTTTGACTTTGCGCGTATGCGTTTACATACCTCTAGACCATCCATACCTGGTAGTCCGAGGTCGAGCAAGAGCAGATCAGGGCGAGCATGTTCCATGACCTCTAGGGCTTTTTCTCCGCTATTCGCGGTAAGCACATCGTATCCATGCGCAGCTAAACTACGCTGCAGAATGCGTACAATCTCCGTTTCGTCGTCAATGACCAGAATACGTGCTTTCCCTTTCGTCATTCTCCTGCTCTCCTTCTATGTCTCCCATTGGTAATGTGAAACAAAATGTGGCACCGCCGCCTGCTCTTTCTTCTACCCATATGCGCCCGTAGTGCGCCTCAATCACTCCCTTGCTTACGGCTAAACCTAACCCAGAACCTCTATCTGCGTCGGCGGCGCGAGCTTCTCTATGGACGCGGTAGAACTTGTCAAAAATGCGTTCACGCTCCGCAAGAGGAACGCCTGAACCTCTATCCGCAACGCTGACTTGAAGACAGTCTTCATGTACCTCTATGCAAATAGTAATTGGCGAGCCTGTAGGAGTATAGCGTATCGCATTTTCAAGTAGATTGGTGACAACCTGACCTATTTGTACATAGTCCATTTCAACGGGTGGCAATTGCTCAGGTATGTATTTCTGTACCGCCCGCTCTTCCAATAACGGTTGCATACGACTCAACACATTATAAATGATTTCGTCTAGTGGATACCAGACTTTCTTTGGATGAAGTGCACCGCCTTCGATACGCGACATGTCCAGCAAGTTCTCGACAAGCCGATTGAGCCGATCCGACTCGCGCTCGATTGCCAACGCGAACTGATTGCGCACCTCTTCATCCAACTGAACTTCTGGCTGTAATAAACTCGACGCCGCAGTTTTAATGGTCGTTAGTGGAGTACGCAAGTCGTGAGAAACAGAGGAGAGGAGGGCCGCTCGCAATGCATCCGTTTGCTGAAGCACTTTATTAGAAATGTTTTCTCGCTGTAGGCGTCCGCGTTCTATCACAGTGACAGCTTGTTCGAGAAGAGTTGAGAAAAAAACGGACTGTGCTATATCTGGCATTTCCTTGTGAGAGTGTTGCTGTGCCTCATTTGTAACAAGAAGGCGTAGCACTCCAACTACTCTCTGCCCACTTTTGAGTGGAACAAGGCGCGTATGCTGTCTCGTCGGAGAGTGGTGTGTAATCGTTTCCCTTTTCGCTACTATAGCATGAGACTCTGTGATCGGCATGAGGTCTACTGTTTGAGCATGTGTAAGCATCTGAGCAATTGCCTCCTGCTCATCTACTGGAAGGAGTTCATGTGAAGTGCTAGAGTCCGTGCTTGTTCGAGGCATAAACCTACCACGTTCATCGAGGAGCAAAACTTGGCAGTCACGTATACCCCAGGGAGAAAACACGTCAACGACTGAGCGAGCAAAGATGGAAAGTTGGTGTTCCATATCCTCTTCACGATTGGTTGCAGAGACAATATTGTACAAAGCACGCGTCTCTCGCTCTCGACGACTTGCATCCTGTGCTCGCCTACGTAGAGCTGACGCAAGTTGGCCTGTTGTAATGGCGACGATGAGAAAGACGACCAGCGCGATAACATCGGCGAATTTCGTGATAATAAAGCTGTACACTGGAGGAACATAGAGAAAATCAAAAAGAAAAAAGGCCAAAAATGACGCAAGTAAGGCTGCATATCGTCCACGTAGAGCTGCCAGAGCAAGAATCATTGGCAGGTAAAGTAGTAGGCTATCCGGTATGATCTGATACAGATGAAATAAAGAAAGGCAACCTGTGAGTAGAGCGGCACTTACTAACGCAAGTAAGGTGTCAGCTATGTACCCTTTCCATTGATACCTTTTTTTCGAGAGAAATGGAGGAAATGGTTCAGCAACATCCATATATCATCTTCTTCGTGTCTAGCAAGCTGTACAAAAATCTCTATAACGCAAGTATGCTCTATTGTTTAAAGAGATGCAAGACGTTTTATTTTGTTTATTGTGTAGTATACTAAAGTGAGTTAGATACATCTTTTCACAACCTCAGTGACGAGGAACAGCAAGGAAGAAAGAGATGAGTACATTTGATGCATTGCAGGGCCTTTTCCTGCGAGATCTACGGGATTTGAAGGAACTTGGAAGAAGAGGATGGTTTGTTCTCCCTACGACACGCACTGTCAAGGAGGAACATCTTGGGCGGTGCTGCTACCTCGCCGAAGAATTTCTCAGTTCTACTGAACTGTATACTTTGAAACACGAGCTTGGATTGGACGAGCGACAATGGCATACGTACAAAGCAAGAATTTCTGAGCAGTAGTCTTGTCTCATCACTTATAACTAGCCTTTAAAAGACAAGGACATTCGCTGTGAATGCCCTTGTCTCCCTGTGTCTAATCTTCAGCTAGAGTTACGGCTTCTGAGCCAATGGCGGGTAGTGCAACACTACTTGGAGCAATGCTGGCCCCCAACGCATACTCAGGATAAGCAGAAGCTCCATGCTCGTGTAGATCAAGACCCTCAAGCTCACCAGCTTTCGAGACTCGAAGCACGCCAACGTACTTGAGGCCATACATCAACAGGAACGAAACAGCTAGTGTAGCTATGACGGTTGCTCCTGAACCAAGTGCCTGCGAGCCAAGTTGAGCCAGGCCTCCACCATAGAAGAGACCGGTTACAACCGTTGTCGTGTCAGCACCTGTCGGACTTGGTAGACCATATGCGCCTGTCGCGAATAAGCCAAGCGAGAGTGTACCCCAGATGCCTGCAATAAGATGGACAGGAACCGCACCGATTGGATCATCTATCCGTAAGTATTCCAGAGCGTCCAGACCCCAAATTACGACGAATGCCGCGACAATACCGATGAAGAATGCTCCTATCGGGTCCACCCAATAACATGGACAGGTGATGGCAACTAGCCCACCTAAGAAGCCATTGACTGTCAGGCCCAGGTCCCACTTCTTACTACGAGCGTAGGAGTAGAACAGAGCTGCCAAACCTGCTGAACAAGCGGCAAGTGTGGTGTTGAAAGAGACGCGACCAATACCCACCGTATCGAGTGCTGAGAGGGTGCTTCCAGGATTGAAGCCATACCAGCCGAACCAGAGGATGAGGCCGCCAACTGCACCGATCACCAGATCGTGAGCAGGAGGAGGGCCGCCACCATCGCGTTTGAAGATACGTCCAAGGCGTGGTCCAAGTGCGATTGCGCCAGCAAGTGAGATAGCACCACCAATGCTATGCACAACGGTAGAGCCAGCGAAATCGTGAAAATTCATGGCTGCGAGCCAGCCATCAGGTCCCCATGTCCAGTGTCCAATGATGGGATAGATAAAGCCTGTCACACCAATACTATATAGAATGTCGCCCCAGAAGCCACAACGTCCAATCATCGCGCCCGATGTGATGGTCGAGGCAGTATCAGCGAACGCAAACTGGAAGACCCAGAAGGCGAGGAGGGGAATACCAGTTGTCAGGTAGGTAGGACTTAAGCCCATCAACAAGAAGCCATGCGTTCCAATGATGGGTGTACCAGGCTCAAACATGAAGGCGAAGCCCCAGGCCCAGAACAAAATTCCACAAATACAGGTGTCCGCAATACCTTCTACCAAAATATTCACAGACTCACGAGAACGAGCAAAGCCTGCTTCCAACATAACAAAGCCAACTTGCATACAGAAGACAAGAAATGCCGCAACCAACGTCCAAACAGTGTTCACTGCGTTGATTGTGGGCATGTCTGCGGCAGCACCTTTTGTCGCTGCAAATACAACTTTGGGTAGAACGACCCACATAATCGTGAGGACAAGTGTGAGTCCGAGCAGTTTCCCGCCCATAAAATAGACAACGTTCCGTCGATGAATGGGATCACGCATGTTTGTGCATATACGTGTCCAAGCAGTGCGAAGAAGTGTGGTCATCAAGCGATAGGTCCTTTCAGTTGAAGTTGAAAGAATAAAAAAGATACCTACGGCTCTATCCGTACCTCAGCGCGGCGGTGCGCCCATGAATACAAAGGCAGTTCAATTTACCTGCTAAACCCTGGAAGAAACGACGATGTGTTCTACAAGGATATGCGAAGGAGTACGCTTTACCATTAGAAGCAGATACATATCGACTTCTTAGCCTCTTTGCATTGAGTTCATTCCTACCATGGTAGACAATTTGCATAAGACTCAAGAAGAAAATTGTATGGTAAAGTAGCTTTTCCTGTTCTTTAATTATAGATAAGTCACTATCTTCTATGAAACGGTAAAAATGACATAAGTTTTGCTTGACGTATTGTGCATAATATACAAAATAATGATTAATAGTGACTTTTTACTGAGGAAAGAATACGTATTCAAGGCAAATTTAGCACGGATTAGTTGTTTACAAGACAAAGATATTGATAAAATATTGATTTAGTTTTGATGCCATATGTGCATGTTGACTATGCTCCTACACTCTCGTTGGAAGATTTATTTCTACGTACGCGACAACTACAACAAGCGGGAATACAGTTTGTGGGAGTTGTCCCGCAAGAGAGTATTGGAGCGGGGTGATACATAACTTCAAACGGCTTTACTTGACAGTAAGTACACTTCCATTGATAGGCATCTAAAATGAGAAGCCAATCGACGAGGGTAAGTGTTGCCTCTATACGTAGAGATCGTGCATGGTATACATGAGCATTCACACGCTCAAGCTCTTGAGCAATAATCAGGTAGTTTTCTTCTGTACCTGCCAATTGGCGAATTTTGCTCATAACATGACGCTTGTTAGTAAGCGTCCATTCCGCAACACGTAGAAGTGTTGGCATATCCCTATGAATCATCATACACGTTTCCTCAATACATGAACAAAACGAGAGAAAAAGCGGTAGTAAGAGAATACTATCCAATAAATAGCTCCTTTCATAGGGTAAAATTGCCAAAAAATCATCCCAGTTTTTTGTAATATAAGAACAAAATAATGACTAAATTAGTATTTATATTGATATTTCATTGATTGAAAGTAGCTAAATATTGACCATCCGCTATGGCTTTGCAAGGGGATTTGCAATTTAGTAACTCGTCTGCTATAATAGTGTCATATAGACACTAACATCATTGAAGATGACCCATAGAAAGCGGTGTGGTGAGGGGTTCGTTCGTTCGACGACGTAGACGACCACGAAATCTACTGTCTGTATACCTGTTTGGTGAACAAGACATTTAGTCCGAAAGGAAGATTTTCATGGAAAAACTCGTAACTGTTGTTGGAAAGAATGGTGTTGAATGTACTGTTGCGCTAACTGCCGAGCAAGCAGATTTTTACCTGCGTCTTGCGCAGATGCGTGCATCATATTCTAATGACGTGATGAAGGAATTTAGTGCCTTAATCATTAGTAAGGATCAGCAAGACTCACAACACGATAAAGCTCAGTACAACTAACACAAAGTGTATAGCAGATCGCCCTTCGTATACGTATACGAAGGGCGATCTGCTATACACTTTGTGTTGGAGTAGTTAGCGTTGTGGATAGCGCGTCGCTGACACGTTTCAGCTGGGGAACTAACGCTTCTGTTCTTGTCTCATCAAGTCTGCTAGCAGGGCCGGATATGCTGATTGCTGCTATCACTCTATGCCCTACGCCGTAGATGGGCACAGAGACACAACGGACTCCCTCTTCTTGTTCACCATTATCGAGAGCGTAACCTAGTTCTCGAATGTGTGCAAGTTCTTGTCTCATTTGATCGGGCTTAGTTATAGTTTTCTCGGTATGTGCAGGTAAACCTGTACTGGCAATAATAGTGTTAGAGACGCTTTCAGGCTGAAATGCTAGTAGGACTTTGCCGCAACCTGTATTGTGCAGGGGAACTCTATTGCCAAGTTCAGTGAACATACGAACCATACGAGTTGACTGTACCTGTGCAACGTATACAGCTTTATCATGCTCCATAATGGCGATATTCGCTGTTTCACCACTTATCTCCACGAGTTCCTGAAGGAATGGTATGGCGAGTTCGTTCCAGTCGGGCATGTGAGTAGTGCTATTGACCATCATGTGAAAGGCTGGACCAAGCGCGTAGCGACGTGTGCGACTATCGCGTACAACATAGGTGCGTGTTATAAGTGTTTTTAGTAATCGGTGTATCGTCGCCACAGGTAGACCTGTAGCAACACTTAATTCACTAATTCCCATCCAACTCGAACCGCGAGCAAGACACTCTAGCAAGTCAAGGGCGCGTTCAATAGACTGCACCCCATTCATGACAATGGTGTCTGGCTTTTCACCAGAATGTTCCTGCATAGATTTATACTTTCCATAATATGAAAAACTCTAATCAGAGTATAGCATATTAAAGAAAGGGGGGTGCCCTGGTTTCGGTGATACATTTCGTTTGACAGACTAGTAGGGACCGATGTATCGCGTCCTCTTGGTGTCTCAATTGCCAACAAGGACGCGATACATCGGTCCCTACAAACTCACGCGTAACAGGCGAAGCATGCGTTCTGTGGCATCAGTTGCGAGAGCTGCCGCGTGTTCCATAGCATAGGGAAGCGTCATTGGACCAGAAGGGAGTACCATGATGCCATCAACTCCTAATGCATATACGCTTTGGTAATCATTTCCCAGGCCGCCAGCGAGTGCCAGTACAGGCAGGCCGTAGTGTTTTGCGAGTGTTGCAACGGCTCCTACGCTTTTACCATATGCTGTTTGCTCGTCTATCTGCCCTTCGGCTGTAATCACCAAGTCCGCCGCATGCATGTATGTTTCGAGCTTGACCGCCTCTAAGACAAGTTGTGCTCCAGGGCGAAGTGTTGCATGAAGGAAAGCAAGCAACCCGGCACCCAGGCCACCAGCAGCACCAGCACCAGGAATATCACGTACCGACTGCCCTAAGTCGCTCTCAAGTATTTGAGCATAGTGGTCTAGGGCAGCATCGAGTTGCTGTACCATTTCGGGTGTAGCCCCTTTTTGAGGTCCATAGACTGCTGATGCACCCGTCGGGCCACATAAAGGATTAGTAACATCACATGCAACCTCGAACGTGCATTCTTGTAAACGTGAGTCTAGCTGCTCAAGTGAGATATGCGAAAGTGTTGTCAGAGCCGCACCACCGTGTGCAATTGGGGTACCTTGCTCTGTGAAGAGCGATGCTCCTAATGCCTGTGCCATGCCCGCACCGCCATCGTTTGTCGCGCTTCCGCCAATACCGATGATGAAGTGACGACGACCATGCTCAATCGCTGCAAGTAGAAGTTCACCTACGCCATAGGTAGTCGTGATGCTAGGGTCACGTTGACCTTGTGGCACTAATGGAAGACCCGCGCATGCCGCCATCTCAATTGCAGCCGTTTTACCATCACCTAGCAATCCAAGAAATGCTGAGACGGGGAAACCTAATGGACCCATGACCGTCTGCCATAGAATCTCTCCATCCGTTGCATCAACTAATGCCTGAACCGTCCCCTCACCACCATCCGCAACCGGCACAATATCGACATGTGCTTGTGGATAGACAGCCTGTACTCCCAATGCGATTGCCTGTCCGACTTCCTCGGCTGTGAGGCTGCCTTTCAATGCTTGCGGCGCAATAACAACACGCATAGTTTGTAGCTCCTTTAG
>CAZZVE010000089.1:12973-19280 GCA_964657325.1 uncultured Ktedonobacterales bacterium
TGACAGGGCTTGCCCCTGTCATGCCAACAACTACCCTATTCATGAACCATTACAAACATTTCGTCTACGCGTGTATTTCTACTACCTTGTTTTGTTCGGGCAAAGGCTCAAACTCCTTGATAGCGTTGATTGCTGGCCCCATTGCGGCATTGGCTTCACGTTCAACCATGATCTCAACAAGCACAGGTAGGCGTTGTTCACTTGAGGTATGCGTCGCCCATTCCAGTGCGGCGCGAATATCCTCTGGTCGCTCAACTTTTCTGCCCAGACCGCCCATTGCCTCCATGGCTTTTACATGGTCCATGCCAAGTTCCAAATCAGCTAACTGTCCATCATCGTTGCCATCAGTATAAGCGAGATCGACAGCATAATTCATTTCATAGGGCAGTTCGGCCTGACGAATGAGACCCATGTAGCCGTTATTAATCATTACAAGAACGAAGGGTACACGGTATTGTACGGCAACTGCAATCTCTTCAACCATAAACTGGAATGAGTAGTCACCAACAACCCCAACAACCAGCTTGTCAGGTCGGCCCAGTTTGACACCTGTACAGGCTGAAACCTCCCATCCAAGCGGTCCTGCCTGTCCACACACCATATAGTGACGCGGTTGATAGCTGTGCTGAAACTGGCCTGACCAGATTTGATAGAGACCGATAGCGGTCACAAACATTGTATCGCGGTCAAAGTAGTCGTTGATCTCCTTAAACACTCTCGGCGGTTTGATAGGCGTCTGATCAAAATCCATACGTCGCTCTAGTGTTTCGCGTAGCTCTGTGACGCGCTCAGACCACTGTGGATCATACTGAAGTGAGCGCGCACGAGCACGTTCTAAAAGTGCTTGAAGCGCAAATTTTGCATCTGTTACAATGCCGAGATCAGGTTCAAACACTCGTCCAATTTGCTTTGAGTCGATGTCAATCTGGATGAACTTACGTTCGCCACGATATATTTTGAGATCCCCTGTATGACGCTCCGCAAAGCGTGCACCAACAGCGAGCACAAGGTCCGATTCGAGAAAAATCTGGTTGCCATAGCGTGTTTGCGTCTGGATGCCAGCGATGCCTGCATAGAGTGGATGATCTTCTGGAAAACCACCCTTACCCATTAGAGTGATAGTTACAGGAATATGTAGATATTCCGCGAGTGCCTTAAATTCATCGGTTGCGTTGGCTCCAATCACGCCTCCACCCAGCATTAATAGAGGATGCTTGGCAGCTAGTAACATATCCAGAGCGCGATCAATGGCGGCGATTGTGGGAGTAGGTTTTATACGTGGCAGAGGTGTCGTGAAAGCTACATCATATTCGATCATGCCGCGCTGTACATCAACGGGTAGGTCGATCAGAACCGCGCCGGGGCGTCCATCCTGTGCGATACGGAAAGCTTCACGGAAGACCCACGGCATTTGCGCAGACTCCTTGACCATCACGCTCCACTTGGTCACGGGAGTTGCACAACCAACGATATCTACAGCTTGAAACGCTTCCTTGTGCTGTACCGCCATTGGTGCCTGACCTGTGATACAAATAATCGGAATAGAATCGGCGGTGGCAGTATAGAGGCCCGTAATCATGTTTGTGCCAGCCGGACCCGATGTACCAAGCATGATACCAACTTTGCCTGTTGCACGCGCATAGCCATCTGCCGCATGTGTACCGCCTTCCTCATGTCGAACACTATAATGACGGATTCTGCCCGATTTCATCAGCGATTTGTACAACGGGAGAATTGCGGCACCAGGGATGCCGAAAACAAGCTCTACACCCTCGTCTAGCATTACCTGAACGGCTGCATCAGTAGCGGACATACGTGCCATGGTAGGGTATCCTTTCACTATTCGACAATTGAATGATGCGCTAAGTCTTCTATGTGCGTGAGTAGAGCGGAATGATCGAGTTCGCCACGTCCACCAGCTTCCAAGGCTCCTAGCATCGAATCGACGAGCGCGGTTACTGGAAGTGGAACACCATATGCTCTTCCCGCTCCAAGCGCGATGCCGAGGTCTTTGTGGTGCAGGCGTACACGAAAACCAGGGATGAAGGTGTGAGTACGCATGCCTTCGCCGCGTAACTCCATAACTTTATTTGCCGCTAGCCCTCCGCTCAGGACTTGCAAAATTTTGGTGGGATCAACTCCTGCTTTAGAACCGAGTACAAGTGCTTCGCTTACCGCCTCAATCGTGAGGGCGACGACTATCTGGTTACACGATTTGACAATCTGTCCTGCTCCACTTGCACCTACATGGACAATTGTTTTTCCCATAGCATGGAAAAGTGGTAGGCAACGCGAAAAGACTTCGGCATCTCCACCTACCATGATGGAAAGTGTTCCCGCAATCGCTCCTTTGTCACCGCCACTGACAGGCGCATCAAGCAAGGCTATTCCATGCTCGGCGAGCTGTCCTGCTATATATTGCGTAACAATAGAGGAGATTGTACTCATGTCAATAACCGTCAATCCTGTGTGTGCTCCCTCAAGGATGCCATTGGGTCCAAGTACAACCTCTTCTACCTGGGGTGAGTCAGGTAGCATGGTGATTACCACCTGACTCTGTGCTGCTACATCTTTTGGATGCTCGGCTACATGCGCACCTTGGGCTATCAGTTCATTGCTTACATCTGGGTGGCGATTCAGAATGATGAGCGAGTATCCGGCTTTCAGAAGGTTATGAGCCATAGGTTTACCCATGATACCTAAACCAATGAAACCAATTGTCTCTGTCATCTTTTTGCTCTCTTTTCCGTCAGTAGAAAAATGTAATTCCTCTGTTCGGAATATGCCATATATCTTTGAACTTGTCAAGACCTACTTTTCCTCTTGACAGATGAGAAAGTGTATTCTATACTTTTCATTAGATGATGTATGATATTCCATAAGACGAAAAAGAAAACGGCATGAAATGTTCTACTGCTGTTATGATGAAATTGTTTGTGCCGAGAAAGGAGGTCGCTCGGTAATAAGTGGTCATGAAAAGTAGTGATGAGGTGGAATAATGCGTGTAAGCACATCGGCTCTCGACTGCATCGTTGCAGTTTCGTACAGCGTACCGTTAGATGTATCATGAAAGATGATACGGAGGTAATGTCGATGTTTCACCAGATACTTATCCCCGTCGTTGGCAATCTGTTTCTTTCCTTCCTCGTTGGCTTCGTGCCTATTATCTTAGTCCTCGTTCTGCTTGGTGTCGTGCGGCTCCCTGCATGGCAAGCGGCGCTTTCTGGGCTTGTCGTTGCATTGTTGCTAGCTGTGTTTGTGTGGGGAATGCCAGTTGGGTTAGCAGTAAACTCTGTCTTGAATGGTGTTGTCTTCGCGTTAGTGCCTGTTATGTGGATTGTGTGGAATGCAATGTGGTTGTACAACGTGACAGTGCGTTCAGGAAAATTCGACCTTTTCCGTCGTTGGATGATTCACAACGTACCTGCCGATAAACGTATTCTTATGCTGGTCATTGGCTTTAGCTTTGGAGCATTAATGGAGGGCATCGCGGGTTTCGGAACGCCAATCGCCATTGGTAGTGCCTTACTTATTGGGCTTGGTTTTCCAGTACTAGACGCGCTTGCGATTACGCTTGTATTTGACACGGCACCTGTTGCCTTTGGTGCATTGGGTGTTCCAGTTACAACGCTTGCGCAAGTGACAAATTTGCATGCACCATTGCTCTCCGCGATGATTGGGCGACAACTGCCGTTCTTTGCCTTCCTCTTACCATTCTATGTGATGGCGGTTTTCATGGGCATGCGCAGTTTACGCACCATCTGGCCTGTTGCTCTAGTTGCAGGCGGCTCATTCGCGCTGACACAATTCTTTGTATCAAACTTCATTGGACCAGAGCTGCCGGACGTGTTGGCCTCGCTGGTCTCGCTGATCTGTGTCATCCTCTTTGTCCAGGTCTACAAACCGAGTGATAGCGAGCAGTATCGTGCTCAATTCGCGGCTGTAGACAGCACTAGAGTAAACGTCCCATCAATTGAAGAGGAGGGTATTAATGTACCTTCTGCCAGAAATGGTGCGGATGATAATGGCAAGCCTTCAACGAGTGAAGCGGTCTATGCATGGTTGCCGTGGGTGCTTGTGAGTGTGATTGTCATTCTCTGGACTATCAAGTGGCCTAATGGGACAAAAACTGGCTTCTTCCAAATGGCCTCGCTTGGACAGTCGATCATCAAGTGGCCTGGCTTGCACAACGCGGTATTGTTGACGTTCTACCATAAGCCTTATGCCGCCCTCTACACCTTTCAACCACTGGGGACAGGAACGGCTATTCTTGTAGCGGTTATCCTCACTGCCCTGATTCTCCGTGTCAGTCCACGGACCTTTTTCCTTGCGTTAGCTGATACCTGGAAACAGTTGCGCTTCGCCATTTTAACCGTTATGCTCATCGTTGGATTGGCATACCTCTACAACTATTCTGGTATCGCGTACACGCTTGGTCTTGCCATCTCGTCAGTAGGAGCGGTCTTCCCGTTCTTCTCGGCCTTCCTGGGCTGGATCGCCTGTTTCTTGAGTGGGAGTGACACATCCAGCAATGCGCTTTTTGGCAATTTGCAAGTTGTGGCGGCAAACAGACTCAACCTCAGTCCTGTGCTCATGGCAAGTACAAACTCTACAGGTGCGGTTATGAGTAAAATGATCTCACCTCAAAATGTGACGACTGGTGTTTCGACAACCACACTTGTAGGAAAAGAGGGCTTGGTCATTCGCCGAACCTTTATTCACAGTATTATCCTGGTGTCACTAATGGGTCTTCTTGCAATGGCCCAGCAGTATCTAATTCCGTGGATAATTCCACACTAGATTTCAAGAGGCATAATTAGTTTACCCTGGATGTAACGGTCTCATTTTGTTTCGCTTGTGTTCCTCATTAGCACAAGAATGTGACAAAATGAGACCATTATATTTGTTTTAGATGAGGAAAGCTAAGAATGTTTAGTCACGATTATATTTCTAATGTCCGAAAGCTCATAGTGCCGATTAGTATATTTTGCATAGCATTACTTGTGCGTATTATTTATAACCTTACTGCTGCATGGCATTATACCTCTACATTTGACGCGGGACTCTACGATATTCTTGCTTACAATAGTATCAGTAAGCATTGCTATTGTATCTATGGTGGTTATCAAACGGTGAGCCGGGCACCTCTTTGGCCTTTGATCATTGCATGTATTTATACCTTTACCGGACCTCAAAATTTCTATCCACGTCTGTTTTATTGTTTCCTTAGCTCTGGAACCTGCGTATTTATCTATCTCCTTGCCAAAAATCTTTTTGGAAAACATATTGCCTTTGTTACTGGCATACTAGCGACTGGATATACAGGACTCTTCATGTATGATGGCTGGTTGTATACCGAATCTCTCTATACCTTTTGCTTAACTGGTTTTACATATGCACTTTTTCAACTACAACAGATGTATCAGACAAATAGAGGTGAACTCAAAGAGAGGAAATCTATTAACTGGCATGTGCTCGTTGAGCAACGATGGGTACTACTCTGTGGTCTCTTTCTCGCAGCAGCAGTATTGACGCGTCCTAATGGTGTAAGTCTCGTAGGTGTACTGGTCCTCTGGTCTGTAATCCTTCTTGTATGCAAGATTTCACCTTGGAAAATTGTGATGAGAGATGTGATGATCTGTATCTTTATTACGAGTATTCTCGTTGCTCCGTGGACCTATCGAAATTATATAGTTTCGCATAGGTTTGTTCTCGTTGCAACTGGCACAGGTGAAGTCCTCATCGGCGCGTACAACGACATTGTTGTAACAGGCGATCCATCTGTACGAGGCTTTTGGCGTCCGCCTTCTGGTACTGTATTGCATGATGCAGCTGGTTACACTCCAAAAAACGACCAGATGGATACGGACAAAGCTCTCTCCTGGATACGTACACACCTCAACGATATGCCCTATTTGATTGGTCTCCATATCGTCAATCTGTGGAAACCATATACCTATGCACACGGCTTACCTATTGAGCAGTCTCCTGATAGACTTTCATCGAAAATAATAGCATGGATGATACCACTTCAATCTATTCCCATTTTTCTTTTAGCAGCATTAGGTCTCTTCGTGACCTGGAAAAATTTTAAGAAAAAGCTGCTTGCTGTGTATCTTGTCCTAGCATACACGATTTTACAGAATGTGGCATTCTATAGCACTATGCGCTTTCGTGCCCCTATTGAACCCCTTCTCGTCCTGTTAACAGGAGGGACGTTGTGGTGGCTAACCTCACTTATGAAGAAGCACGCGGCTTTTATAAGTGATGATTAGTGAAGTTATTGCAAGAGAACTAGCCGTGGGGG
>CAZZVE010000090.1:0-14621 GCA_964657325.1 uncultured Ktedonobacterales bacterium
CGCGATGCGCTCAACCCCTTCTTTGTTTGCTTTTAATAAAGCCTACATCATGCCGCCCATGCCACCCATACCGCCCATGCCAGCAGGCATAGCGGGTGCTGCGCCAGCCTCTTCTGGAGCGTCGGTGATGAGAGTGTCGGTGGTAAGAACCATGCCAGCAATGCTCGATGCATTCTGTAATGCGGACCGTGTGACCTTTACGGGGTCAACGATGCCAGCCTCGAACATATCGACATACTCGCCTGTGAGAGCATTGAAGCCGATACCAGCCTTGCTGCTACGAACCTCGGCAACAGTCACACCACCATCACGTCCTGCATTGAAGGCGATCTGGCGCAGTGGCTCTTCAAGAGCACGGCGTAGAATATTAACGCCAGTGGTCTCTTCACCTGCTGCAACGTGCACATTGTCAAGCGCGGAGATAGCAGCAACCAATACGGAACCGCCACCAGGGACGATGCCCTCTTCAATGGCTGCGCGTGTCGCTGAAAGAGCATCCTCTACACGATGCTTCTTCTCTTTCATCTCCACTTCGGTTGCAGCACCAACCTTGATTACAGCAACGCCGCCTGCAAGCTTCGCCAAGCGTTCCTGAAGCTTCTCGCGGTCATAATCGCTGGTAGTGTCGTTGATCTGTGCGCGGATCTGACGCACACGGCCTTGAATGTCCTGCTCCGCGCCAACGCCTTCGACAATGGTAGTATTGTCTTTGTTCGCAGTAACGGTGCGCGCATGACCAAGGTCTTCAAGAGTGGTACTCTCAAGTTTGAGACCACGCTTCTCAGTGATGACGGTAGCTCCGGTCAATACCGCGATATCCTCAAGCATGGCCTCACGGCGATCACCAAAGCCAGGAGCCTTGATTGCGAGTACATTGAAGGCACCGCGCAGCTTGTTGACCACGAGTGTTGCCAATGCCTCACCATCGACATCTTCCGCGATGATGACAAAGTTCTTGTTACCAGCCTGTAACACACGCTCAAGAATTGGCAGAATGTCGGCTACCGCACTGATCTTCTTATCAGTGATAAGAATGTATGGGTTTGGGAGTTCGGCCTCGGTGTTCTCCTGGTTCGTCGCCATGTATGGTGAGATGAAACCACGGTCAAACTGCATACCCTCGGTGTACTCTTTCTCCATGACGATGCTACGGCCCTCTTCGACCGTAATCACGCCATCTTTGCCAACCTTCTCCATAACCTCGGCAATCAGTTCACCGATTTCTGCGTCTGCCGCGGAGATAGAGGCAACTTGTGCGATCTGCTCGCGCGTCTCGACCGGTCTGCTCATCGACTTGATTTCCGCGATGACTGCATCGACACCTGCCTCAAGACCACGACGCAAAATCATTGGGTTCGCGCCTGCCGCAAGATTCTTCAAGCCCTCGGTCACAATAGCCTGAGCCAGAACTGTTGCAGTCGTGGTGCCATCACCGGCAACATCATTGGTCTTGGTCGCTACTTCTTTTAAAAGTTGCGCGCCCATGTTTTCAAATGGATCGGGCAGATCAATGTCTCGTGCAATAGTCACACCATCATTGGTGATGGTTGGCGCACCGAACTTCTTGTCCAATACCACGTTGCGGCCCTTTGGTCCAAGTGTAACCTTGACCGCCTCTGCAAGCGCGTCAATACCCTTTTTCAGGGAATGGCGTGCCTCATCATTGAATTGCAATCGCTTTGCCACGATGTATTCTCCTCGTATATGTTATAAAAATGGATTTGAGGAAGACCCGTACAGGGTTATTCGACGATACCCATGATATCGCTCTCACGAAGAATGAGATACTCTTCTCCGTCGATTTTGACTTCGGTTCCTGCGTACTTTGCGAACAGCACACGCTGGCCCGCTTGTACCTCAAGTGTCGTGCGTTTACCGTTGTCCAGGACTTTGCCAGGACCAACGGCAAGTACTTCGCCCTCCTGGGGCTTCTCTTTGGCGGTATCTGGTAGTACGATGCCACTTTTGGTGGTGCTCTCACGCTCTGTAGCCTTCACGACCAAACGGTCGCCAAGTGGCTGAAGCTTTACGCTTACTGTTGACATACGATGTTCCTCCCTGTCTACATATGTATTCTTAAGAGGGTAGACAGATTCCCTTAGTGTAAATAGATTTTAGCACTCTCGTCATGTGAGTGCGAACATCCCTATAATACAACATCATGCAAGTGTTCGCAAGGGGAAAATTCAAAGCGCAAGCAATTCCTCTTCGATTTGTTGCCATACACGTTGCTCGGCTTGTAACAAAGTAAGCGGTTGTTCAGTTCCGGTGTCCCTCATCACCTGACCCACACGCTTACGGAACTGGGCGACGTATTCTTGTTGCTCATGTTCTGCTGGCATAGGGTGAAGATCAAGGGCTTCAAACGGGTAGAATTGCTCATGGCTGAACGCAAGAGCGAACAATTCCGCATAGCGTTCTATCTGTTGCTGTTGCTCGGACGAGAAGTAGTTGGGGCTTGTACTTGAGACTTGTAAACAGCCCGCGACATGGTTTGTATAGAGGATTGGACAGGCAATACCACTACACTCTTCGCCAATTTCTAATGTGCGTGGATAGATTGTGCGCTCTTCTGAGAAATTGTACACGACTTTTGTATGTAACGCACTGAGCGCGGCACCCGCTAGCGACTCTGCTCCAAGAAATACACTTCGATGTTGTGTATGACTATCATGCGTGTTACTATTTTCTTGTATAGTCTCACGCAAACTTCGTATCTTCCCTGTATGAGCAGGCGGCATACATTGTGCCACCGAGATTTCTATGGCCCCTTCCCCTGTTACTAGATGAGTAAGCGCATGGCGGAGAATAAGCTGCGAAATTGACCAGAAGAGTAGTGTTGGATGTGTCGTGGTATATGCGTTCAGGACGCTTGTGTAGAGTGACAATGAAACGTGACCACGTTCTTCTACGACCGACTCAGGATTTACTTCATGCCGTAATAATTCTACCAGTTCTGTTTGATGAGATGGTAAAAAAGTGAGTAATTTTTGTAGTGAATGTTTGTGAGGCGAGGATTCGTTATTTACCCAACGTGTTAAAGTAAGTGGATTGACTCCTAATTGATTGGCAATACGTTTTCGCTCTTCCGTCGTCCTGATACGAATGCCAAGTTGTTCACGCCATGTCGGTGTTTCCAGTGTGGGCTGTTTCTGACTGCTCTGCTTCATCCGTAACTCTTTTTCTCCCTATAAAACACTATAGAGTTCTTTAGAATTCTATAGAATTCTTATAAACTTATAAAGTATTATATATAAGAAGAAGATTAAGTAGATTTCGGGTAAAAATGCGTGATTGGTTTGTTTGTTCTACAAAGAAAAGAATAAAAGCGCATGCTTGAAATTCCGTTGTGCGCTTTTATTCTTTGTATTATCGCTCAGAGGTCTTCACCGTCAGTCTTTGTTATTGTACTCTAGCAAAAGTTTTACCAGCCCGGCTACTTTGGGTGAACCAACGCCTGTTGTTGCGTCCCAACCAATACCGGCCTTATAGCCAGGAATAGTCACCGTTTTACCATTGCTATCCTGGAAAGTGAACGCGTTATTGCCAGTTGTAATATCATGGAACGCCTTCGAGTAGGACGTACTTTTGAGAATGCCATAGAACGTCCCATTGAGGAACCCTAGACGCTTGCCTACCGCTTGTTCCGCGAGAGCGGTTATACCGGCCCATTGCGGAGCACCTGCACTAGTGCCACCAATAGGGGCGATGAGCGTTGCGCCTCCGATACTAAACACAATTGGTACACCTGTCAGAGGGTCTGCGTTATATGCTACATCAGGTACACCACGATAGGTACCAATACCAGGGACGCCGTTTTGATAAGACGGGCGTGGAAAGATTCCACTAAAACCACCACCTGTCGCGCCTGCGCCAAGAGTAGACTCGTTCCACGTTGTCTCGCCGATATATTTACCAGACTTGTCGGCTAATAGAGTTGTGCCTCCTACAGCAGAGACAAGAGGATCGCTTGAAGGATAATTTACACCTTTTACGACAGCTACAGGAGTACCATTTTTATTACATGCATCAACAGCCGAGCCACTATCGCCCGCCGAGACATACACAGTGGAGGAATTGTCATATGCTTTTTGAAAGGCGTGGTGTAGCGATTGCAGTTGTGCAGCACTATAACAGGTTTCGCCTGTACCAACGCTCAACGAATACACACCACCTAGATTTTGAGCGGTTGCATAATTCATCGCATCAATGATTCCCTGAAGTTCACCACCGATAGAGTCCGTGGGTGGATTACCGAGCACCAGATCAATTGTTGCACCAGGTGCTACCGCGTGAGACCATTCCACGTCAAGTGAAATCTCTTCCGCAAAACTAACTGCCGCTGAGTTGTTTGGATCGAAAGGTCGTAAGCCCTTTGGCGCGATAATATTGAGCGTTGGATTGGGTAAATTAAAGATTTTGTCGAAGAGAGCCAAGTCCGTGCGAATAGTAGGGCTTTGGTAATCATCAATAATTACAATTGTCCGCCCTTTCCCTGTAATACCAGCATTGAGAAGTGGCTGAATATCATAGGCACGACGAATTTGCTGTGGGCTGTAGCATAATGGCAACGTTTTACTGTTGAGACACGGCAACAATGCTGACGAAGAAGCCTTTACTGCTTCATTCAAAAGAATATGATTAGGTGTAATGCTCTTCTGGATGTCCTGTGGTATGCTCCGGGTTGCAGCATATGATGCAGACGAAGTGGCAACCGTACTAAATAGAACGCTCAATAAGATTGCAAGTGTGCTCATTGAGGCCACGAGGTAGCGCGAGACGTGGAATCGCTTCATGGAGATTTTCACTTTCTCTTAAATATCTTTTTTGTTTCCCCTTAAAAAGAAGTATACAGGAAGAGATGATGCTTGTGAAGAGAAAGAAGATATATAGCCCTATTCTCCTTTTTTTATTAAGCGGCTAGCAAAAACTTAACATATCAAATAATAAAAAGCTACACACGGATGATGTGTAGCTGTCAGTCACACATCATCCGTGTGTAGCTTATTCCGCACTTTCGCGGTTGCGCTCTTCCTGGTCTTCCGCTAAATCCATCGCAATAACAGTTGCGAGAATAAGAATATCATCCTCACCCGGTGCCGTTTCTACGCCATACGTCTCGGTGAGCGACACCCAACGCTTAGAAACTCTTGCGACAGTCTGCCCGTGGCGTTCGATACTAAAGTTATGTTCAAGCAGACTACCCGTGACGGACAGATCGTCGGGTCCAGGAATGTCAACGGTGTAACGCTCGACGAATGGACTAAAGATTTTCTTGCGTATGACAGCACCTTCTTGTCCGTGTCGCGTAATATGATAGGTCAGACCAAGCGCGAGGAGTTGTTTCTTGATCGTAGCAAGTTCGTTTCCCTGTAAATCTTTGAGTACAACCGTGTTGCGGATGGAAAACACTTTGCCATCAGCAATATAAAGCGGGTGTCCGTGATCGTCGGTGATCATCGAATCCTCGCCCAAGTGAAAAAACTTTTCTCGAACGACATAGCGCATGAGCTACCTCATCTTTCACATACTATTAGAGAACACATTTTGTCTACATCCACAGACACAATACCATGTATCTGGGTGTAAGAGAAGAGTATGAGGTACAATAGTAAGAAAATAAAGGTTGTCGTTCGGGACAAGGGCACCCGCAGGGGATGCCCCTTCCATATAACACAAAATCAATTTTCGCTTCGTCTATGGGAGGGGCATCCCCTGCGGGTGCCCTTGTTCTATCTATCATAATGAAGGAAATACCTTGGCTTCAGTTCCATCACATCCAACGCAACGCCCTGCAACTGAGGATCGTAAAGCGTGGCGAGCATATTGGGAAGCACAAGGACAATCGTGGCGTATTGAGCCAGAGATTGAGGCGGCGCGGCGTCAGTTTCTTGCAGATCATCTTGCGATTGTACCCAATATAAAGCACAACATATATCCGCTTGCTGGTGTTGCCCTCACACGTGCCGATGTGGAATGGCTATTGGCAACTCTTGAAGACGGACGCGGTCCTATTGATTGGAGCGATGAGCAGCAACGCGAACGAGAAGGGCTGGACTTGCGCGGAGCACACTTGAATGGTGAAAACTTGAGTTATCTGCCGCTTGCGCGATTACGGGCGGGCATCAATTGGGATGAAGGAAATAATCCTACACCAGAGCAAATTGAAAGAGCTGCCGCATGTATGCAGCGAGTTGATCTGCGCGAAGCCCACCTTGAGGGTGCTATTCTCTGTCACACTGATTTGCAAGGTGCAGCTTTATATGGTGTTCATTTGGAGCAGGCCAACGTTGGTGAAGCAAATATAGCGCGAACAGTGTTGTATGAGGCGCACTTGGAGGAGGCAGACCTAAATCAGGCCCACTTGGAGGGTGCGTATTTGTTTAAAGCAAACTTGGTGGGAGCAAACCTGCAAGGAACTTTCTTTGACACAGGCACGAACCTTGAACATGTCACTCTATGTAAGGAGCACGACCACGTTGGAGTTGCGCTAGCTGACGTACATTGGGGCAATGCTAACCTTTCTGTTGTCGATTGGTCAACAATACATATATTAGGTGATGAGTATAAGGCACGTCATCATATTCTTTCTCAAGAGCAGTTACAAGATAAAGAAAAACGTCAAGAGCATCTTGAATTCTACCAGACTGCCGTTCGTGCCAACCGTCAGCTTGCTGTTGCACTACAAGCACAAGGCATGAACGAGGACGCGTCACGTTTCGCCTATCGTGCGCAACGCCTGCAACGTATGGTGCAGTGGCGACAAAGAAGATTTGGACAATTTCTCTTCTCGCTCTTTCTTGATCTGCTTGCCGGATATGGCTATAGGCCCATGCGCAGTTTTATCGCGTACCTCTGTGTTATCTTAGGATTCGCAATTGCATATTATCTTATTGGACCATCTGTACACGTACCATTAACTCCATTAGAAGCCATCGTATTTAGTATGACCTCGTTTCATGGGCGCGGCTTCTCCCCTAGTCAGAGTATCACCTTGAGCAATCCGCTTACCGTATTTGCCGCACTAGAAGCCTTTGTAGGACTTACGATAGAGGTCACATTTATTGCAACGCTTACACAGCGTTTGTTTGGGAAGTAGGGATAGCAGAATCTCACTCCAGATTTACACTTTTCCTTCACTCGATAGTGCCATAACATCTAATACATATTCAAGAGGTGGAACCTTTGAATAGCTTTTTGCGTGTAGAGTGATGGTACTAGGAGCAGGCATAATAGTAGAAGGAGGAGACCATCATCGAAGTAACATATATCTTGCCAATTAAACGGCTTCAATTTTTTAAAGAGGAGACCGACGAATTAACTTCCTATCTGCGCATGCTTTCAAAGAATGTGGAAGTGCTTATAGTAGACGGTTCTGCCTCGGATGTGTTTGCCGCTCATGCTGCACACTGGAACTCCTTTGCAGTTCATATACCCCCAGACCCTGACATCTCTGTCTTGAATGGGAAAGTTCGAGGCGTACTTACTGGCTTACGACATGCAAAGTGCGAGAAGCTCATCATCGCCGATGACGATGTTCGCTACGACGAGACCGCCCTCAATCGGATCGCGGCTCTACTGGAAGATGCCCACGTTGTGAGGCCACAGAACTACTTTGGACCGTTGCCTTGGCATGCTCTGTGGGATACGGGACGTATACTCCTCAACCGGGCCGCAGGGGGCGATTGGCCTGGCACTCTGGGAGTGCGACGGTCAGCGCTCTTAGCAACGGGAGGCTACAATGGCAACGTGCTCTTCGAGAACCTGGAGGTCATTCGCACCATACGTGCTGCCAGAGGAATTGAGGTTGTTCCGCTCGACCTTTTTGTGCGGCGTCTTCCGCCAACCGCTCACCATTTTTGGTCGCAGCGCGTGCGACAAGCATACGATGAGTTCGCTCACCCGTGGCACTTTATCCTGTTGCTGTTCCTGCTCCCTCTCACCCTCGTCCTCGCTCTCTTCAGGTGCTGGGCTGTTTTCACTGCTGGCATATTGGCAGTCATCGGCTTAGCTGAACTGGGAAGAAGAAGGGATAGGGGGTGTAACGTATTCCCATTCATAGCTTCTCTGCTCGCTCCAGCCTGGCTTGCAGAGCGTGCAATTTGTACCTGGTTTGCTTTCGGCGCGCGTCTTTACCTAGGCGGTATTCCCTATAACGGGTCCATCATTACGCTGGCCGCTACACCAATGAAAGAGCTACGTCAACACCACACTAACATACGAATACCCCCTCTGCATACAAAAAGAATGGTCCTCTTTTGATCAACAACCAAGAGAGACATCAATGATGATGTTTTTGAGGGAAAGTATGTTTACACAAGGATAATTATAGTATGACTCAGACACCCATCAATGAAGATAGGCAGCATCTCAATCCATTCAACAGTGATCTCGCTCGTGCGAATAGCAGTTACTCCGCTTTCCAGGGCAACAAATTAGTACGACTATCCTCCCCCGAACAAGAGCCAAGTGCACTCATGGAACATGTTCACAGTGCTTTCCGCTCACGCATGCTTGATCCCGAATTCTCCTGCGTTGGTGCAAAATCGGCTATGCATCGAGAAACCTATCGCTTCGGCATGTATGGCGAGATGAACACTCCTGAGACGACAGCTGGGTTGGCGTACGATGTGTTTACCTTCGTTCAAGAACAGATGAAACTAGACGAGCTTTTTACCACGTTTGTCGCCAGTTTTACTGGACCGCAGAGTGTTGATGAAAGAAGCTTTGAACAGCTTCTTTGGTCACAACTTCAACGTCTGCACGAACTGGATCAGGTGCATCACAACTGGGATTCCTCGGTGGCCTCCGATCCTCAAGACCCACGTTTTGCTTTTAGCTTCGCAGGACGGGCCTTCTTTATCGTTGGTTTATCTGCTGTCAGTTCGCGTTTGACCCGCCGATTTGCTTGGCCCACCCTAGTATTCAATGCACACTACCAGTTTGATAGATTGCGTGAACGAGGGAAATACACGCTCATACGACAGGCTATTCGCCAGAGGGAACAGGCACTGCAAGGAAATGTCAACGCATCCCTTAGTGACTTTGGCGAGACCTCCGAGGCACGCCAGTACGCGGGGCGCATTGTGGAAGAAGGCTGGCAATGTCCCTTCTCACCACATAAGTAAAGAGAAGAAATACATGCAGAAACTTGACAATAAGGAGAGATAGGCGTGGAAAATGTAGCACATTATCACCTAGAACCACAAACCGGTACAGGATTTGAACTAAAGAAAGGGCAATTCCTGCGGGTCATTGATCCACAAGGAGAGCAGGTCTCCGATTTGATGGCCTTTGCCCGTCCAGACACGTCTGAGTGGCTCTCTTCAGGACGCAGCTTTGACTACAACAATACGATCTACCTGACGAAAGGCCATATTCTCTACTCGAATAAAAGCAACCCCATGTTCACCATTCTCGAAGACAAAGTCGGCAAACACGATTTCCTTCTCACTCCGTGCAGTCCGGAAATGTTCAAAAAGATATACCGTTACGAAGGTCATCATCCCAGTTGCTTCGAGAACCTGGCAAAGAACCTTGCCCAATTTGGTATCGAGAGCAGTGCCATTCCTACGACCTTCAACATCTTTATGAACGTAGATGTACTGCCCAATGGGGAAATAAAGATCGACCCTCCCCTCTCTCGTCCAGGAGATTTCATCGTGCTGCGTGCGGAGATGGATATGTACGTGGGTCTTACAGCTTGCTCAGCCGAATTGTCCAATAACGGCACGTTCAAACCCATTGACGCGGAGATAGACGGCTGAGAGGAATTATCAAAGACATACTCTTCCTCCAGGGTCATTTAAAAGTTGTTTCCAGGGCACCCGTAAGGGGATGCCCTGACTCTCATTTCTGACTTTTAAATAGCCCTGCACCCTTCCTCTTTAAGGCTTGCATATACCGCTACTGCCTGATATACTAATAGTACGACTTTTAAGGCGAGATAGTAGGTCGCCCATGTGCATTGAAGAATATCCAAAAGACAACTACGTCTTTTCGCTAGGAGCAAGAGCGCCATTCATGGCTACAGCACAGAGAAGAACAGTACCGAAGCTGCCTCTGTTACAAACAGGTCCAATTCTTCATGGTAATGAAGTAACACTTCAGCATTGGCTAACACATTACTGGTATAAACTGCACCTTCCCTCCTCTGAACTTCCACTTCTCGCAATCACTCAGGACCGTAACGAGTACAGGCAGTGGACGGGGAAGCGACTCAATATCATGGCACTTGGCTGTTATTGTTATGTACCAGCCCTGCCACTATCCGTGCGACGCATTCGCACCGTTTCAGAAGAGGAAAGACGCCCTACTCACCGACACTTGATTTTTATCGAGTCAGCGATGCAAGCGCAGTCAATAGAAGTGACAGTTGCACACGAACTTATCCATCTCGCCGACCGTGTGAACGGCACACCACGCCGACATCATCATCATGGTTATGACTCAATAGCTGACGACGAAGCCATGATTACTGGCTATCCAGTGGAAGACCTGCGCGCGTTATTGCACGAGGAAAGCATGCAGCGCGAACGGGTACGGCGCGAACGTCGGCCTATTCGTTACCTCTACGAATGTCCACAGTGTGGTAAGCAATATCCGCGCGTACGCCGCTATACTCATTCGGTCTCTTGTAGCAGCTGTGATAAAAGCTACAACCCACGATTCAAGTTGTCTCTTCACTCGCCCAATGCATCGTGAAATATTTGATGGGAACCAATGTATCACATCCTTTACGCCAAGAGGGTGTGCTAAAGCAGACCCGTACAGGAGCTTTATTGGCTCAATTGTCATCATGACTCCTGTATGGGTCTGCTTTAGCACACCCTTTTAACGGGATCGCACCAGATAGGGTTGCCTCACATGTACCTGTGTCAGAGTGTGATACACACGGAGAAGTTCAGCACAGCCCAATAGAGAAGCGGGCTTATAGCCTGCTGCAGAGTGGGGATAGTCACCATCAAACACGCCGCCAATCATGTCTAGCATACCTTCCGCTAAATGTTTGTAGAATGGTACAAGTTGGCGTACGCTTTGTTCCCATATCTTCTCATCATACTCTGATATGTAGGTAGTATTGTATAACGCATCGATATATGAGCCGAGAAGCCATGTCCAGACGCTTCCCTGATACAGTGCCTCTTGTTGCTCCTCTCGTCTTACACCGAGGGTACCATGATAAGCTTCCACATTCGGGGCAAGTGTACGTAGTCCGTAGGGCGTAAGTAATTCTTTCGACACAACATCAAGGATGCACCTACGTTGCTCTGTCGTTGCTATTGAATAACGTAGAGAACAGGCAAACAGTTGATTAGGGCGTAACGCTGTATCATTACCATCAGGACCTTCAATAACATCGAAGAGATATTCCCTTTCTGCATACCAGAATTTTTGCTGAAAGCTTGTCTGACAATGCCTAAGTAGTTCTGTATCAGGAACTACCACACGGGTGAAATGGCCTGTATGTGCGAGTCGTTGTGACCACTCGTGTAACAATGAAAGTGTGTTGTACCACAGTGCATTTACTTCAACAGGCTTCCCTTTGCGTGCTGCCACACCATCCTGATAAGTCATCCATGTCGCCGTACTCTGTGAAAGCGCGAGGAGTCCATCATCTGCATCCATCTTCACACCGTACTCGTTGCCCTGAATATACCAGTGAATGCCCTCGACAAGATGAGGATAGAGTTCGTTGAGCAACTCATAGTCTTGACTCAAGCGGAGATAGGAATCAAGGGCGTAACAGTACCAGAGCAACAGGTCAGCACTCTCATATACTCGTTCGTCGGTTTTTTCGCCTGGAAGGGGTAGCATTTCTGGCAACATTCCTTGCCTGAAAGTATGGGCAAGGTTACGAAGAATGTGTGCTACCTCACCATAGCGGCCCGTTGCAAGCATGATACCAGGAAGGGCAATCAAAGTGTCGCGTGTGCGCCGTTCCATACTGTAAAACTCGGAGAGCACATCGGGTGTGCGCTCAATTCTGCCAAACAGCAGTTCATGATCGCCACGCTTGCCTGCACCAGGAAGCTTGCGTTGGAATAAGAAACGCTCACATGCACGTAAGAGCGAACGCAGAAATGCTTCATCTTCTATCTGAGGATGCGTAGAAACTGTATGAAGTGGTAGTACAGAAAAACGCTGCGCTCGTGCAGCTTCCCCACCTTCGCCAAAGTAGCGTTGTGGAGTTGCCACATCTACCAGAAGTTGTTTTTGTCCCTCGACGCTACGCCGATAGGAATGAACAAGCTGATTTGAGCGTAGAGCTTGTGTTACTAGCTCTTCAGTACTCACCACAATGGTAAGCGTTGAGTCTTCGGTAGGCCAAAGCGTTGCACGAATGACTCCTGGCAGATACAGATCATCTAACGCTGGTTTGCCCTCTGCGGCGTCCTGGCGATGCAAAAAATTCCAATACCATACATTTGTAGGAATAAAGGTTGCCTCGCTCTCCGGTTGACCAACGGCGAGCAGGTGATAGGGGTGTGCGCTATCCCAGGCACGGATTGTACAACCCGCGACCCCTTCTGGAAGCAATACGGGGCGTTCAAACCCGTTGTCGTCTCGGTTCTCCTCCGCGTTGTGCTGGTACTGCTGGACCTGAAAATGCCAGTCATTGTTACCATGCTGTGCCTCAGTATGAGGACGATAAGCTGTAAAAGGTAAAAGAGTCAGCGTAATCGCCTGTTGTGCTGCCTCTCCAGACTCTGTAGCACGACCAGTACTATTACTCATCGCTCCTGTGATCCCACTACGTCGATAGCCTGTTTCATCAGCGGTCGTTGTACGAATGACGCGGTACTGAATATAGGTTGTATCGCGGCCCTGTTGCATCCAAATGCGTTTTTCGAGCATGATGCCATCAATACCACCTAGACGATAGGTAAAAATGGGAAAGCCCTCTTCGAGCCGAAACGTTTCAAGATGAACAAAGCCTGATGGGTTAAGTGTTCCATCGCGGTATTCGTTCGTGCCAAGGTAATATGTGCGCTGATCAAAAACGACCTCTTCGTCTATTTTTGCCAGGAGAAGATAGGGTATGTTACTCTCTGGTGGACATGTCACCAGCAATCCATGCTCCATACGTGTAAGAACACCTGCGACACTGCCAGACGCATATGCCCCTAATCCATTGGTGATAAGCCATTCCCGCGAACTAGTCTCATGCAAATTACAGCAGATACCGCGGTCGAGTGTGATGGGCATCGTAGACCCTCCAAGCCCCTCATTCGTAGTGTGTATGACTGTATACTAATAACGCTACAATGCGTGTATATACTTCAGAGTGTACCATAATCGTTACAAAAAAACAGTATTTTATACCCCATTTGTCACTCTCTGTGTATACAAATTAACCGCAAATTAATGTCATTGTCATAACACAAATGTAATGAAATGTAGAGACTGATTATGTCAATAAACAAAATGATGAAATGTATCAATTGTAGAGGTCTAATTCATTACACCCTGTTGGCAACGCATCATTTTAGAGGCTGTTGAAATGCTTGCCCACATCACCCAAAAATCGTCTATGCCAACAGGGTGTAATGAATTAGACCCCTACAATTGATATATTCACACAAGCAGGCAAACTGCATTATTGGCTCATACAGAATTGAACTTGTGTGATACAATTGTTGGCAACGAACCGCCGAGTTCGTACCAATACCATATTTTAAGGAAGGAGGGCACTATGTTTCGTTGGGACCTTTTCGCGCACTACCTGTATGGCGACCCTAATCTAATCTTCTTGCAGGCGGCCTGGACCACACTATGGATTTCAGTTGCCGCGCAAATCATTGGCGTCGTACTTGGTCTTTTCCTGGCTCTGATGCGTATGTCGCACCTCAAGTGGCTCAATTGGATTGCTGGTGCCTACATCTGGTTTTTTCGTGGTAGTCCCCTACTTGTACAGGTGCTCCTGCTGTGGGATGCTCTACCAAAGATCATTGTGAACAACCAGCCTCTACTCTTGTCCGCTATTGGTTGTGTGCTGGTAGCCTTTTCGCTGAACGAAGGTGCATACATGGCAGAAATCATACGTGCTGGCATCAGTTCGGTTGATGCAGGGCAGATGGAAGCTGGTAAGGCATTAGGCATGCGTTTTAGTCTGGCGATGCGTCGTATCATCCTGCCACAAGCAGCGCGTGTCATCGTTCCCCCACTGGGCAACGAATTTAACAATATGCTCAAAACGACCTCAATCGCCTCAGTTATTGGTGTCTTTGAATTGACCAATGTCGCCACCACCTATGGCTCACCGACCTTTAGCGTCTTCGAGTTGCTGCTCGTTGCCACACTCTACTATTTAGCACTAACAACGTTGTGGGGCTATGTACAGAGCTTTATTGAAAGACGACTTGACCCCAATCGTAATCAGAAAGTAGAGTTGGTTGATAGCAAAAGCTTTGCTACACGTATGCTTGGCTTTGGTACGCTACGCGTAGGAGGAGGACGCTAGATGAGCATGATTGAACAGACAGACGAGATGGTCCATGCCGAAAAAATTGTCAAACGTTTCGGCAATTTGACTGTGCTAAATGGAGTTGATCTCTCCGTCAAGCGTGGGCAGGTCGTTGTTATCATTGGGCCAAGCGGTTCCGGCAAAACAACGCTGT
>CAZZVE010000090.1:14631-19181 GCA_964657325.1 uncultured Ktedonobacterales bacterium
GTTGCGCTGCATCAATCATTTGGAGAAAATCGACAGTGGACGCATCTACGTCGATGGTCAACTGGTGGGCTATCGTGATGTCGATGGCAAGCTTGTTGAGGACCGCGAGGAAAATATAGCGCGTATACGTTCGCGCGTTGGCTTTGTCTTTCAACGTTTCAATCTGTTTCCACATATGACCGCACTTGAAAATATCGTCGAAGCTCCGATTCATGTGCTAGGTGAGGCAAAGGAGGAGGTTACAGAGCGAGCGCACAGTCTACTCGCTAAAGTCGGTCTTTCCGAAAAGGCTAACGTATTTCCACATAAGCTTTCTGGTGGACAGCAGCAGCGTGTCGCCATCGCCCGTGCATTAGCAATGAACCCTAAATTGATGCTGTTCGACGAAGCAACGTCCGCGCTCGATCCCGAACTGGTCGGCGATGTGCTGAAAGTCATGCGCCAACTGGCTGATGAAGGCATGACGATGGCGGTAGTGACACACGAAATGGGCTTTGCACGCGATGTTGCGGACCATGTAATATTCATGGATAAGTCGGTGATTGTGGAGCAAGGCACACCACAGCAGGTGTTTGAGCACACGGAAAACGAGCGTACCCGTAATTTCTTAGGTATGATTTCCGAATAATGCGTATCCACATAGCCACACTTACCACGACGACTTCGATACGGCCAGGAGTGCAGTTACTGGAAGTGCACGCTCCAAATTTGGCACAAACTGTACAACCAGGACAATTCTGTATGGTGCGTTGCAGTGCCACGGATGCGAGCGACCCATTGTTGCGTCGCCCATTGTATGTGCATAGCATCAATAAGAGTCGCGGCACTTGTACTTTTTATGTTCATGTGCAGGGACGCGGCACAGCATGGTTAGCAATGCAACCAGAAGGCACAGTACTCGATATTCTGGGACCACTAGGACATGGTTGGACATTGCACCCCACCACACGAAACGCGCTCCTCATCGGCGAGGAGCGTTCTGTCAGTGCCCTCACGCTGCTTGCACAGGTTGCCCTGGAACAAGATATCGCCGTCACCCTCATCAATCAAAGTCGTACTCTTGAAGAAAGCTATCCCCCCGCGCTACTCTCGCCCGAAGTCGAATATCATGTTGTGACGGAACAGCAGCAAGACAAAACTTTGGTACAGATGCTCACAGAAATACTACCCTGGGCTGATGCGTCCTATAGTAGTGTTTCACATGAAACATCCCTCACCCTTTACACTCACTTTGAACGCTTACGTGGTAAAGGCTTTGCACAGGGCGCAATAACACGTCCTCTCGTGTGTGGTACGGGAGTCTGCTTTGCTTGTAGTGTGGAAACCCGCACTGGTCAAAAGCTCGTATGTCGTGATGGTCCCGTGTTCGATCTGCGCGATATCGTACGCTAAAGATGTAAAAACCATAATGATACAAATGTGAAGAGGATGTGCTAAAGCAGACCCGTACGGGATTTGCATCGCGTCCTCGGATTCAGCGGTGGCTCCTGTACGAGTCTGCTTTAGCACACCCCAAGAGCCAAGGGCCACTATCTACAATAGCACGCGCAAAGGAGCGAGAATGCGTTCACCGAGCATAGCATACCAGGGACGCTGAAGCCACTCATCAAGGTTGAGTGCTATAGCGTCCGTTGTATCGCTCAAAAACAGTTGTTCCATCTGGTGCGCCAACGTTTCGTTGTAGACTTCGACATTGATTTCATAGTTGCCCACGGAACTAAGGCGGTCAAGGTTCGCTGTACCAATGGTTGACCATTGACCGTCAATGGTGCATGTCTTAGCATGCAACATATGACGATAGCCAAAAACTTTAATGCCTGCTTTGAGACACTCTGTAAAATAGCCGCGCGCAAGCCAATCGACGACGAGGTGATTGGATATCCAAGGTACCATTATCTGTACATCAACACCACGTCGGGCAGCAGCACAAAGCGCATCGAGCAGTACACCATCCGGTACAAAATAAGCATCAGTCAGGCGCACCATTTTTTCTGCACGGTCAATGGCACGTATATACATGTCACGAATGGGGAACATGAGTTGTAGCGCATTTGTACCTACAACAGTAATAAGCGAGTCAAAACGACGTGGATAATGGCGTGTGATAGGCGCACGATTGGGATCATGTTGATTCCAGAACTCGGTGAACGAGTGCGCGAGATCGGAGGCGGCAGGTCCCTCAATACGAAGATGAGTGTCGCGCCACGTATCAGCGTATGGACTACCAATGTTGTAGCCACCAATAAAGCCGATATAGCCATCGACAATGAGAAGTTTACGATGTTCTAATGCATAACGGCGTGGATCAAATATATGCCAGGGACGCCTAATAGCTTGATACTTTAAGGAGTGAATAGATGGCGGAAACTGTTTGAATCGCTCTGGCACAACCGCATTACCGAAGCCGTCAAAGACAACGTAAACCTCTACTCCCTGTTCCGCTTTTTTTGTCAGGTGTGTTTTGAATACCTGCCCAATTTTATCAGCTTTCCAGATGAATGTCTCCAAATAGATAGATTCTTGCGCATTATCAATAGCGGTCAGCATAGCGTCATACAGGTGTTGTCCATAATCGTAGAGTTGTACATTGTTGTCGCCAACGCGTATGCTATTGAGGTTAGGATGGGGAAAGCCTCCGCCTTGCTGTTGCTTACGACGTAGCTTTGAGGCAAGTTGTAGCAGAGCAATAGTAAGCACTTGCAGTCCAAATAATACGCCCATTGCTCGCAATACAATTTGTGAGAGCGAAGGACCATGGCGTTGCCCTAGCAAAGTAAGGACACGTTCACGAAACTGTTGTATCTGCATAAATATGTTCCATTTTTGTGTATCATACTATACATGTTGATGAATGACAACTGTAGGGACCGATGTATCACGTCCTTGTCGGCAATTAACACCCAACGAGGACGTGATACATCGGTCCCTACAGATTGTCTTCATCCCATTGATGGAACACACTTAGAGCCAGATGCGCCAATGGTCGGGGGTATCCACCGAGTCATCTTGCAATTCGGCATGGTTGAGCCAGAGCGTCTCACGCGGATTTAGCCCTTTATAAGCAACAGCAATTGCTCCTAGCCACGTTTCATCAAGGCCAAGTGCATCCATTTCAGAGCGGGTAAAGAAACGTGCATCATCCAGTTCAGTAGGGTTGTGGCGTAGATCGCTGATAGGAGACAGCAGTTTCGCACGGAACATAAAAAAGTAGTTGTGTTCTCCACTCTTCAATACCCAGAGGCGTACACCAAGCAAGCCCTCAATCTCGACACGCAGGTTTGTCTCCTCGAAGGTCTCACGCACGGCTGCATGGTCTGGCAATTCACCTACATTGACACGTCCTGCTGGTAGCAGATAGCGTCCCTTTGTCAAGCCATAGGTATTGCGTACCAGCAAGACACGTTCATCATGCATCACGACCGTACCCGCGCCAATACTTAATGGACGCGTAGGGCGTGGCGAGTCAGGAGTGTTAAGCAACGGTGACACCAAGACGTTCTAGCAGTTTACGACTCACCTCGGCACGATGCTTCATAGGCATGCGACCAGGAGTGCAGTGCGAGTCGGAACCAGTGCTAAAGAGCAAGTCGTGCTTTTCTACATAGGCAAGATAAGTCGCAATGATCTCTTTATTGTGGTAGGGATGATAGATTTCGATGCCATCAATGGGAATTTCGCTCCGCAGTTGGTCAAGTAGTGGTGCATCGTAGAAGGTAAAACCACTTTCGCGGCGTCCAGGATGAGCGATAAGGCACACGCCCCCACTTTTATGTACGGCATCAACAGTCTCCGCCATATCTGCCTTGATAGAGGTAAAGCCAGCTTCGGTAATCATCTGCATCGCGGTTTGCCAGTTGGAAGCATAACCATGTTCGCGCAAGAGGTTAGCGTTGTCAGAAGGGCGACGTAGCTTGCCGCCATTTTCTTTTAAAATTTCTTCCTGGCGTGGCATAGGGTAGCCTTTGCGTTGTAATTCTTCATTGACAGCCTGTGTATTCTCTAATTGCAGGCGTACCACCTTCTCAGTGAGAGGACGCAACTCATTCTGCTGCGGATCAAAACCATAGCAGAGCATATGGCCCATTTTACCATTCCAGTCGGTACTCATCTCGACGCCGGCAAGCACAGGTAAACGCTTTTCGGCCGCCAGTGCTTGTATCTCCGCGACCTTATCGACACGATCATGGTCAGTCACCGCGACAAGTTGAAAGCCCTCGGTGACAAGAAAGTCGATGAGTTGTTGTGCGGGCCAGCGCCCATCGCTATAAGTTGTATGCATATGTAGATCGACCGAGGCATCGGGCGTCAAGGTAATTGATGCAGTATTAGAAGAGATGGGATGAGTCAAGATAAGCTCCTTTGGCATATTATAAAATACTATTTTATTACTTCCTTGCTATATTACCACATGCAAGAAGCACGCATTTATCATAGGTGATATCGTTTTAGCGACTTGTTCGTTCTATAATTAAGAAGGAAAGAAGAGCAAAAGGTAGGCAAACGTGGCAAAACAAATTTCAAAAATATCCACACAGGACGTTGTTGAGCAG
>CAZZVE010000091.1:0-19072 GCA_964657325.1 uncultured Ktedonobacterales bacterium
ACTTTGTCCCCAAGAATGCGCTGCGTTTCGCTGTTAGAGACCACTTCCACCACCAACTCCGGCGCGACTTTCAGGGGGCCGACGTCGGGGATTCCGCCGTCCTGCGTCAGCCGTTCGTGGCTGACACTGACTCATATCTTCTCTCTTCTCTGCACCAAGGTTTTATATACGGAAGGCGCGCCTAACGTTTGTGTCTAAGAGGAAATAGATCAAAACGACGACTGGAATGATCATTGAAGCAATGTCACCAATGAGCGAACCGTTGCCTCGGATCAACGAGATAATGTTTGGGATCAAAGTGAGAACCTCGATAATAATAACAGCCCAATACGCCCAGCGTTGTAGCGTCCACAGCCCCAGCACGAACAGAAGTGTAACAACGCCAATCACAATAAGAATAACACCAATGCCAATACCAAACGTATCCACCACTCTAGCAATCGTGGTATGCCCACCAACTACAATTCTATGACTTATGGATTTTGTGGTGAGGATGAAAATAAGGCCAGCAATGACTTCTAGGATACCCTCGATGCCTACGAGGACGGCTATAATCGTTACCCCTAGTGGACGCCTCCCGCGAGGCATCATCGTGCTTTCTCCCCTGGTTTCCATTCTGTTTTCCATGAAAGTATTCCCTTTCTTAAAGAACGAAAAAGATCAATGGCAAAAATCGAGGTACAATTGCATGTATGGCTTATTCATATCAATGAACACCCACACTATATAAACGCCAACAAACAAAAAAAGTCACACTATAGCAGTGTCTTTCTGCCTCTATGTTACGTCAAGAGGTACAAATACTGCTAGTACTTCGTGGACATGACATGATGTCGAAAGTAGCAAGATGCTGTAAGTCATTGCTCATCTGCAGCATGCCCGTCTTAGAAGTGGGAGTTTGCCCTTTATAGGCTTCGTTACTCACTGTTTTCATGTTGTCAAAGTAGGATTGTTGTGAAGCCTGCAACAACTGACTATCGGAAAGAGTCAGTAGATGCAAAACATCCTGCTGGTAGAGCTGCTCCAACCACGTTGTCACCTGTGTAAGATTAGTTTGTATCTGTGGTGCGAGTGTTATTTGCGTCGGCGTTGCACCAGGAGCTTGAAAGATACTGCGCATATGCAATTCACTATGAGCGAGCAAGCTAGTAATACTTGCATTTTCTGAACATTCTAAGAGTGATGCCTTCACTTGTTGAGCAATTGCAGCATCAGGCATTGTAGGTGTTCCTCGAGGCGTACCGCGCAGGTCTAATGGCGCACAAGATGCTCCTCTAAGATAGTATAAAATATTTACAAGATGCTGCCGTAGTACAAGGATTTGTTTGTTTTGCCACGCATTGTTTGCTCCATTCACTTCTTGCACTAATGCTTGTGTATTCATGAGTAACCAGTAACGCAAACCATTATGTAGCCCTAGCTTCTCAAGACCCGGATCACTTGTAAGAAGATGATTCAAGTGATCGATGACGCTATAGTTGTCAGTCTTTGCTGGTGTTTGAGGAATGATGGCATAATACAGATCGTCCTTAGGATCAAAAGAAGGTACCGAAGTGTTACCACTCTGTAAGGTAATCAGAAGAAGATAGGGCAGCGATGTCAGCAAGTTGTGATGCTGTGGATGCACGTAGTTTGGCGAAACCAGAGTTCCATTTTGCACTGTGAGAGGCCAATGCACAACCTCAACGCTATCATCATGTGTAGACAACCATGCATAATAGTTTTTACCACTTGGCGCATTGGGCAAGCCATGCAACGTAAGTTGTGCTTCATCAAATGCACCCGTTGTATTCGGGCTATTAAGAAAAAGCACCTGCCCTACACGTGTCGAAGTTGGAGGAGGTACTACACGTGTTTTTTGAGTACCCCATAACACGTAGCCTACGACTCCAATACTCAACACGAGCAGTAACACAAGTGAGAGACTTATATATAGACGTTTGCTAGAACGTTTTTCTTTATACTGCGGCACTGCTGGTGGTGCTAAAGGTGCTTGCGGTTGTTGCACACCCATAAGTCCAGGAAAAGTTTCATTTGCCTTGCTATTCTCAGCACGTACTGCATTGGTAGGCGGTGGTGTAAGTGGTAATGCAATAACAGAAGGTTGCGCAAGGTAGGTCTCATAGGATAGAGCAGGGTCTGCCACACTATTGCCTGGTAGAGAGATTGGATTGCGTATCACTTGCCCATGTAATCTTTCGGAGACGGGAGAAGTTGCTTGTAGAGCAGAAGGGATAGGCATATTGAATGCTTGGGCAAGAGCGATAGTCATGGCAGAGGCACTAGTGAAACGCTCTTTTGGCTCTTTCGCAATACACTTTAGGATGATATCTGAAACCGCTTGCGGTAGATCGGCATTGATGAGTATAGGTGGCGTAGGTATATCATTAAAGTGTCGCATGAGCAATTCCATCATCGTTTCACCCCGAAACGGTGTGACGCCTGTTGTCATTTCATACAATACAATACCCAGAGAATAAAGGTCGCTCTGTCTATCGCCGGGCAAACCGCGTGCTTGTTCAGGCGAAACGTAGAGTGGTGTACCAAGTACTTTTGTGTTATCAGAGCCGCCTTGCAATTTTGCGATACCGAAGTCCATGAGAACGGGTTTCCCAAGTGGTCTATCATCAGGATTGCGCATGTCGAGCATGATATTCGCGGGTTTGATGTCGCGGTGAACCATACCTCGTTGATGAGCATAGTCGAGGGCGAGGCTGATAGCGGTAAAGATAGTGAGTAGGTCAGCAGGAGAGGGAAAGAGTTGCTTGCGTGACGTATTACGAATATAGTCAGCGAGGGTGGAACCTTCGATATACTCCATAATCATATAAGCAACGGGCGTATTCGAGTCGGGGTCGGTCATGAACTGGAAGTCATGAATACGGACAATATTGGGATGGTGCAACGAAGCAATAAACTGCGCCTCACGCTCAAACCGTGAAATAAAACTTGCATCATCTTGCAAGTTGGCATTGAGTTGCTTGATGGCAACAAAACGCCGCAGTTGTAGATCAAAGGCTTTCCACACTTCTCCCTGTCCGCCGCGAGCCAGTCGTTCCCGCAACTCATATTTACCGAGGCGTCGCGGTTGTGTACTCATGACTTCTCCGTCTACTACAGACTTTTAGGAACACTTGTTGTAATATCGAAAGTTGCTAGCTTTTGCACATCGTAGTGTGCCTGCAATACCCCTGGAATGGTTTTATTAGTGGTCGCATCAAGCTGACCAATATACGCATAGGTAGCTTGAGACACCATGTCTTCTAGCAAGCTTTGCGCGGCAGGCTGCGCTAATTGCTGCGGACTCATATTGACAAGTGCCTTAGCGTCCACACGCACTTGCTTTAACCACATCTGAGCATTGCCAACAGCGATAAGGATACTTTGCGCGAGCTGCCGTATGCGTGGTGGCGCATCTGGTGCCTTGACTAGCTCACTGAGATGCAAGGCCAAGTGATCGAGATCACCAGGAGGGTTTGTGTCAAGATACTGTGCCACCCCTTGTCGCGTTGGGTCTACAGTCAGTAGACTCACACGTGCAATATTGGCATCAGCATTAACTGGTGTTCCTGACGGTACATCGACGTGGACGTTTTGGACGCCATCCAGGTAATCAAGAATGCTAATGAAAAGATTGTGTAGTAAGCCATAGGTGCTTGTTGTGCCATTAAAATCGTCGCGCGCACTGGTAGACCATTCCAGAACTTTTTCTGTATTTCTAAACACCCAGATATCTAACCCTCCATAGAGTGCAAACACTTTCAGGTGATCCTCATTGTAGTAGAGGTGCCGAATATGGTCAAGTCCTCTCAAGTGTAATGCACCGGGAATGAGTGCCTGGGGGAGTTGAGCATAATAAACCCAGGTAGTAGGATCAGTAGAAGGACTAGTAGGTGCCTTTCCTGCGTCCTCCTGCGTAATGAGCAAGCGACTGGTCTCCGAAAGCAGGTTATTATGCTGTGCATCACCCGGATAGGTGTAATGAACGACATTATTTTGTACAGGTAAGTTGTTCGTTAACAGGAGAGGAGGATGTATCGGTGCGGGTACAAGTAAATCTGCCTGCTGCTGCAGAGGGTCCTTATCACCTAAGAGCCAGAGATAGTAGCTTTTCCCCGCAGGAGGCGACTTCACATTTTGCAAATCGACCTGTAGCTTGTCGGCAATACCTTGCGCTCCATCATTTAACTGCCCACTACTTACAAAAAAGGCTTGTCCCACAAGTGGGTTTGGTGCTACAGCAAGACGATTACTAGAGCGAGGTAACAGAAAGAATGCCCCCAGAGAACCAGCTATCAATAGGACAAGCAAGGCAACTATTCCGGGGATTAGCCACCTTCGCGCTCGTGTTGGTTTAGCTTTCGACACGGTTGATGGCGTTTGTATTGGTGGTGTAGTTCGTGGTGATGAGACTCCTACATCAGGCGTAGAACCGGCGCGAAGGGTAGTACCCTGAGATGAGAGGGATGCAGGAGAGTGTACAGAGATGTTTGACATCTGTTGTACTGGCTGTGCTAACTGTGTCGATAAAGGAGATACTAGATGAGTAGGCATATCTACGGCATCGAGCGGGTATGCTGGCTTACCAATTTTATCTGGTACAGGCACGTTTAATGCTTCAGCAATGGCAGAGGAAAGCGATGAGGCACTGGGAAACCGTAATGCTGGGTCTTTCGCTAGACTACGTAGAATGACCGTTTCCAATGCAGGCGGAATGTTTGGATTGATTTGCCGTGGAGACGGTGGTACAGTGTTGAGATGCTGCGCCATAACCACCGTTGGATCATTGCCCTGAAAAGGTAGAATGCCCGTGACTATCTCGTAGAGCATAATACCCAACGCGTAAATATCGCTACGTTCGTTACCCGCATAGCCACTAACTTGCTCAGGGGCAATATATAATGGAGTGCCAACGTACGTTCCAGCAAGCGTGTTACCAGACGTTCCCATAAGCTTAGCAACGCCAAAGTCGGTTAAAATAGGTTCACCTACAGCAGTATGCGTGGTGTTTTGTTGATCGAGTAAGATATTTGCTGGTTTCAGATCACGGTGAATAACCCCTTTTTGATGAGCGTAATCAACGGCTAGACCAATATATGTAAAGAGTTGCACAATCTCTACCGGATAAGGGATATTTCCTTGCTTAGATGTTTTCTCGATATACTGTCCTAACGTCTCTCCCTCAACATAGTCCATGACCATATAAGCTGTCGTCGTATTTGCCTCTTGCGAGGCAATCTGAAAATCATGCAGTTGTACGATGTTGGGATGATGCAGTGATGCAATAAGTTGCGCCTCACGCTCAAAACGTGTCACGAAATCAGGGTCTTCTTGCAGATTGGCATGAAGTATTTTAATTGCAACATAGCGATGTAACTGGATATCGAAAGCTTTCCATACTTCTGCCATGCCGCCATGCCCTAATTGCTCTTGCAGTTCATACTTGCCTAGGCGTCGTGCGTTTGTACTCATGGTCATCCTTCCCCATTATTATGCACAAGAACTCTTGCCATTCTCAATAGTGCAAGGAGTAACGTCGAATGTTGCCAATGCTTGAACGTTATAGTGTATTTGCACAACGCCTTCCTTGACATCGTTCGTGTTTGGGTCAACTTGTCCTACAAAGGCATTGTTCGCCTGAATGAATAAATCGTTCAGGAGTGTCAATGCATCAGGCTGTAAAAGCTGATCAGTATTCATATGTATTAGTTTCGCGGCATCTGCATGAACAGCGTTAAGCCAACCCTGCACGTTGTTAATAGCCTGATTAATGCGAATAGCCAATACACGTTGCTCCGGTGTTGCACCAGGAATTTGACTGATACTTTGCAGATGACTCCCAATATGTTTCAGATACCCCGGCGGTTCTTGTGCTGGATCAAACTCTAGTAAAGCAACACGAGCCGTTGTTGGATCAATAAGCAATTGCCCCGCCTGTATATTTTGTATATTTGAGGGAATGTTATCAGTTTGCACATACGCCGAACCATCCAGGTAGTCCAGAACACGTGCCACTTGCCGCAGCATGAAGTCCGTGCAAGCTGAACTAGGATGTACCATACATACCTTTTGCTGGTCGCGTGCGCTTCCTGCTGCTTCCAGTATCTTTGTTGTATTTTTGAAGAGCCAGATATCTAACCCTCCTGATAGTCCTGCTGCTTTCAGCTTGGGGTCTTGAGAGAGCAGATGCTGTAAGTGGTCGAAGTCACTATAATGCTTAGGGTCAGTTGGATTAGGTGCTGTTGAAAAACCATTATAATACCGCCACGTGTTTACATCGAGCGAAGGATTTGCAGGTTGTTGATTCGCATCCTCTTCCGTCACGAGAAAACGACTGTAGTTGGCAAGAAGATTAGTATGCAATGCACCACTATAGGTCATCGTCACACGTCCATGATTGAGAGGTAACGGCCCAAGAGCGAGGGCTGGTACATCCGTTTGACCACTACTTGTCATAAGCCACGCGTAGTATTTTTTCCCTGCTTGAGGATTTTGGACATTCTGTAAATCAATTTGTAGCTTGTCTGTGATGCCTTGATTGCTGTCTTTACTTATCAGTCCACTACTCACAAAGAATGCATGTCCCACGATGTTTGTTTGTGGAACAGGTGTAGCGGATTGTGGGTGTGTGAAGAACAGAAATGCACCGATGACCGAACCCAGCAGCGCGAGCACAAGTACTGCTGTAAGTGCAATAAATAGGTTTCGCCTTTTTCTGGATCTGGCTGTAGGAGGAGACACATTGAGCGCGCTAACAGTAGAACGCTCTACTTCCACGTTATCTTTACTCTCATTTTGCGAAAGTGTTTGCATATGCGAAACTGTTGGTGTTTCAGTGAGTATAGGTGTGCTCGATGAAGAGACAGGTGGTGGGGGCAATGAAGGCGTGTTGCTACTCGCTATCACTGGTGGAACCAAAGGTGCTGATTGTGCTTGAAACGATTGAGGCAGTGGACTTAGAGATGTAGCACTGTTCATAGTATCCAGACCACTAATGCCACTAAAAGAGGGGGGAGTGATAATACCCCGTGCGAGATTGGGCTGGATGACATTCTCTGGCATGGCTACATTTAATGCCTTCGCAACAGAGGCAACAAGAGCAGTCGCACTGGAGAAACGTGCCGAAGGTTCTTTGGCAAGGCTTCGCATGATGACAGAGGTTAACGCCGGACGTATTTGAGGATTGATGAGCGCAGGAGCAGTTGGAGCACCATGAATATGCTGCATTAAGATATCATTGGTTGTCTCACCTTGAAACGGCAACGCACCTGTACAGAGTTCGTAGAGGATAACCCCGAACGCATAAAGGTCACTACGCTCTGTTGCTGCATACCCCTGGGCCATCTCTGGTGCAATGTAGAGTGCGTCATCGACAGGTAGTGTGCGTGGATCGCGTTGCTGATGCATACCAAATTGCGTGAGCATTGGCTCGCCAGGGAGCGATGGGACGCTACGATGCATATCAAAAAGAATAGAGGTCGGCTTGAGCGCACCATGAAGCACTCTATGCTGGTGTGCATAATCAAGTGCGGCAGCTATAGGAGTTAAGATATGGATAATTTCGCCAGGAGTCCCAATTTTTCCCGTATGTGCTGTCTCTGTGAGATAGGTAAGTAGCGATGGGCCTTCGACATAATTCGTAACAATATATGCCTCTTTGCCATTTTGTGCAACAAACGTTTCTTGTAGCTCAACGATATTTGGGTGGTGTAGAGCTGCAATTGCTCGTGCTTCCATGTTGAAACGTGGAAGAAATTCACTGCCTGAATAGTCTTCGATTATTCTGAGGGCAACAATACGCTGTTGCTCCGTATCCAGTGCTTTCCAGGTCCCATTCGTAGCATTTTGACCTAGACGCTCCTGGAGTTCGTATTTGCCAAGGCGACGTTGATTCACGGTTACAGCCTCCTGGTTTTTCTTCTGCGGTAGAAACCAGCGTGGTAGCAAAAGACTCTACCACTGATTATGTAGTATAATCTGTTTTCTGTCAATTAGAATTTAGAGTGTATACTACCAAAAATAGACAAAGCACTACTTTCAGTGTTTTTGAAAAAGTGTTTTATCTAGTTTTATTTATAGGTAGACGTTGCAGAAGTGATTTTTCAGAGGATGATGTTGTAGGGACCGATGTATCGCGTCCTCTCGGCGTTTCGAGCGCCAACAAGGACGCGATACATCGGTCCCTACAGGTATCGTCTCAACAGCAACCACGCCCCAATAAAGACTCCAAGCAACACGCCAGCAAGTAAAGCTATAATTAGTGTTGGTGATACTGCAAGACCTGTACTAGCTTGCCGTGGCGCAGGATCCACCGGAGGCGGGTATAGACCTGTGATGATAAATTGCGGTATCCCGCCAACGACAAAAGTGGCTATGATCTGATGTGCAGCTACATTGAGCATGCTCACTCGACCACTACTTAATGCGATGAAGCCAAGTTGTCCATCGCTGGTAATAGCAACGGAGCGCGGAGTGTCATGCAGAGGAAGCACACGTTCAGGCTCGTGAGGCGTTATCAGAGTTCCCATATGCACCGGTGAAAGTACATCTATTTGATTATGTTGCTGGTCGGGAACATAAATCTGACCTGTAACAGCATCATAGTCCATTGGACCAAAGTTTCCTCCTGTGAGAAGTTGCGCGAACACCTGATACGATACCATGTCTATCGCCATAACACTTCCCTGACGCGTAGTGACATATGCAGTCAAGCCACCAGGGAGACACAGAAATCGAGGCCCTCCTGGAATTGGAATGCGTTCTCTCTGCTGCTCTTGCTCTGTAATAACAGTTAGTGCAGTGGTGCCGGTAATCCATAACTGGCTACGAATTTCGTTATTAAAAACGACTGCTGTTACCGCCAGTCCACTCACGTTTTCATCTGTTTGATACGTCTGCAGCACAGCGCATGTCGCGGTATCAAGAACAGTAACCTTTGAACTTGCCTCTCCCGCCACATAGAGCTGCGTGCCATCAGCACTCAGCGCAAGTAGAGTTGGATGTCCTGGCACACTGCTTGTACAGAGTACACGGCCTGTATGTGCGGCAAGTTCAGAGACCTGTCCAAGGGTAGGTTGTGTCACGTACAAAATACTTCCATCAAGGCTCAACAATATCATACGAGGATTCCCAGCGACGGAAAAGTTGTGAAGCAGCTTTTGCTGTGCGATATCGATCACCTGTATACCGTGACCAGCACCTGCAACATAAGCGAGGTTTGGTGCGCCGCCATCCGCATGAACAGGAACGGATAGAAGTGTAAGCAACGCACATACAAGCAGTATAGCGTAGCAGCATTTGATGCATTTCACTATGTTCTCCAACATTGTTTATTATCAAAGAGGGCAATAGAATTAGACCCCGACGGACGTTTTATATCCTGATTACTTCCTCAAAACCTCGTTGTTACAAATATTACTGGTGTCCTCAATTATACTACTGGAAAAGCTTGTTATTCTTTTCGTTCCGTGCGTTAATACATAGGGGAAAATTTCTTTTCCTAAGAAATATGTGTATACTGCGTCTCACTAGTGTCTTAACGCTATTTTTACCGCAGTAAAGGGGGAAAATTCATGCGTCACACTCGGTTATTTTTGTATTCAGCCGCTATTCTCGTTGCTCTTCTTGCCACTACTCTCTCATTAAGTGTACAGGGTACAGCAGCATATGCTCACACAACACGACAAGCCTCATATCAGGCAACGTGCTCAGGTGATGGATGCGATAACCTCGATCCTGAACAGACGGGATGTGCGAACGGAGCATATACAGTAACATCTGTTGCTACTCCTGAGGAAGTCATTCAACTACGCTATTCGCCACAATGTGGTACAAATTGGTCACGTGTTGAAAGTAAGGGTAACAACAATGATGTTTACCTGGTACTGATACAGCGTATTGACGGTGTAGCATATGGCACAAAAGGCTTAACGGGTCCAGTGGCATGGTCAAGAATGGTCTATGCACCAACTGTAAAAGCTCGTGCATGTGCCAGCATCAATGGTTCTGATGATATCTGTACAAAGTACGTTTAGAGAATTAAAATACTCCAAATAGAGTAACAGCCGAACACTGTACGTTCGGATGTTACTCTATTTGGGGTAGTACGCAGAATACACGTTTTCTTCTCATTTCTTATAATTTTATAGCCTATATTTACTATTACCTTTTCATTACAAAGTTTTTTAGGGCATTATAGTAGGCAGTGTATCTAAATAGATGAGAGAAGTGAGTAAGTGTTGCTCCACAAATTTTCGGGAGGACGTTCATGAGTTGTCCCCATTGTGGGTACGGACGGTATCACGAGGAAGAGATATGTGAACGATGTGGATACAGCACTGCAAGAGTACCATTGCGTGTTGTAGACAAGCGCACATTCTATGCTCGCACTGATACACCTCTACCTGTTGCAACCCAGGTATTGAGGGCTGGGAGTCTGATAGGCCAGGGGAGATATCGGCTGGTAGAGCAGATACCTGTATCGGTCGATAGTGGTGTTGTCTGGCTAGCAATCGACCTTATGTCAAGTGAACGTGGACGCGTCGAAATCCGCGAAGTAGAGCTACCAGCGAATATAGCATCTAATCAGGAACAATTGCTACGCGCCTTAACCCTCCGTATGATACAGCTTGGACAACACGCTGGACTTCCAGCAACACTGGGTGCATTCGGTGAGGACGAAAAATATTATCTTGTGTTCCAGCATATTGAGGGCATAAGCCTCTCAGCACATCTCCAACGCAAAGGGGGTGCACTTCCAGAGCGAACTGTCGCGGAGTACGGACGCCAGTTGTGCGACATTCTCTCTTTTTTCTCGCGTCAACAACCTCGATTTGTACATGGTAATATCTCACCCGACAATATTCTTGTTAGCCCTGACGAACAACGTATTACGCTCATCAATTTGCCCCTCTCCATTGACGAAACAATAAGAGTCAAAGGCAGAAGTAATACGAGCTATTATGCTCCAGAGCAGGCACGTAGCGATGGGCACAGTAGTCCATCCTCAGACCTTTTTTCAGTTGCAGCAACAATGCATCATGCAATCACCGGCTATAGTCCAAGTGAACGCACGGCTTTTTTCTATCCACCTGCACGCCGTCTAAACCCCAATATTTCGCAGCGTATGGAAGAAATACTTACAAAAGAACTGCTCCTTTCGGTGTCACAACGCTATGCGCGTGCGGTAGATATGCAAGTGGAGCTTACAGCACTCCTTACTACTTATCCTCCTCCAGAACTTGAACACTTTGAGATCGTTCCGTCCTCAACCAGACAGCAAGAACTCACGACGACACAACTTCGTGAATTAAGCCACAATCGAAGTCTAGTTACCTATGGTATTGTTGGCATTGGCTTACTGCTACTTGTGCTCGCGGTACTCACACCCATCGTTCTACCCTTACTCAATCCACCACCCACACATGTTGTGGTCAAGGGCACAGTACAGCAGCAGCAAGCTGCACTAAAAACGGAGCTTGCGCTTGAGCAAAAAACATTCAATACGAAGGGTATTGGACTAAGTGATGGACGTTTCGCGCTCGACATATATGGACTTCCTGACACTACGTTAAAACAACAGGCTGCACAGGCAATTCAAAAAGGGGATATGGGAAGCGCGGTAAATTTGCTGACCCAAACAGTTTTGACAGACCCTGCCGACGCTGAAGCACAAATTTACAACGAAGATATCCACATCTTGCAAAGTGGGGCACCATATATAACGATTGTGCTAGGTGTTGCCATAGACAAAAATGTTGTGGACCAAGTAGCAGCACGTGCGGATATGCAAGGAGCATTTATTGCGCAAAACGAAATTAACAATAATAGCCTGTTACCTCGTGGCTTGAAACTACGTCTCCTCATTGATAGTTGTGGGGCAGATCGAGCGGATATTGCGACAGTAGCACAATTTGTTGCTGATCGTGTTGTGAAGACTGGTAATCAGGATAACATTGTTGGAGTTGTAGGGTGGCCTTTTAGTTCACAAACTATCGACGCGCGTGACATTATCGCATCAGCTCATATACCAATGATCTCGCCCACCTCGTCGAGCATACAACTCACTGGCAGTAGTCCTTACTTTTTCCGTGTCAACCCGCCTGACGATCAACAAGGCAGAACATTAGGAACGGTTGCGGTCTCACAGATGCACGCGAAAAAGATTCTTGTGTTACGTGACCCAACAGAGGCATACAGCGTTTCACTTGCTAATGCCTTCGCGCTAAGTGCACAAGCACTGGGATCAGCCACAATCAATAGCACCTTTACAACATCGAAGACCACAGTACCTGAGTATGAGAAACTTGTCAATGATGCGTTGATACAAAAGGCAGATCTTGTATTTATCGCAGGTTTTGATGTTGATGCGGTACGCCTCGCGCATGCAGTGGGTAATATAGGGCGTTTGTATGCCTCATACGCGCAACTCCATGTCCTGGGTGGAGACGCAATAGCCACTAGTCTCACGCTAGGGCAAGGCGGCGGTCCCGATGCCCAAATAGCAGCAACATATCCGCAAGATATGCGACGGTTAATTTTCTCAGCCTTTGGGCATCCCGATGAATGGACATTTCGTGCGATTCCAAAAAATAAACAGCCAGCATTTTTTGCTGATTGGGCCGCGACGTATGAAAGTTCGTCAGATCCCACTCTCAATGCACCATCAGCAGGAAATAATGCTATTCTCACAACTGATGCAGTGCGCGTATTTGCACAAGCGGTTCTCTCTGTGCAAGGAGCGATCACGGGACAGAAGATTCGTGACGCACTTATCGCGCTAGGTCATGGAAGTGTGCCTGCATATCAGGGAGTCAGTGGACGTATTCTTTTTGATACACAAGGCAACCCTGTTGACAAAGCGCTTGTTGTTCTTTCTATTGCGCCTGATAGCAAGGGGGTAAACGCTATTATATTGACACAGGTCGTTGGGAAGTTTATGTAACATCTCTTCATACAAATGAGCTACGGCTGATGTGTTCATCAGCCGTAGCTCATTTGTATGTCTGTTTCTAACAGAAGCGTTACACGAGTTGTACGCGGCGGTCAATCATAGCCAGCGCACCACTTGTAACACCCCACTTCTGTACAACCTTGGTATAGGTGCCATCTGCCTTCACTGCATTGAATGCTGATTGCAGAGGAGTTAGCATAGCAGTATCACCTTTGCGTACCGCGATACCTTCCTGGGCTGCGTTTACAACAGAGCCACCGACCTCAAATTGGCCTGGATTAAGTTTGTTGAAGTAGTCAGTTACAGGCGAGTCCTGATATGTTGCAACCACACGCTTGTTGACAAGCAATTGCACAACATCGGTCTGGCTCGCAAGAATGGTCAGGTTAATAGCCTTCTTGCCCTTGTTGACGCAATCTTTGCTACCTGCTGTCAGATCATCTTGCTCGACGGTTGCCTTCTGCACACCAATGTTTAACCCACAAAGGTCGGCAACGCTTTTCAAGTTCATGGGATTGCCTTTAGCGACAAGTAGCGACTCACCTGCATTGAAATATGGAATAAAATCAGCTTTTTTCTTGCGCTCATCGCTAATGGTTACTGCGGAAATGACGACATCGAAACGCTTGTTATCGAGATTGTCGATGATCGTAGTAAAGTCTGTCTTAACAATATTCGCCTTTAAGCCCATACGTGCAGCCATCTCGGTGATCAAGTCAACATCAAAACCCGTATATTTGTTGGTTGTGGTATCCAAAAACTCTTGGGGTGGATAGGTTGTATCACTACCAACGGTAAGTGTGCCAGCGGTAATGAGGTCAGTTGGAGCTGCGATGCTTGGCTTTACCGTAGCGGTTGGGCTACTCCCACCACCAGTGGAACTTGTGCTACCACACGCCGAAAACAAGAGCGACAGGGCCGTCAAAAGACCAAAGATAAGGACGGCAATGTGTCTTTTTGAGTGTGTAAGAGATCGCATGAAAAGGTGTCCTCCTCTAGTACACAGGTAACTACGGATATAGGTGGTATGCACAAGTACCCAAACGATGCTACCACGATGTGCGTTTACCTGATTGCTTAATATACGCCCATATAAGCGGAAGTCTCACCAGATCGTAGGAGTCTAGTGAGACGACTCGACAATATAATGGAGATACGTCAATCGTAGAGGTCTAATAGAATTAGACCTCTACGATTCTTTATACTATAATAGCTGTGCAGCAAGAACACAACACACATCTGGATGGAGCACCTATGCATAAACACAGCGAACACACATGGTATGAAAACGTGCGACACTATACCAAATTGCTTACAAGCATTCAAAGTGTCAGCCCAGGAAAAGGAGAATGTCAAGTCTCAGGAGCAATCCTCATGCTTCTCCATGAAGACATGGAGAAGAGAACGTATACGCAGGTTGGGTTTGACTCAATTGAGAATGATCCATATGAGAGGCAAAATGTGTATGCTTTTCTTAAGGGAAAAAGCCCAGCGACAATTGTACTCATGGGACATTTTGATACGGTTGACATACAGGATTACGGCGAACTAGAAGCGGATGCCTGTGACCCAATCGCGCTCTGGGAAAAACGGGAGCAGTTAGGGCCTACGCTGGCAGAAACAGACCCCAACGATTGGATGTTCGGGCGTGGTGCTCTCGATATGAAAAGCGGAGTCGCGGTCAATATTGCCCTGATGCACTACTTCGCGCGATACGCGCCAGACATTCCACTGTCGGTACTCTTTTTAGCTACACCGGACGAAGAAAATGAGTCGGCAGGCGTACTGCAAGCGGTGCATTTGCTCACACGTCTACGCGAGCAGTATCATCTCAACTATATTGGTGTCATCAATACAGACTGCACAACTGCCTTATATGATGGCGATCCACACCGCTATATTTACACTGGCACAGTTGGCAAACTCTTGCCTAGCTTCCTGTGCATTGGGCGCGAGTCACATGTGGGTACATCCTTCAATGGCTTCGATGCAAATTTACTTGCCGCCGAACTCATTCGTACGTTGAGTATGAACGATGAATTATGTGATGTCGCGCATGGACAAATCACTGCACCGCCTGTGACACTACGAGCAACTGATCTCAAGACACACTATAATACACAACTACCACTTACTACCTACTTTTACCTCAATGTCTTAACCTTTAAGACAACACCAGAGACGTTGCTGGAACGCTTACGTCACTACTCAGAGTCCTCGCTGAAAGAGGTATTGGCACGCGTTGACAAGACAGAGGTGCACTGGAGAGCAATTGGGAACGTGCAAGAACAGAGTGCGCAGCCACGCACAGGCATAGTATTGACATATGCAGAGCTGTATCAAGAAATGATCCAGCGTCTCGGAGAGCAACAGGTAACAAGCGAGTTGCATACAGAATGGGAGCGGCACCCTACAACACTGGATACACGCGAACGTAGTCTGCATCTCGTACATAAGTTGTGGACACTCAGTGGCAGACAAGGACCAGCCGTTGTACTCTATTATTCTCCACCCTACTATCCGCACGTATCAGCGACGCCAGGACTCTTACAAGATGCAATCACAGACATTATCACGGCACATCCTGAGATTCCACTTGTGCAGCAAGAATATTTTCCCTATCTCAGCGACCTTAGTTATTTACGCCTGGATGCCGATGTTGATCCTTCGGTTTTAAAGGCAAACATGCCCATTTGGAAAGAGCCGACAGAACAGGGAACACGAGGCTATTATTTACCATTTGAAGCTATTGAAAAATTGAACATCCCTGTCGTGAATTTTGGAGTGTATGGGCAGGGAGCGCACCAGCGTAACGAGGCCGTGCTAATGTCTTATTCGTTCGGCACTCTACCAGAACTGATTTGTGAGACAATCGAGCGACTAGCGCGACGCCTCTAAACATGTCACGCCTTGCGCACCAACAAGCGCGCTATGAAGAGTGTTAGAAGGCAGAATCATACAATCGCCGGGGGTTAAGTCAACATATTCAGCGTTGCCCTCGACATTGATCTGCTCAGGCAACACAAAACGGATGGAGCCTCGTACACAATACAGCACCTTCTCGTACGAGTGCGTATGTGCGGAATAGGCATAATGAGAGTCGTTTGACCACGTGTACGGAGAGAGTCCTTCACGACGCATCAGTTCGCGCAGCTCGCGTTCCGTCGGAGGTGTTTGCTTTTGCCAACGCGTGATTTGCATGGTTAGCCTTTTAGTATTTGAACGGGAGGATTAGCATACCTAATCTTATCAAGTTCTTCAAACATGTCATCTGGCAAATCACTTAGTGATCCAGAAGGGTCTTCCCAAGGTTCCTCAGAGGATGCCATTTGGGGAAGTTCTTTCATACGACCATGTGCAAAGGCTTCTTGCTCAAGTTCTTTGATATAGTTTGCAATTTCTTCCTGCATCTCAGGCGGAAAATACTGCAAGTGTGGTAATACTTCTTGTAAGCGATCCATCATCATCGGCTTCTCAACTCCATGCTGTTTACTACTCTTTCTACAAGCTAGTATAGCATAACAAGGATATTCTCATTGATATCTTTTCTTTATAAAAGTCAAGAATATGGTACACTTAGAGAAACGTTTGTTCTAAATATATCAGGAGCATTATGTCTACCTCCACTTCCGCGTCGAATATGCAAGACCAGCTAGCAGTAGAGAGTCAGGACGAATATTTATTTGGTTGGGATTCCACTCCTGGTATCGTCTCAGTGTGGGCTACACGAGATGGTCGTGCTCTTGTGTGGCAGCGTATGAAGGGACCAGAGGGCGAACACGTGCTATGCACGGAAGAACGATTTCGTCCGTGGCTATTTGCCTCGACACTGGAAGACCTCAAACAGCTAGGGCCTGCTCTTTTAGCATCGGACGCTCCTGGGGCAAGCAATGGACTTGTCAGTTATCGCGTTTTAGATGGTCCCGCCGACTCCTATCGCTATCTGCTTTCGGCACGTGACGGGAGTTTCCTTGAGCGTACTCTGTGTGCTGGTGCCTCACGTCGTTTGGGTCGGAGAGTTACAAGCCTCAATGATCTCACGGACGATTATTACCGGGTTGGTCCTGTTGAGCAATATCTTATGCTTACAGGGCGCGTCTACTTTCGCCGCTTGACATATAGCGACCTTCACAGGTTGCAGTTTGACCTTGAGACAACCGCGCTTGATCCCCATCGTGGACGTATTTTCATGGTCGCGATTCGTGACAATCGCGGTCTTGCTACTACACTTGACGCTCCAACGCCCGACGATGAACCACGTCTAATTACAGAACTTTGCGCCCTTATTCGGAAACGTGATCCTGATATCATCGAGAACCACAATCTTTTCGGCTTTGATCTGCTCTTTCTTGAGGAACGCGCCTCTAAACTTGGCATACCCCTAGAACTAGGGCGCAAAGGTGGTCCGACACGGCTGGAACGACGCGAAGAGACGTTAGCAATTGGACCAGAGGCACGGAAACGTGTACGCTATAGCGTTGCTGGGCGCGAACTGATTGATACACTCGACTCAGTACGGCGACACGATTTTGTGGTACGTGATATGCCGGGGCATCGTCTGAAAGAGGTGGCGCGCTACTTTGGTATTGCCTCGCCCGAACGTGTCTACATCGAGGGATCGGCGATTTTTGATACCTATCGACGAGAACCAGACCTTGTGAAGCACTACGCACTTGACGACGTGAACGAGGTCGATGGTCTGTCACAACGGTTGCAGGGAGCACCATTCGCATTAGCAAGTATGGCACCTCGTCGCTATGAACGGCTCGCCTCCGCAGGGCCAGCGATGGGCATTCTTGAACCAATACTTGTACGTGCTTATCTTCGTGCAGGCGCAGCACTCCCCCGGCAAGCAGGCAAGAGCACAAGCGGTGAGATGCACGAAGGTGGTGCTGCTTATCTATTGGCAACAGGCGTCGCGGAGCAGGTTGTCAAAGCTGACGTGGCCTCGCTCTATCCTTCGTTAATGCGTACATTCAAGATTGGACCGGAGTGTGATCGCTTAGGCGTGTTGTTACATGTGCTCGGCCTGTTAACGGACTTACGCTTGTCTCATAAAGCGGCGGCACGTACAGCTGCGCCTGACTCGGTTGAAGCTAATTCTCATAATGCAACACAGGCCGCGATGAAGATACTGATTAATGCGGCGTATGGCTACATGGGTGCAGGTACAATGGCACTCTTCGCCGACAGTCGAGCGGCTGATGAGGTCACACGGCGTGGACGCGCCGTTCTTACTCAAGTCTTGGAGGCGTTACGCATACGAGGTATGGCGTTAATTGAAGCCGATACCGATGGCGTGTATTTCTCGGTACCAACGGGCTGGACCGAGACACAAGAACGGGCCGTTGTCGAGGAGATTGGAGCCGAATTGCCAGCGGGGATTCGCCTGGAATACGAGGGACGCTACCGCGCCATGCTGAGTCACGAAGTCAAGAATTATGCACTCCTGACCTATGAGAATAGACTAGTTGTCCATGGCGTCGCACTACGTTCTAGTCGTGCCGAGCCATTTGGAGAACGCTTTCTGCGTCAGGCATTGCAGTGTGCTATGACGGGCGATACGCCAGGAGTACGGCAAACATACGTCGATGTGGCAATCGCGCTACGTACCCGCGCCTTGTCAGCATCGGATGTAGGAGCACGAGTGCGCCTCTCAAAAACGCCTGAAGCGTATAATGTCTCGCGTGTGACACATCCAGAGCCACAATATGAAGCATTGTTGAATGCTGGACGCACACGCTGGTTTCCCGGTGAGCGTGTGCGCTTTTATCGCTCACAAGCGAAAAAATATGTCTGGTTGCCAGAAGAGACCGAAGAGGCTGCCATTGGCAATGATTGGAACGAGGATAAAAACGAGAATGAAAACATAGAGCCATCCTCGCTCCGTGAAGAGATGGGGAACCGCCGTGATTATGATGTTGACCACTATCTACGTGTGCTTATCACCTCCTACGCGGCGCGTTTGCGTAAAGCCTTCACCCCCGATGACTACACCCAGCTTTTCCGTGAAGAGGAGCAGCCAGGATTGTTTGACACGCCAATAGAGCATATTCAGCCGCGTTGGATTCGAGCGTAGTGACCGATGTGTCGCGTCCTCGTCGGCAATCAATCGTTGAC
>CAZZVE010000092.1:0-4644 GCA_964657325.1 uncultured Ktedonobacterales bacterium
AGTAGTGACAGGGCTTGCCCCTGTCATGCCTTCATCATTAGAACTATGATCATTTTTTGTTGTCTCCTCCTTTGCCTCAGCGCGTGTTCCTCATCGCCTACTCCATCCAATGTAACACATGCCACGCCCAGCCCTACGGCAACTATGAAGCATCTCACACCTACGCCTACAGCGACACCTGGGCCGATGGTGACGAGTACACCGCTCTCCAATACCGATATCGCGGCTCGTATGGTCAAGGGTATGACGCTCGACCAGAAATTGGGCCAGATGGTGATCGTAGAATTTTATGGCTCGACGCTTAACAGTGATCTTATACAGATGATACAAACGAATCGCATAAGCGGTGTACTGATTGAGAATAAGAATGGCAATGCACAGACGCGTGCACAACTTACCTCCTTAACTCAAGGAATGCAAGGACAGGCACGTATTCCTTTATTTGTGACGACCGACTATGAGGGGGGCGTTGTCAACGAACTACGCCAGATTACGGGTGAGCGTCCCTCCAATGCCGATATTGGAGCGACCAACAATCTCCAAACGGCCTATAATGCTGGCAATGGAGCAGCAAACGATTTAACCGCGCTGGGCCTTAATGTCAATTTTATGCCCATCGTCGATATCTTGACCAATCCCAACAATCCAGGATTACCTCGTCGCTCCTTTGGCAACAATCCAACACTTGTGACGAACATGGGACGCGCATATCTCAAAGGCTTATCAGATGGCGGGATTGTGGGTTGCCTCAAACATTTTCCCGGATTGGGTAGTGCCAATCTCGATCCACATTTGTCATTACCGTATATGAACCGTAGCGTCGCAACGCTAAATGCTGTTGACCTCGTGCCCTATCGCGTCATGATTAGCGAGGGTATTGTACCGATGGTGATGGTGACGCACATTCTTAATCCACAACTTGACCCCAAACTCCCGACCTCGCTTTCACCAAACGTGGTGACAGGGCTATTACGCAATAACCTTAACTTCAAGGGTGTGATAATCAGCGATACACTATGGATGGGCGGTATCAGCAACACGTATACATTAGCACAAGCGGCAGTCTTAGCGGTCAAGGCCGGGACCGATTTGTTGTTAGGGCCGAGGGGTTTAGCAGAGACCCAAGCAATGCTCTACGGCTTAAAGCAAGCTGTTTTGAACGGGACGTTGACACAGAGCCAGATAGACGCATCAGTGACGCGTATTCTAGCCCTCAAACTCCAATACAAAATATTGTCACACACGTATGCCCTACAAATGGCAGGTGTGCTAGGCTCCAGCGAATCGCGTGGGGATGTTGAAGGCGGGCAAGTTAGAGGGGTGGTTGAGGGGGATGTGAGGAGTTTTCGACAATAGTTTTTCCATTTCTTAACCATTTCACAACCACATTTATTCTTCTCTGTATTATATTGAAATATATAATGTATGTGCATCTTGTATTTAGTAAAAGATTATCACTATTAGTTTGAGTAATCTTATAAATATTATACTATATATAGATCATAAACAAGATGCTAGGGAGTGAAATAAAAATGGTAAAACGTGTTTTCGGTATGCGTTCTGTGCTCTTTGCTTGTCTTGTGCTGCTTTTAGCTGTAGGTGTGCTCTATCAATTTTCCAGTATACATACTGCTACAAAAGTCCACGCAGCAAGTGTAACATCGCACTGGTTGTATGTGGTGGAGGATGGGACGGTGTTTGTCTATGATATCGACAAAAATTCTGCGTTAGTCAAAACATTCACCATTCCTGAGAAGGGCAAGCGTGGAGTAGCAGTTTCCCCAAGTCGCGGACTGCTTTACGTCTCCTTTTGTGGTACAAATACCTGTGGTGGTAGTCATGGTAGCTTACTAGCCTATGACCTCGTGCATAGTAAAGTGGCTTGGAGCGTTAACTATCCCTTCGGCGTCGATCAACCCACTATAACTCCTGATGGCTCCAAGATTTATATGACGCATGGGGCCGACTCCTCAGATGGCATCACATCTGTCATTGATGCAAGCAATGGCAAAGTCATTGGCTCGATCAACACGGGAACGGATACCCATAATGCGGCGGCTTCACTTGACGGTACTCAGGTATACTTAACTGGTTATACTGGCAAAAACTATAACTACGTTCATGTGGTAAATCCCGCGACTGGTAAATTTACAGATGTAGGTCCAACGATCAATGGAGTGCGTCCGTTCACGGTCAACGGCGCGCATTCGCTTCTATTCACTACCTCTAGTAATACCTGTGGCTTCCAGGTCCTCAGTCTCATCTCCGGCAAGCCTCTGTATACTGTTCACTTTGGAGGTTCTTGTGCATGGTCTGCGAGCACAGCACCCAGCCACGGCATCTCGCTCTCGCCTGATGAGAAACGAGTGTATGTGATGGATGCTCCTATGGATTTGCTTCAAGTCTATGATGTAAGTGGCTTACCTGCCACTGCACCAAAGTTCGTCGCTAGTATAAAACTTGGCTCACTTAATGGGTTTTCAGGCTCTTGCCAGACCTATTGTGAGCGCGAAGGCTGGGTCTTGAACGATCTCTCTGGTCGCTATGTCTATGTAGGTGATGCGGGAAATGTGATATCAACCAGCACCTTAAAAGTGGTAGCAACGCTTCCAGCACTACAGAATACACGCCAAATGATAGAAATCGACTGGACAAATGGGGCGATCAGTGCGACAAGTACACGCTTTGGCTTAGGACATGTGGTTCCTAAGCCAGCCGTCAAGCACTAATAGCTTCTGGTCCTGAGAACAAAATATGAAAAGTAAGGTCTCTTCCATGCAACAGCGCAGCCTAGGCTGCGCTGTTGCATGGAAGAGACCTTACTTTTCATTCTGTTTTTATGCAAACATCGTTGTTGCTTGCTCTTGCTTTTCTTGTAGCCATTGGGTGATGGTGAGGTCGTGGCTATCGACAATGAGCAAATTAGTATCTGCATCTTCTAGGTCGAACATAGTTGTGTGACGATACGGCGTTGTTCTAATCAAAATTTTGAGGATACATCCTTTTGTTGCGCTTGCCCGCAACAGTTGCTTTCTTGCCTCTTCTAGCGTTTCATTTTGTCTTTGCACATGTATCGCTACAGGTGTGCCGAGATAGTGTGTTTTAAGAAAACCGTCGAGACCATTGTTTCTTTGCACTACTAAGGCATTCATAGCATCCAAAATGTTTTTCGTTTTGTCGTCTTGATTAAGATACGCCTCTTTGCCGACTTCAAGAAGCCGTGAAAGCGTTTTTTGAGGATTGTTGAGGCGTGCATTTGCTAGTACAATTGCGTCTGTTGCTATATCAATACCTATCCAGTGGCGTTGTAGTAACTTGGCTGCAACAAGTGTTGTACCGCTTCCACACATAGGATCAAGCACAATATCACCTGCTTCAGTAGTGATTTCGATAATCTTTTCGAGCAGTAAGATAGGTTTTTGTGTTGGGTAGCCTGTACGCTCTGTTGCTTTTGGATTAAGATAGGGAATATCCCATACATTTGAGAGGGGAACACCTTTCTTTTCTTTGCCCAGCACTATGCGTCCTTCGTCATCACGCTTGTATGCAGCTTTTCCGTTTGTGTCGCGTTCACGCTCTTGTAAAATCTGGTCTATATTGGTTGTAGGAGAGTAATCGGAGTACAGGACATTAAATTTGAATTTGTCGGATTCGCTATAGAAATAAATATTTTGATGCGCATTGAGAAGACCACGTTTAGCATTGCTCCAGCGTCGATATGTCCAGATAATTTCGCTTTGAAAGTTTTCAGGACCAAATACCTCATCGAGTAGAAGACGTAGATGATGCGATGCTGAACTATCACAGTGCAGAAAGAGGCTCCCCGTTTCCTTAAGGACTCGTTTGCATTCTTCTATACGAGGTCTCATAAACGCTTTGTACGCTGTTATGTCTGTCCATGTATCAGAGAAACTATACTCTTGCATATTGTCGCGTGTTTTTGATTTTTGTGTATTTTGCGAAAAGAAGGGCGGGTCCATGTAAAAAGGTCAACACTTTGTGTTTTTGCTGATTTAAGCTTAGTGAGGCAATCACTCGTATAAAGGATGTCAATATCCATGTTACTGTTCCTCTGTTAATTTTTTGATGTTTTTCTCTGCTTCTATAGCACCTTTTCCTGATATCAATGCATTTTTCTCTGCTTGCTCTACATTTTTAGCGGCTATGGTAGTTAAAATAGCTTTGAGGTCTACACCTGTACTATTCTGTACATAGTTCCATGCATCGTCGCCTACATAGTATTCTCCTCCGACGCCATTATAGAGTGCCTTGAGTGTTTCTTGGATGCGTATTGCCTGTTCACGATTAGGATAGTAAAACATCACTCTGATTGGCTTATAACCTGCTGCTTGAATAACTTTTACTCGCGCGTGTTCCTTGGTGATATGGTCTCCGTCGGTAGTAGCATCACGCCATTTTAACTCGATTGCATCGTTTCCTATGAGGCAATCAATCTCAAATTCCTTTGGTCTTGTACTCAGCGTATTCTTTACTTTTTGTTTTGGAACAACATTTAAGAAGGAGCCAGCATATTTATAGAGAAAACGACCTTTGTTCTGATATGTATCAATCAGATGCCCTTCTTATTTCGTAACACATAAAACACGATAAATAAGATAATGTGATTTATCATCACGTTCCATA
>CAZZVE010000092.1:4744-19065 GCA_964657325.1 uncultured Ktedonobacterales bacterium
CGTAACACATAAAACACGATAAATAAGATAATGTGATTTATCATCACGTTCCATAACTGTAATTCTTGCTTTTGTTTGTTTATCAAGTGCTTTTGCATACGTATTTGCGAGGTCTTCTATTTGCTTAGTAATATCTTGTTTACGCGCTATGAGAAAATTCACTGCAACATCTTCAGGCATGTCAGACTGATCAATTTCCACATCACTAACTTTCTTATAAATCTCTATAGAAATACATTTCTTGTATTGATTGTACCTATTTTATCGTTGTATGGAATATTCATTCTTGATAAGCCACCTGTAAGGTGTAATGGAATTAGACCCCTACAGATGGTTCATTATTATCGTCTTTCGTATCTTCCTCGTCCAGTTCCTTCATGATCTTCATGTCTTGTTTGCTGCTCACATCCACCTGTGCAAACAAATCCGGTCGTCTCTCTCTTGTCTTCCTGAACGATTCTTTGCGACGCCAACGATTGATCTGGGCATGGTTGCCTGAGAGGAGTACGTCGGGGACACGCCAGCCACGAAATTCGGCGGGACGTGTGTATTGTGGATATTCTAAAAGGTTGTTGCTATGCGATTCGTCGTCGGTTGAGCCTTCGGTAAGGACGCCGGGGAGTAGACGACTGACAGCATCAACGATAATCATGGCTCCAATTTCGCCACCCGTCAATACGTAGTCCCCAATGGATATCTCATCAGTCACTAGATGGCGGATGACACGTTCGTCGATACCTTCGTAATGCCCACATACGAGAGTGATACGCGCTTCCTGTGCCAGTTCACGGGCTATGTTCTGGTTGAAGAGGCGGCCTTGCGGTGTGAGTAGAATGATGGGACCACCCTGATGCACGGCTTCGATTGCCGCGAAAATTGGATCAGGCTTCATGACCATACCCGCCCCACCACCATAAGGATAATCATCTACCATGTGATGCTTATCGGTGGTGGCGTCTCTGATGTTATGTAGTGCTATATCGAGCAAACCACGCTCCTGCGCACGTTTCAGGATACTCTCGTTAAAAGGTCCCTGAAACATGCCAGGGAACAGCGTAAAAATGTCGAAATGCATGTCTATACCCACCTCTGCTGATATGTGTTACAATAGCACCGTTATTGTAACCTGTCTAGTGGAGCCTCTTTCTTATGTCTTTGTCCCAGGTACAACAGGCGGAAGACGTGTACGATTCGATGACTGTCCTCGTGGGTAGCGCGATCCGTTTGTTTGGCGGTGAGTCGGGTGTGTTCGTTGTCTCAAATGAGGCATTTGACCCACAAAGTAGTACAGAATACACGCGCTATCGTTTGAGCGATGTAGCCTTGTCGTCTCTTCTGATGCTTGCTGATCGGAGTACGCAACCCGCTTCCCTCCATCCATTGGTTATCGAGCCGATTGCACCGGAGATTGCTGTGCAGATGGGTGTTGAGGAGCCGTATGTGTACAGTGTAGAACGGTGTTCGCTTTTCTTGTATGATGCGGCTGGCTCACTCGGCCTGTTGCATCTGATTCGACCTTCGCATGCGCTTTCTTGTTTTGAGAATCATGAAGGTGTAGACACGCCGAATGGTACTCTGCATCTTTTTCTTGCACAGGTCGCATCTGGTTTACGTTTCGCATTGAGGTCGCAATCACTGGTAAAAGAACAGGGACGCCTTGCTGCTATCTTCCATTATAGTACCGAGGGCATTCTTACCGTCGATAACGCCTTGCGCATCATCGACTTCAATCCAGCAATGGAGCGATTGACGGGCTGGCGCGAAGGCGAAGTGCTGGGACGGTTTTACTTTGAGGTATTGCGTCCGAAAGATCGGCAAGGCAACGAGCTTGGCTTAGAGGATTCGCCAATTTTGCAGGCGTTCGCGGGTCAGGTAGTGGTGAATAGAGAGATGGGTATTGCGACACGTGATGGGCAACGCGTAGATGTGAGTATCACGGCCTCTTGTGTCCGCTCAACGCGTGGCGAACCGATGAACGGCATTCTCAATGTGCGTGATATCACACGCGAACGCCAGCAAGAAGAGCAACGCTCAACATTCATCTCCGTGATCTCGCACGAACTACAGACGCCGATAGCCATTATCAAAGGCTATGCCTCGACACTCGCGCGAACTGATACAACCTTTGAGCCGACCTCGTTACGTACTCGACTGCATGCAATTGAGGAAGAGGCGGATCGTTTGAATAAGCTTGTCGCGAATCTGCTGTATGCCTCGCGTATTCAGGCGGGCGGTATTTTAATGGAGATTGCGCCATTGGACCTGCCTCCCTTAATCGCAGGAGTGACGCGACGTTTACAGGCGAAAAGTCCAAACGTCGAGGTGGTGCTTGATATGCCGGAGCACTTACCAACGGTGATGGCAGATAGGGATCGTATCGAAGAGGTTTTGCAGAACCTGCTCGATAACGCCGTCAAATATTCACCACGACAACGTGCGCTCGCTATAGCATGTCGCGCGACAGGGGACGAGGTGATTGTGAGTATTAGCGATTCCGGCATGGGTATTTCATTGCGCGATCAGGAGCACATCTTTGATCGCTTTCAACGCGTCGGCGATCAGAACTCGCAGAGCCTTCCAGGTGCTGGCTTGGGCCTATATATCTGTCGTGCTATTGTCGAGGCGCACGGAGGACATATCTGGGTAGAGAGTACTCTACGTCAAGGGTCAACGTTTTCATTTAGTTTACCGCGTGAAGAGAAGGCGCGTTTACCAATGGTGGTGTTTTGATGGAAAAGGATGTATTGAATCTGCGCGACATGACGATTCTGATTGTGGATGATGAGCCGCGCATCCGTGATTTTGTGCGCATGAATTTAGAATTAGAGCATTATACTGTACTTGAAGCAAGCAACGGCATAGAGGCACTCGATGAACTGCGCGAACATCTACCTGACCTTGTGGTGATGGATGTGATGATGCCAGAAATGGATGGTTTCGAGACGCTCAAAGCTATCCGTGAAGTTTCAACCGTGCCCGTGATTATGCTTACAGTGCGACAGGATGAGCAGGACCGTATTCGCGGTCTCGATCTTGGTGCCGATGATTATGTTGCAAAACCGTTTAACCCACGCGAACTCCTCTCTCGTATTCGAGCATTATTACGACGTTCACTTATGCCACCACCAGCGCGCAAAACAGAGATAGTGGTTGACCCGGATTTAAGAATTGACTTCTCGCGTCATGAAGTGGTTGTGCGCGGCGAAAAAGTTGTCTTACGTCCCACTGAATATCGTCTACTGTATCATTTAGTCAACAATGCTGGTCATTTGCTAACTCATGAAACTCTGCTTTCAAAAGTATGGGGACGCGAATACCGTGATGAGGCCCACTACCTACGTCTCTATGTCACTTATCTGCGTCAGAAAATTGAGAAGGACCCCGCACATCCGAAGTACATCCTGACCGAGCGTGGAGAAGGATACCGTTTTAAAGAATTAGAATAAAGAGGGAACAATCATGAACAAGAAGGAGCGTGTCGATGCTGCGTTGCGTGGCGATGCGGTTGACCGCGTACCCGCAAGCATGTGGGGACACGATTTTGAACGTGAGTGGAATGTGCAGACATTTACTGAGGCGATGGTCGAAAATTTCACGCGCTACGATTGGGATTTTATGAAGGTGAACCCACGTGCCTCGTACTGTGTTGAGGATTGGGGCGTGAAGGTGCGACCCTCTGGCGAAAAGTATAAAGAACCGATTTATGAGAGTACACCAATTAGAACACCCTCGGATTGGAGAAAGCTACGTCCACTAGAACCAGATCGTGGTGCGTTAGGCGAGCAACTGAAAGCTCTGCAACTGCTCAATCACTCGGTTGGCTATGATGCCTATTTTGTCGAGACGATCTTTTGTCCTTTAGGAATTGCGAAATATTTAGCGGGCAACAAAAGAGCTACTGTGCAGCGAACGTTGCGTGAAGACCGTTCCTCGATGCATGCGGCCTTACGTGTGATCACAGAGACATTTACTACCTTTGCGATTGCCTGTATGGAGCAGGGAGCGAGTGGTATTTTTTATGCGACCGATAAATGGGCTAGTGCTGGCGTGTTGACCTCGGACCAGTACCGCGAATTTGGTGAGCAATACGACCTTGAGTTTCTGGATGCCATCAAGCGAGGAAGCAAATTCACCATTTTACATAACTGCGGGTCTCATATCTTTTTTAATCAACTTGCCTCCTATCCAGTGCAAGCAATTAGTTGGGATGCGAACGCAGAGGGCAACCCGAATCTTGGTGAGGGCAAGAAACGTTCGGGCAAAGCAGTAATGGGTGGAATTAGCGAGAACACGACTTTGAAAAACGGAACACCCAATCAAGTGCAGGAAGAGGTCGGGAAGGCACTGGAATTGACAGGTGGAAGACACTTTTTGCTTGCTCCTGGTTGTGCAATTCCACCAGAGACGCCTGCAAAAAATCTTGATGCCATTCGACGAGCTTTATCTTGACACCCGAAGGGACATTCGTTATACTCGCACAAAGTTTTGTTTCTATACAAAAGTCCTGGTGCTGTGTAGAAATGTTGTATAGTAGAGTGTCACGATACTCCTTTCACAAGTGGAAAGATGGAGCGATATCGAACAATGCGAGCGTACTCAGCTGGAGGTGTTGTCTTTCGTAGCACATCTTTGCATGTTCCAGAACGGAGCGTTGCATTGTCTCAAGCTATGCATCCTATGTATGATGAGGCAGAGCATATGAATGTGTTGGAGGTGGCTTTGGTGGGGCGCAGTCACGCGGGCATCTGGGCTTTGCCCAAAGGAACACCTCAACCAGGAGAGACAATTGAGCAGGTCGCCGTACGTGAAGCGCAGGAGGAAACTGGTCTCCAGGTACGTTTGATTGCTTATATCGGAAGTATTTCGTACTCTTTTGTGCGCGATTCGGTGCGATATCATAAGCAGGTACGCCATTATTTACTGGAAGCCATTGGCGGGGATACGTCTCTGCATGACCACGAGTATGATGTGGTGCAGTGGTTCTCTTTGCATGAGGCGTGTCGGCATCTCACGTATCAAAACGAAGTACACATTCTTTATCAAGCAGAGGACATGCTGCACTCCTGGTTGGAGCAGCAACACAAAGAAGGAAGCGAATAAGGACTTATGATGGACCCAACAACGGATGCACCATCAAGCCAGAAATCCCAAACACAAACAGAGTATTCTTTCGTGCGAGGTCTGCTTTTTCCTTTTAGTGGCGAAGAGCCATTATCGCCTCGTGAGAGTTTACGTGTGATACGTGGGTGGATTATGTTGTTCACACCTGGGGTTTTGCTTATCACGCTTGCCCTTTCGCTTGTTGCACATGCCTCGCTGACAAAGATGTTCTTGTTACTCTTGTTCGCGCTCCTGTTTGGTATTGTTATGTTTGGTCTGATGGGTTGGTTTACTGTAAGTATGAGTAACCGAACCGCTCGCATTTTTCAAGCGAACCGCGCGAAGAAGGCTACAACGGCTCGTGGAGGAAGATATGGATCTTAGCGTTGAAGGTAAATCGGAGCGTATTCCCCCCGGCTCACATATTTGCCAATTGTATAGCAAAGTCACAGAGATACCTGGTGTGACAGCGCGTTTATTGCGAGTGGGTTTGTCACTCTCCGAGAAGTGCTTCTTCGCAGCCGCACCTGCACAAATAAAGGAACTCCGCGACGAGTTGCGCAAGTTACAGGTAGACGTGGATGCGCTGGTTGAGTCGGGTCAGTTGGTGTTACAAGAGGAACGGGAGCCGCTTCTCGCAAATGGCAAGCGGTTTGATCCGTATTTTTTGCTGTCTCAGCACCAGACGTTTATCGCGCAAGCATTGCGTGAGGGTTGGCAAGCGGTCCGCATATCAATAGATATGACATGGCTAGCAAAAGATATCGCGACGCCTGAACAAATCCTGAAATACGAAGCGGCCTCTGATGCCGTTTTCACTTTCCAGAACGCCCCGATTATCGCGTTAATGCACTATGACCACAGCAAATTGGTGCCAAGCCTTGTGGTAGAGATGCTGAAACTGCATCCTATTTCTGTGGTAGGAAAATACATTAAGCGCAACCCCTTCTATCTCAATTCGGAGCAGTACATGCTCAAGATTTTGCGCATCAACAAAGAAAAAGGTAGCGCGGCAAATTCCCCGACAATATAACGATGGGCATGTAGGGACGCAATTCATTGTGTCCCTACATGCCCATCGTTATATTGTCGGGGAATACGTTTAACTCCCAAACAAGTTGTTCAATGTGTTGATTGTGCCACCTATATTGCTCTGACCACCCGCTTGTGATGCCCCCTCGGCTTGTGGTGGATGGTAGGTCATTGACTGAATACCGATGCGGCCAGGACCAGTGAAACGGTTAAGGACGAACGATGCACCCGCCATAAAGCCTCCAATCGCGCCAAAGATGCCGCCACCTGCTCGTTGCGAACCCGCGACTGTCGTCACCGCCATCTGTACGGATGGGTCTTTCCACAGCCACGCCCCCGGTTCAACATCAAGCGTTTCGCCTGGAGCGAGTGTCTTTTCAAAGACATTGCCGTAGCCATGCAGGACAAGCATGCCCTCACTGCCCTGCGCAGTGAACTGGTCTATGAAGAGTCCCGTACGGCTGAATAGAATGTTTGCCGCCCCTTGCATAAATGTGAAGCCATAATCCACGTTCCCTGTCGCAAACAAGAATTGATGCTCGCGTACCTCGACCATCTGTCCTGGTTGAAGCCGTAGCGCGACAATCTGACCTACTGAGTCACGCGAGAACGAAATATTGCCGGGTCCCTGTGCCTCACTGATGAAGATTTGTAGACCTGCGAAGAGACGCTTTGCCATACCTTTCACAGTCTTGAAGCCAATTTGCACGCCTGGATGTTTCCACAGGAGAATATGGTGCTCAAAGTAGATCGGCATCGAATTGCCCAGCATAATATCTACGACTGGTACCAATTCACCCTCAATAGAAATTGTCATATCAGCGACGTGCAATGGCCCTTTAGGATTGTGAAGCTCAGCTTTTGGCTCCGAAGCACCGAGTGGGCTACTTGTGTATTCTTCGTACTGATTTGGCGGCACATATGCTCCTTGTGGTGGTGGCGGTGTGCCATATTGCCCTTGTGGTGGCGGTGTGCCGTATTGCCCGCGCGGTGGCGGGGGTGTACCATACTGCGGACCCTGTGGCGCGTTATAGTAGGGTGGTTGCGAAGGTGACGAGGGTTGCTGACCCACCTGTTGCAGTGGTGCTCCGCACACACCACAGAATTTAATGCCATCAGCTACCTGGCTCTTACAATTAGGACAAGTCAAGATAAAACCTCCTTCGTGTCAATCATCAACCTGAAGCATTTTCGAGTAGATGATAGCAGCATTTAGGGGAATATACAAGGGGCTATAATTGGTTTGATTGAGATCGCAGTGGATACAGAAGTGGAGATAGAGCATCATCAATCCTACAATCTTAACCACTTCGTAACTACTTCTCAATACGGAAACGCGTCATGATTGGTTATCATAGTATGCAATGAGACAGTAAATTGCATCGGTTGCTAGAATACACACTAGTGACTCTGCTCCATTGTATACATCTATTTGCATCCGTTTTTATTCATGTCCATCTATTTATGTATAGCAGATTTATTTCAGCTTAGAAAAACAAGGAGAGAACACCATGGTTGTGCAGATGGTTCAAGATGATGTCCTGCTGACATTCAAAGAAGCGATGAGCTACCTCCGCGTAAGCCGCTCCACCCTCTATCGTTTAATGTGGTCAGGCCAGCTTACTGGTCATAAAGTGGGTAGCACCTGGCGTTTCTACCGCGAGGACCTGCGCGCCTGTGTAGCAGGTGATGCTCCCCTCGCAACAATTACGCACATGCCAACACAGCAACAATCGGCACAAACAGGACACTACGCCAACTAAACCGTCCATGCATTGGCTTCATGTTTATGTGTTTACACACGTTATATAGCTATAAAAATATATTATGACGACACGTAGGGGTCTAATTCATTACACCCTGGTGGCAATCCACAATGTTCGGGTATGTTGAAACAGTATTCATGTCCTGCAACATTTGTTAATTGCCACCAGAGTGTAATGAATTAGACCCCTACCGTATGTCTTCGTAGCGTGTTATAATCCTCTCACCATGCAGAAGCTACAGACTCACCAATCACCAGTATCTATATTGCTTACCGATAAACAATGTGCGGCTGCGATTGAAAGCGTGCTGTTTGTCTCTGGTCGCCCACTTGAACGAGCCGAGTTACGCAAGCTTTTAGCACTTGATGAAGCTCGTTTCGTTGCAGGCTTACAACTCTTGGAAAACGAGCTGGTCAAGCAAGAACGTGGTATCCGTTTGCAGCGTCTAGGCGAACAAGTGCAGCTTGTGACCGCGCCAGAGAACGCTCAGTACATTGCTGCATTGCTCGGTTTACCCATGACCGCGAAATTGACCTCCTCTGCATTAGAAACGCTAGCCGTGATTGCCTATCGTCAACCAATTACTCGCGGTCAAATCGAGGGAGTACGCGGCGTAAATAGTGATCGTGCTCTGGCGAGTCTGCTACAACATGGCCTGGTCATAGAGGTTGGGCGCGCCCAAAGCGTGGGACGACCTGCGCTCTTCGCCACAACATCCGAATTTCTACAACTCTTTGGCCTAACCTCTTTAGAACAATTACCGAATGTGCAAGAGGGGCAGGAGTTCACGCAATTGGAAATACAAACGTAACAACTGTAGGGGCGCAATTGATTGCGCCCTTCGACATGCACGACGTTTAAGAAGGGCGCAATCAATTGCGCCCCTATAGTTGTAATCAATGATTACAATCGTTTAGAGGAAAGATTTTTATGCGTATCGGTCGTCATATGCCGACTCATTCAAAGATGGTCAAAGCGGCTGAATGTGCTGTATCGCTTGGCTGCGAGACGATACAGGTCTTTGTCAGCAACCCAACGGGGTGGCGACCAACGGCGGATGATCCTGCTGGTAGTGCAGCATTTAAAGCAGCGACTGAAGCTCTTGCCCTCGCGCCTGTCGTGATTCATGCCCCCTATCTCATCAATCTCGCCTCACCTGACGCGCTTATCTGGGAAAAATCTATCGCGCTACTAACGTGGACGATGCAACGTGGCGCACTGATAGGTGCATCTTATGTCGTCTTCCATACAGGCAGTCATCGTGGTTCAGGTGTCGAGGCTGGTGTAATGCGTATCGCGCAAGGTGTCGAGCGCGTCATAGCGGAGTCGCTCCAATCGGTTATGTTGCTTCTCGAAAATGATGTCGGCGCGGGTAATGCTGTTGGGCATAGTTTCGAGCAACTCGCACACGTGTTACACTTATTACCAGAAGACATTGGAGAGCGTGTAGGCGTCTGTCTCGATACCGCACACCTCTGGGGTGCGGGACACGATATCGGAAGCGGAGAAGCCGCGTTACAGGTGTTGAATCATTTTGACGAAACAGTAGGACTCAAGCGGCTCAAGGTGCTTCACCTAAACGATACTGAGATGGCACTTGGTAGTCACCGCGACGTTCACGCCCGGCTTGGCGAGGGTATCATCGGCGAAGAGGGTTTGCGTACTCTGCTGACAGACCCGCGCCTTGAGCATGTAGCCGTTATCTTAGAAACGCCTATTCGTACCGACGACAAAGACAAAGAGGATTGGGAACACGACAAGACGCAAATAGCAAAAGCGTTCGCGCTGGCGAAAAAATAATCAAATGGATTTCATGTGTATAATAGGCGCATTGCGCCTATTATACACATGAAATCCATGAAAAAAAGGAGACTCACTCATGATATCCGCCGTTGTCTTATTGAACGTGCAGCGTGGCGAGGTCAACCAGACCGCGCAAAAATTGTTAGAGGTCGAAGGCGTGGCAGAGGTCTATTCCGTTACAGGCGAGTATGACCTTGTGGCATTGCTGCGCCTGCAACACTATGAAGATCTCTCTGATGTTGTGACTGCACACATGGTACGCATACCAGCAATTGTCAAAACGAATACGCTCATGGCCTTTCAATGTTACTCTAAAGCCGACCTGCAACAAGCATGGGATATTGGGGTAGAATAACGTCTATTCACATCACAGTACGTGTACTCACACGCGGTAGGGGCAGCAATTCATTGCGCCCAGAGATGGGCAGGGAGGGGTTCACCTTGCCACGAGCTGCGTTTTGGGGACATTTGTCCCACCTCCCCCGTCATTGGGCGCAATGAATTGCTACCCCTACCGTGATATCATAAGGGTAACGTATTTTTTGTTTCTCTATGATACACAAAGGAGCGCATCATGGGTTTGATACATGGAGGCTGGCTGGTTGCCAGGATGTTGAAACGTGAAGGGGTCGAGGTCGTCTTTACGCTAAGTGGTGGACATATTGCGGGTATTTATGATGGTTGTTTGCGCGAAGGTATTCGCGTTGTCGATACACGTCATGAGCAAGCCGCCGTTCATGCGGCAGAGGGTTGGGCCAAAACGACACGTAAGCCCGGCGTTGCTCTACTTACAGCAGGTCCTGGCGTGACTGATGGTGTAACGGGTGTGGCGAACGCCTATCTTGCGGGTAGCCCTATTCTGGTCATTGGTGGCGCGGCCCCACTTGGTTTTTGGGACCGCGGCGCGTTACAGGAGATGGGACAGATAGACCTGTTGCGTCCAATAACAAAGTGGGCACGCACAGTGCATGAGACCTCGCGGCTCGGCGAATACGTGGGTATTGCTTTTCGACAGATGTTGAGCGGAAAACCCGGGCCGACCTTCCTGGAAATGCCGATGGACGTCCTCAACAATTTTGCTGATACCGACACGCTCTTTGACCTCGGTGAACCGTCGAACTATCGTGCTGGTGGTCGTAGCGCGCCTGACCCTGACGCAGTAGTACAGGCCGCCGCGCTCCTCGAAAAGGCAAAACGTCCCGTTATTATGGCTGGCACTGCTGTCTGGTGGTCGAATGCAGCTGAACCTCTGCGTCAACTCGCGGAACGCATTTCAGCCCCCGTCTATCTCAATGGTGCAGGTCGTGGCTGTTTACCGCCAACACATCCCCTGTTCTTTACATCCTCGCGCCGCAAAGCCCTAGAGGGTGCTGATACCATTCTCGCCATCGGTACGAAAATGGATTTCCGTCTCAATCACGGTCAGCCTCCGCTCATTCCTGCCGAGGCAAACGTGTTGTGGTTTGACCTCGCAGCTGAGGATATCGGCGTCAATCGTGGGGCAGCCGTTGGACTTGTGGGCGATGTGGGCTTGAGTATGAGTCAAGTTACCGAGGCTGCTAAGTCAATTGCGAACGAGGAGTGGTTAGCCTATATTCGCAATGAAGAGAAGCGCGGTCTTGAACGCGATGCTGCCGCGCTCAACTCGGACGCGGTTCCCATGCATCCTATGCGCTTCTGTCGTGAGATACGCGATTTTATTGACGAAGACACAACCGTCGTCGGTGATGGTGGTGATATCGTGAGCTACGGTGGCAAAGTCATCAACGTGGCTAAGCCGGGATACTGGCTCGACGCGGGACCGATGGGCTGTTTGGGTACAGGGACAGGTTTTGCGATGGCGGCTCAACTCGCACGACCCGGCAAGAAGGTGCTTCTCTTGAGTGGTGACGGTGCCTTTGGCCTCAACGGTATGGAGTTCGAGAGCATGGCGCGTCAGAAATTGCCGATTGTGGCGATTATCGGGAATGATGGTGCCTGGGGACAGATCAAGCATCCACAACGCGCGATGATTGGACATGCGACAGCGGCTGAACTTTCCCCTGGCATTCGCTATGACAAGATGGTTGAAGCTCTAGGTGGCTATGGCGAACTCGTCGAGCGACCAGAAGATATTCGACCTGCGTTAGAACGAGCTTTCGCCTCTGGTCTACCTGCGTGTATCAACGTGCTGATCGATCCCGAAAAACCTTATGGACGCTCAACCAATGTGGCAGTGTAAAGGATAATACAAAATTAGAATTCCTGTACGGGTCTGCTTTAGCACACCCTCTTGGCAATGGGCACTGTTGCGGGATATTGAAACGTTTATTATGTCCTCCAACATTTGTGAATGCCAGGAGGGTGTGCTAAAGCAGACCCATACAGGGATTTTCGTCTCGCCTAGATGCCAAGCGTAGCAGGTGATTATTTCTAATAGGAGACATTGTTTTGAACATTCCACAGACGCATCGTGATGGTACTGTTGAGTTTTATCATGGCACACAGGTCGCGGACCCTTATCGTTGGCTTGAAGATGCCGCATCGGCTGAAACACAGGCGTGGTCAGAGGCTCAGGACGCCGTGACGCGTGCCTACCTTGCCACGCTGAAGGAACGCGAGCGAATTCAGACGCGCTTCACCGAGCTGTACGATTATCCCAAATATACCGTACCGAACAAACGGGGAGACCGCTATTACTTTTCCAAAAACACGGGGCTACAAAACCAGTTTGTGCTGTATAGACAAGCTACACTGAATGGGGAAGCAACTCTTGTTCTTGATCCTAATACGTTAAGTGCTGATGGTACTGTTGCTCTTGTCAATCGTTCGTTTAGTGAAGATGGCAAACTCCTTGCCTATGGCACTTCGACCAGTGGTAGTGATTGGCAGGAGGTGAGAGTGCGACGTGTCGATGAGGGTCGCGACTTCGATGAAGTAATTTCATGGACAAAGTTTAGTTCGCTCGCGTGGCGACGTGATGCCCAGGGTTTCTACTATAGCCGCTTTCCAGAACCTGGGACTGTGCCGGAAGAAGATGCGACAAACTTCAACAAGGTGTATCTGCACATGCTTGGTACACCACAGACAGCAGATTCGCTTATCTTTGAGCGACCTGATGCGAAAGAACTAGCCTTTGATCCAACCGTGACCGATGATGGCAAATATCTTGTCCTCAATGTCTGGCACGGTACCGACCAGCAGAATCGCATTTACTATCGTGAAGTTGATAGCACCACACCTTTTGTTCGTCTTTTGGACGAAGCAGACGCGGACTATACATTTATTGGAAATGATGGTCCTGTTTTCTACTTCAAGACCGACCTACACGCGCCTCGGAGTCGTATCATTGCTATTGATATCCGTGAACCTAATCGAGCCAACTGGAAAGAATTGGTGCCACAACAAAACGATGTCGTTGCGTTCGCGCTTATCGTCAATCACCAATTCATTGTCGTGTATTTGCATGACGCTCATCACCAAATAAAGCGTTACGCTATAGAAGATGGGCGTTTGTTAGGTGAAATCACGTTGCCCACGCTCGGCTCTCTTGTAGAAATTTCTGGCGAAGTGGATAGCAACGAACTATTCTTTAGTTTTACTTCGTACCTTGTGCCTTCCAGCGTCTATCGCTATGACTTCACAACTGATACCCTAACGCTTCTACGTGAGCCAGCAATTCACTTTGATGCTAGCAATTACGAGACAGAACAAGTCTTTTATCCCTCAAAGGATGGCACACGCATTCCGATGTTCCTGACACATAAAAAGGATATGGTGAATGATGGCGCGAACCCGACATTGCTCTACGGTTATGGCGGCTTTAACGTCAGCCTGACACCGATGTTTTCACTCGTTGCGCTCTTGTGGGTCGAAAGTGGAGGTATCTATGCAGTAGCGAATCTACGTGGTGGGGGCGAATATGGCGAAGAGTGGCATCAAGCAGGCGTCCTCGGCAAAAAGCAAAACGTCTTTGACGATTTTATCGCTGCTGGTGAGTGGCTCATTGCCAACAAATACACAAGTACACCGAAGCTGGCAATCAATGGTGGGAGCAATGGCGGTCTGTTAACCGCTACTTGTCTTGTACAAAGGCCGGATCTCTGGGGGGCCGTTGTGTGTGAAGTTCCTGTCATTGACATGTTGCGCTACCACCGTTTCACTGTTGGACGCTACTGGATATCCGATTACGGCGATGCCGAGCATAACGCGGAGGATTTCAAGTTCCTCTATGCCTATTCGCCTTTGCACAACGTCAAAGAGGGCGTTCACTACCCGCCTACGCTCATCATGACGGCAGATACTGATGATCGTGTTGTACCTGCCCATGCCAAGAAATTTACCGCAACTCTGCAACGAGCGCATAGTGGCGAAAATCCACCTTTGCTACGTCTCGAACTCAAAGCCGGACATGGCCTCGGCAAACCTACCGCCAAGATTATTGAGGAACGGAGCGACATGTTGGCGTTCTTGTTCAATACGTTTGGCATGTAGAACATGGATAGAGCCGGTAGGGGCCGCAATTCATTGCGCCCATAGACATCAGGATAAGAATTGTTGTGTTTGTAATCGCGTATCGAGTTGTAGGGGACGTGACAGGGGCAAGCCCTGTCACTTCTATACACAGTGTCGCGTGGCTTT
>CAZZVE010000093.1:0-19011 GCA_964657325.1 uncultured Ktedonobacterales bacterium
ATGGGATAGCGATGAACCGTAACATGGGAGGGGCATCCCCTTGCGGGTGCCCTGGTTCCTCATTCATCTGATAATTGACACGATATCGCACGTAGAAAGAGAGAAAACATTATGCAACAGAGAACAACACGCGGTATTTTACAGCGTTTACAGCAAGGGGTGGTACTTGGTTCGGAAGGTTATGTCTTCGAGCTAGAGCGTAGAGGCTATATTAAAGCGGGTCCCTATGTGCCAGAGGTCGTGCTGGATTTTCCAGAGGCGGTCAAAGAACTGCACCGCGAGTTTTTGCGTGCAGGCAGCGATGTTATGGTTGCGCTTACCTACTATGCTCACCGCGAAAAATTGAAGGATGTTGGGCGCGAAAACGATCTCGAACGTATGAATAGGCAAGCGGTGCGTCTCGCTAACGAGGTTGCACATGAAGGCGATGCACTCGTCGCGGGCAATATCTGTAACACGTGGGCCTATGACCCTCAAAATCATGAGGAGTCAGCGAAAGTTGTACGCGCTATGTATGAGGAGCAACTTGGCTGGGCTGTCGAAGAGGGCATCGACTTTGTAATCGCCGAAACCAATGACTATTTAGGCGAGGCATTGATTGCGCTGGATGTGATTAAAGAACTCAAGCTACCCGCGATGGTTACACTTGCGTCAGTGCAAAAAGATCAGACACGCGATGGCTACGACTACGTTGAGGCATGTAAACGCCTTGCCGATGCAGGAGCAGATATTGTAGGTCTCAATTGTGATCGGGGACCGGAAACGATGCTACCCATTATAGAGCAAGTGCGTTCTACCGTGAGTTGCTATGTTGCGGCACAACCTGTTCCCTACAAAACGAATGCACAGCATCCCACCTTTGAGGCGTTAGAGCTAGACAATGGACAACGCGCCTTTCCGCTTGCCCTTGAGCCATTTCTACACAACCGCTTCGAGATGGCGGATTTCGCACGAAAGGCACAACAGATTGGCGTCAACTATATTGGTATCTGCTGTGGTGGCGCACCACAGTATGTACGCGCAATGGCGGAGGCACTAGGACGTACCGCTCCCGCCAGCAAATACTCACCCGCGATGGAACTGCATCCAATGCTAGGCACACAGGTGGAACATAAGGATCAGGAATTTCTGGTAGATTGGAAAAGCTGATGCTACGATTTGCTACCTTTCTTTCGCCTGTCCTGTACGATACATACGCGCACATCGCGCGATATGTTGGGGAGCGTTTAGGCATTCCCACAACACTCTATGTCGGTCAATCCCTGGACGATTTTGCTACAGGGGAGGCTGATGTTGGCTTTTTGTGTGGTCTGCTGTATGCCAAGATGTTTCAACCTCGTCCTATAGAACTGCTGGCTGCTCCTGTTGTGAGAGGGGAACGCTATTCCGGTAAGCCCCTGTACTATTCCGATGTCATCGTGCGGCACGATAGTTCATATACCTCATTTGATGCCTTACAAGGTGCACGTTGGGCATTCAACGAAGAGGCATCACATTCTGGCTACAATATCGTCAGCTATAGCTTGCTTCTCAGAGGAAAAACCTTCGCGCATTTCGGTTCGATGCTTAAAACAGGTTCGCATTCCGCATCTCTGCAAGCCGTTCTTGAAAGTAAAGCTGATGCTGCCGCTATCGATTCGCACGTCCTTGACGCATGGTTTCAGCAAAAGCCAGAACTTGCCCAGCAGTTACGTGTGGTCGAGATGTTAGGTCCATCAACGATTCCGCCTATCGTCGCATCCACACATGTAGATGCACAGACGCGACGCCATATACAGGAGATACTTTGTACCATGCACAAGGATGTCGATGGTGCCAGAGGCTTGCACATTGGCTTGATAGAACGTCTCGTGCCTGTTGAGGATGCACACTATGATGATCTTCGCTGCATGCTTGCACGTGTGCAAGAAAGAGAAATGAGCACAGTACCCTGTAGGTAAGCGGTTCATAGGTAGGGTGACAAGGGTACGAGCATGACAGGGGCAAGCCCCGTCATGCTCGTACCACACAATTTCATATTAGTATTCTGTCCAGCTTGTCAAACTAGAATTTACGTTCTATAATTTTGTATATGATATAGCTTGCGATACGTGTATATAGGAGATAGAGATATCTTTGTTGAAAGGAATATACAAAAATGACTCAATCACATACATCTGGACACGAAACACAAAGCGAGAATATGCAAGACTCACCTATGATGGCGCACCTGTTGGATGCACTCAAACAGGGGACCGACATTGGACATTATGGGCGTCTTACATTTGTGATGATTGCCCGTCACTTCCTGCCCGAAGACGAGATTGTTGAGATGTTAAGCCACCAGCCTGATCACAACGCGACAGAGGCACGCGCCCTATTGCATCAGGTCAAGGCGCGTGACTACAACCCGCCAAAGCGTGAGCGTATTATAGAATGGCAGTCAAAGCAAGATTTTCCGATTTGCCCAACGCCCGACGATCCAGGGTCATGCAATGTTTATCAGGAACTGCATTTTCCTGATGGCATCTACGAGAACATCAGCGAATTCTATGAGGAACAGGCCGAGGCTGAAGAGAAAAAGTAACATAAAAAATTCGGGGTGTTGCACAAGTATTCGTGCAACACCCCGAATTTTTTATTGATTAACGCTCCTGTTCTGTAGGGCGAATCAAAATTTCATTTACGTCTACACGGTCAGGTTGAGTGACAGCATAGAGAATAGCGGCTGCAATGTCCTCGCTTTCGAGCGGTGTTATTGACTTTGCAAAATCCTCACTACTTTTTTTCGCGGTTGGATCAGTGATGTGACTGGTAAGTTCAGTTGCTACTGCCCCTGGCTCAATGATCGTCACACGGACATGATACTTGAGTACCTCTTGCCTCAATGCCTCGGAGAACGCAACGACGCCCCACTTGGAGGCATTATAGACACCACTACCAGCACGAGCAGTTCTGCCAGCAACCGACGAGATATTGACGATATGCCCGCTATTTTGCTGCTTCATGATTGGCAGAACTGCATGTGTGGCATACATGAGACCAAGCACATTAGTGTTTATCATCCGTCGCCAGTCTTCGGTATTCGCGCCCTCAATCATGCCAAGGAGCATTAAGCCTGCGTTGTTGACAAGGATATCAACACGTCCAAGTTCGCTTTTGGTTTTCTGGACGATTTCGTTAGCCTGTGCCTCTTCCGTCACGTCCGACACAATTGGATACGCCTTGCCACCATTATCAGTGATGCGCTTGACCAATTCTTGTAAGCGGTCCTCACGTCGTGCCGAGATCGCGACGGCAGCACCCTCTGCCGCCAACGCTAACGCTGTAGCCTCGCCAATGCCCGATGATGCACCTGTAACAAGTGCGACTTTGCCTGTAAGTTTTTGTGCCATGTTATAACTAAACCTCTTCTATGTGTTTGTTGTGATAAGCTTTCGCTATATACTACACGTAGGTTGATGGGGTGGATGTGTACAAATTTGTAGAGGTCAACGATAGATGTGGACGCGGTAGGGGCAGCAATGCATTGCTGCCCCTACCGATGATGAACGTTCAAAAGTTCCTTCAATCCATCAGCTAACGTCATCCCTCCCCATAAGAGATCATGCCCACCTGCATATTCTACGTAGGTTACTGAGTAGCCTTTTGCTTGCAACACATTACGCATGTAATGGTAGAATAGAATTAGACACCTACAGATGACGTATCTCCATCAATTTGTTCGCTCATTCACACATTTATGGCCCCAATGGGTGTGTTACATACACCATTTTCTCCATTAATGCATCTAACATCTCTTGAGGGTCGGCACACAGGCCACTATGCATGGGTGAGGTCTGAATGATGGTGCTGCGAGGGGCGACAAGCCAGTGAAAGCGTTCGGATTGCGAGAGTTCTCCGATAAGACCGGCATCTTTGCCTCCTGTGGAGACGCGGACGAGCAGGTCAAGATGATAGTTCACTTCATCTATATCGAGTGATGGCGCGAACGCGCTTAGACGTTGCACATCGAGCGCGATACGAGTATGGAGGAAGCGGCGTGGGCGACAAAAGAGAATGACGCCGACGTTAAGAAATTCACCACGTTCGACGCGTGGCACTACGCGCACAACGGCGTAGTCAAACGAGGCTAGCGCGTGCATGCAAAGCCTCCTCTACAAAAACCTGTGAGAACGCTAAACGGTCCAGTAGATACGCGAGATATGCCGCTCGGTGCTCCTCTTTCGAGGCAAAAAGTGGGTCTTCGCCTAGCCACTCATCGGGAATGGCAGCGATGATACCCTCAAGCAGAGACTCGTTCAAACGGCTCTTGAGTAGCGCATCGGCCTCTGGAAGTTGCGTAGCGACACGCAATAACACATGATCTTTGATCTGAGCAAAGGGCGAATGGCTCCGTTCCAGGTAGTTTACGCCCGTATGATGAAAATAGAGCGAGGCACCATGATCGATTAAGTACAGGCGTTTGTGCCAGAAGAGCATGTTCGTATTGCGCGGTGTACGATCAACGTTGGAGACGTAAGCGTCGAACCAGACAATCGACGACGCTAAGAGCGGGTCAACCAGACGCGCATCTATCGCATCAAACGTAAGCGATCCCGGCAGGTAGTCAAGCGCGAGGTTGCGGCCCACGCTTGCCTTGATTAAGTTATATATTTCGTAGTCTGGCTCGTTACGCCCCAAAGCGGCATCTAGCTCCATAAACACGATTTCTGGCACCATAAGGCCGAGTGCACGTGCAATCTCGCCCGCCACGAGTTCCGCGATCAGCGATTTCGGGCCTTGACCCGCACCACGGAACTTGAGAACATATAAGCCATCATCCTCCGCCTCGACAATTGCTGGCAGAGAGCCGCCTTCTCGTAATGGCGTCACATAGCGTGTAGCAGTAAGTGTTCTTAGCATAAAACTTATTTTATCATACCTGCCCTATGAGATAAATGGGTAGACAGAAGATACAAAAAGAAACAAACCGGACCGTAGTACGTTATGATTTATAAGACCTTATACGCTCTATGCCATATTTAAAAACAATATGCATCTACACTTGTTTTCCGTTTATAAAGGGGTTGTATGTCCGATATGTCGAACACGTCTGGTATGCCTGACTCAGGGCAAAGCAATGGAATTTCAACGAAGCATCCATCAAAAGGATTATTTAGACCACCTTTTGTTCCTGGCGCGCCCGTACAAAACGACACTCCCCCTGCACATCCTCAATACACAAATGTCAATCCGTATGCACGTTCGATAGGTGGCAGTATGTCGCCTATGACCACATCAGAGCAAGGCGAAGCTCAAATTCCTCCGTTTATGTTAGCGGATATGCAGAGGGCGGCAACAAGTTTTCCTTCAACCGACTCAAGAGCTGATCCTCGTAGCCAGGAGAAGCGGTTCAAGGTTGATAGCTTGAAGCACGTCGCGGTAGCGAGCCAGAATAGTGTACAAAGACACGTGATGGCAGCGCGACCACAACCCGCGATAATGCAACAACCTCCATCAAGTCCATATAACAATTCGTTTTCAGGAAGACACGAACCTGTTTTAGCCTCTATACCGTCGCCAAGAGTTGGACAAGTTGCATCGGTGAGACCTGTAACACCTGTTACACAAAGGATACTACCACCACCACCGCACTCGGCGCGTGCAAAATTTTTATTGCTCATCTTTTTGCTTGGTATGATTCTTCCTACTATTTTTAGCATCGCAGATAGTATGAGCATGTATGAGATGTACAGTCATGGTTATAGCGGTGTGCAACATTTGCTGCACGTACGTACGCTCGCCAATGACCTTAAAGCGCATCCAACCAACCTGGATATCAATAAATTACATCAGGTGCAGACAGAATTACAGGACGCGCGTGACGACTTCAAAATACTACACACAGAACTTACGCAGAATGTCTATGTTACAGCTGCCGGGAGTGGATTCCCGAAATATATTGCCTCGGCACTCGCACTCTGCCAAATTGGAACTGATGCATCGGACATTGGGCAAGCATTGACAAAAATGGCGATAGACTTTGCGCCTGCACTACATAGTTCGGTCCTTGCAGCATCATCACAACCACTAGTTACACCCGCAATGCTGGCGGAAGCTCGTTCAGTTATACAATATAGTTTGCCCTTAATGAAGGATATTCAGGCACAAACACCATCACTCTCGCTCGATATCTTTCCCATAAGTGAGACACAGCGAGAACAAATTATGCAAGCAATCCAACTTATACCATTAGCCGTGACAGATATGTCACAAGCACAAAATCTCATGGATGCGATGGGTTGGGTGCTGGGTGTTGGTCAGCCACGCACCTTCCTGGTTCAAACAACGGACCGAGCAGAGTTGCGCGCGACGGGCGGTTTTACGGGACAGTTCGGCGAACTCTCGTTGAACGGTGGACGCATGGGGCCGTTCAAACTACAAAATATTGCGTTATTTGAATATAGAGACAACGCGCCCAACAACGGTAAGACACCGCCAGCAGCGTATCAGTCATGGTGGCCTATCGCAAATTGGGGCTTACGCGACTCGAATCTCTCCGCCGACTTTCCTACGTCGGCGCGTCTCGCGATCAATACCTACAAGTACGAGTTTCAACATGCAGTCGATGGCGTGATTGTCTTTTCGCCATTTCTTATCTCGCGTGTCATTGCCGCGACAGGACCTCTTTATGTGCCTGGATACAATGAAACGATTACGGCGACGAATGTTGAAAGCAAGTTGCACTACTATCAACTCGATAACGTAGGCATTCGTAAAGAAGAGCTTGTTGAGCATGTCTATGATCCTGATGCGGCCCGCAAACTGTTTACAGGTCGTGTGACCAAGCTGTTGATGGATAAAGTCAAGCATGCACAGGTAAGCGATTTAATTGGTATCGCGGATGAGATGTTGCATGCTTTGAAGACGCGAGATTTACAGGTGTTTGTGACAAACACACAAATCGAAAATTTACTCGTTAAATATGATGCGGCGGCTGTAATGGATCGTTCGACGACGCATGATGGTCTCTTTGTTGTACAAGCCAATGTAAGCGCGAATAAAGGTTCGCAGTATGTGCAAACGCGTATGCACGATACCGTAACGCTCGATGCAAACGGTGGTGCAACACACGCGTTACAGATACACCTTGTCTATCATGTGATAGACCAAATCTATGGCCCTGACACCTATCACGATTATGTTCGTGTCTACGTGCCACCCAATGCAAAATTCTTAGAGGGCAACGGCTTTGAACAATTAGGTCAGCCCTATTGCAGTACGTATGCAGGTATTGGAGCATGCCCAACGTATGATGCCTATGGCGATGGCGACCTGATGTGTCCGGCTAATCAAAGTGACCCGATGGTCGAGACAAACCAGATCACCGACCCGAATAATGGGCGTAATCATCCATTGAACAAGGAAGGACCACCAACGAACATGGTTAGCGATGAGTCGCAACGCAGCATGTATGCGGGATGGGTTCTTATCCCAAAGAATTGTGACGCAACATTGACTCTTTCATGGTATGTGCCACCAATGGGACATGATGCCTATAACCTATTGGTACAGCGTCAATCAGGTACCTATCCCGATATGGACGTGACCATTTTACCAACGCCAGGGGATTGCTCTGTTCTCAAGACAACAGGCAAGTACTTTCATACCGTGCTAAGCCGCGATGAAACATTCTCATTAGTCGCACCCAACGCAGAAAATGGAGCAAATACAAGTTGTTATGTGCAACCAAGGTTGTAATAGACAACAAGGGTGGTGCAAAGACACATGATGTAGCGGTGGCAACACAACTATTGACACTTACATCTATTGCCACGTATACTGATTCTGCTATATGCACTTATCAGCAGAATTGATGTAAATGCCCCGATTGCGTTTACCCGTATATAAAGAGATTTATTGTTTTTGTAGGAAATCATCTATGCTACATGAGCATATGATGTTGTGGGAAGATTGTAGAAGAGAAGTTATCTATGGAACAACCAACTATTCTGAATATTACGCGCACTGACGCCGCATATCGTTTTCGTCTTGATCTTCCCGATAGTCCTACTTCCATAGGTCAGGACTACACAACTGACCTTACAAACGAGATACGCGAACGATTGCGCCGCAACCTGCAAACAGCGGCACAATCTATGTACACACTGGCACAGGCAGAGGTGAAACGCCAGACCGTCAAACTCGGTGCTGTCAATGACACACTTGTGACACTTGGTCGCTTCCTCTTTGAAGCATTGCTACCTACACAAGTACAGGAAATGTTGCGCCACCTGGATACCGCGCTTATCCTCAACACGAATACGCCCGATATTCCCTGGGAACTACTCTTCGACGCGCAAGCAAAACCGATGGGACATTATGTCGCGCAGTACGCAAGTGTGGGACGTGTGGCGCAAACTGGACGTGACGTACTGAATCGTGCCTCTTTTCCAGAACGACCGATGCGTAAATTGGGCCGCCGCGAGGCCCAGGGGCTTTCAGTCCTCTTTCTTGTCAATCCCACTGGCGAACGTAGCGGTGCTGAGGAAGAAGTAGCGACTCTCTGCACAACTCTTCCTGAATCCATCGCACGCATCATTCTCTATCGACAGCAAGCAAATCAGCTAGAGATGCGTATGCGTCTGAGTGCTGATAATCCGCATGTGATTCACTACGCGGGTCCATTTCCACTCTCTACTCCTACAGGGGAACCTGTACTGGCCCTTGCAGGCAACTCACGCCTGGATGGTGGTGCTGTCGAGCAACTCTTTCAATCGTTACCCAAACGACCACTTATTTTCTTGAGCTACCACGAGGAAGAGCGACAACACCGCAATGGACAGGGAATTTCTAATCAGCAAGAGCGCGATGAGACTATGGAGCGCGTCGCTACACACTTGCTAACAGCAGGTGCAGGTTCAGTTGTCTCGTTACGTTGGCCCGTCAATACACTACGTACACGTGAATTTACCTCGCTGTTCTATCAAGATATTGGCGATGGCGTTATGCTCGGTGAGGCGTTGCGTCGTACACGCGTGGCGATGATGCAACAACATCCTGACGACACATCATGGATGAGCTTTGTGCTTTATGGAGACCCTACACAACGCTTAGTCGTTGGCTCGCTTACGAATAAAGAGCGCACCGCTGAGCCACGGCTTGATGCGTTAGAGGATACTCACATTATGGCACCGCTCTTCCCTTCCGCGAACTCACCAGATCGTCGCTTCCTGCGGGCAGTCCTCGAACTCGCATTGGGTGAAGCACGTCGCATGCATAAAGACTATTTAGGCACGCCACATCTTTTTATCGCGCTCACAAAACTTGATGGTGGCTGTACGCAAGATGCGCTTCGTAGCCTCGGCTTCTCTTCCAAGCAAGTACGTGATGTAATCCGTCTCGCGCTCGGTTCTGGCAAGGCCACAAGCGATACACCAATTCTCCCGACACGTCGCTGTAAAGAAATATTGCTCACGGCAGAGCGCAACGCCGCAAGTGCTGGTACTTCAGCGGTTGATGAGCGAGCGATAGCCCAGGCGGTCCTGGGTGAAGGTGATGGAGTGACGCACGAACTGCTCACAAAATTGGGTATTAATCCCGCGCAGCTCATTGATCTCATCACCACCAGTAATGCACGAGCATTGCTAGAACTGGTACCATCTGCGAACCCGGTACCCGAACCTGCTCCAGTGGATATACCAGGAGGACTCAATGTAGATGGCGGCACAAAAAGTGGGGCGTCAGTATTGGAACGCTTAGGGCGCGACCTGACCAAACAAGCAGCCAATAAGCAGTTGACGCCATTGATCGGGCGTGACAAAGAGATTCGTCAGCTTATGCAAACGATGATGCTCAAAGATCGCAACAATCCCATTTTGATAGGCGACTCTGGCGTAGGTAAAACGACTATCGTTGGTGGTCTCGCGCAACGCATCGTTGATGGCAAGGTTCCACAAGAACTACGCGGCAAACGCTTGATCGAGCTTTCAGCAAGTTCGCTTGTCGCTGGTACCAAGTATCGTGGTGAGTTTGAGGAACGACTGCTCAAGGTTTTAGAAGAGGCTGAGGGTAGTGGGAACATCATTCTTTTTATCGACGAGATGCACTTGCTCATTGGAACGGGCCGCGCGGCTGATGGGAGCATTGACGCGGCTGGTATTCTCAAACCCGCACTGGCAGGTGGACGCTTACGCTGCATCGGTGCTACCACACCACAAGAGTACCGTACGATTGAGAAAGATGCTGCGATGGAGCGCCGTCTACGGCCTATTCAAATTGAGGAACCAACCACCGAAGAGGCGTTAGCCATTCTACGCGGTATGCGCGACCTCTACGAGCAACACCATCACGCAACAATTACTGATGAAGCACTGGAAGCCGCCGTGCATCTCTCGGTTCAATATCTGCCCAATATGCGCTTACCAGATAAGGCGTGTAGTGTCCTCGATGAGGCATGTTCGCAGGCGCGTGTCTTCTCGTTGGAGCAAGAAGAGGTCGTGGAGCAGGAAGAGTCAGTATTTGAGGACGATGAAGAACTGATATCACCAATTATTACCGCTCCGATGATCGCCGAGATAATCTCGGCACGTACAGGTATTCCAGTACGTGCACCAGGGCGCGAGGAGCGGGACCGTTTGCTCACGCTTGAGTCACGCCTGAAGACGCGTGTAATTGGACAAAATGAGGCGGTCAAACGTGTCAGTCAAGCTATTCAGGTTGCGCGTGCTGGCCTCAAGCCACATAATCGTCCTGCTGGCGTCTTCCTGTTCCTGGGACCAACGGGTGTTGGTAAGACAGAACTCGCGCGTGCGCTGGCATCAGAAGTGTTCGGCTCACCAGACCATCTCATTCGTGTTGACATGTCTGAATACATGGAAAAGCATGCCGTTTCACGTATGATCGGTTCCCCTCCAGGCTATGTGGGCTACGATCAAGAGGGACAACTTACAGGAAAATTGCGTCGGCGTCCGCATTGCGTGGTCTTGCTCGACGAAGTTGAGAAAGCGCATCCAGAGGTATTCGACCTCTTCCTACAAGTCTTTGATGCGGGCCGTTTGACTGATGCACAGGGCCATACGGTCGATGCACAACATGCCATTTGGATTATGACCTCGAACGTGGGGACCGATATGCTTGGTCGTTCCATGCCGCATGGCTTCCGTGCCACTATTAAAGGCAATGCCGAAGAGATGCAGCGTGACCGTCTCCTGGAACGTCTACGCCAGACGTTCCGACCAGAGTTCCTCAATCGTATCGACGAGGTAGTGATCTTCCATCCATTGGAACAGGAGCAGGCTCACGCAATCACACGTTTGCAGATGAACGAGCTTGGGGCGCGTCTGCTAGAGCAAGGATTGACGCTGCAAACGGAAGAGAGCGCGATAGACTTGTTGTGCAAAGAGGGCTTTAGTGAGACACAAGGTGCGCGTCCATTACGCCGCGCCATCGAAAAACTTCTGACGGTTCCACTAAGCATGCGCATTCTGCTTGCCGATATTCCTGAAAACGGCGAAGTCCACGTCAGAGCCGAGGATGGCAAGTTGGACATCGACATTCGCGCACCCTCTGCACAAGTTGAGGTGATGGCGGATGTCGAGATAAACGCAATGTAGTATAAGGATGTTAATTAGCTATGCCATATATTACCTTTTTAGGTGCCGGCAGTACTGTGTTCGCACGTCAACTTATGACCGATATTTTGCAGATTCCAGGGCTAGATGAGGGCTGTTTCGCGCTTGTCGATGTTGATGAAGCACGTCTTGAACTCGCACAGCAAATCGCACAACAACTCGTTACCCACAGTGGAAAACGCTGGAGTGTGCGGGCCTCTACAAATCGTCGTGACACGCTAGTCGGTAGCGATTTTCTCATCAATTCTATCGAGGTTGCGGGTCTCGCCAATGTACGTCACGACTTTGATATTCCAATGAAGTATGGCGTGAACCAATGTATTGGTGACACTATTGGACCAGGGGGCATCTTCAAGGCTTTGCGTACTGGCTCCGCATGGCTTGACATTCTGCACGATGCCGAGCAACTCTGTCCACAAGCTCTCGTCCTGAATTATACAAATCCGATGTCGATCCTCACGCTTGTAGCCCTTGTTGGAACAACGATGCGTACTGTTGGGTTGTGTCATAGTGTGCAGGGAACCACAAAACAACTTGCGAGCTACCTCGATGTTCCTTATGACGGACTAACATGGCGTTGTGCAGGCATTAACCACAATGCATGGTTTACAGAGTTACATTATCGAGGCCAGGACATGTACCCGCGCCTGCGCGAACGAGCCGAGATACCTGCCATTTATGAACAGGACCCAATCCGCTTTGAGATGATGCGCTACTTCGGCGCGTTTGTCACGGAAAGTAGCGGTCACTTTTCAGAATATGTGCCCTATTTCCGTAAACGACCAGATTTGATCGAGCGATATACACGGGCAGGCTATCTAGGCGAGACGGGATTTTATGCGAACAACTGGCCTACATGGAGAGAACAAAACGATGCTTCTATCCGTGAGATGCTAGCAGGTACACGTGAGATGCCGTTCAGCCGGAGCCATGAGTATGGGTCTTATATCATCGAGGCAATGCAATTGCAACGTCCAGTCGTGATATATGGAAATGTGCGCAACACTGGCCTGATCGATAATCTTCCTGACGGATGTGTAGAAGTTGCCTGTCTGGTTGACTCAAACGGCGTACAACCATGCCACTTTGGACCTTTACCAGAGCAACTTGCAGGCTTGAATCGTACGCACATGACAGTACATACATTGATGCGTGATGCACTGCTTCACCACGAGAAAGAGGCGGCACGCTATGCACTGATGCTCGATCCACTGACAGCCGCCGTTTGCTCTCCTGCAGAAATCAGCACAATGTTTGACGAGATGTGGGAGGCCGAACGGTCGTATCTGCACGCGTTTGAATAACGCCTACAAAATGGCGTGAAGCATGACAGGGGCAAGCCCTGTCACTACCATATTGTTCGCCTCTGTGAGGCGAAGCCACGCAGGTTCCGTCTATAGTAGTGACAGGGCTTGCCCCTGTCATGCTTGGCATCGCTACGAGCCATAGCAATCTACCGCCTACTCCATTTGTAGATATAGGCGCGCGTATCCATTTTGCGCTGCATACCACTGAGAGCCATGTAGCGCACGAGACCAAAGATGGGTCGTTCAGGTGCCCACGGACGATCATGTTTACCGCCAATAGCCCATGCGATACCTGTGTAGCCATTGGCATCACGCCCATCTAGCTCGTATTTATCGTTCAGGTATACAGCATCGTTGAACGCGTCTTCAGGTGTAGCGGTCCATTCGAGAATCTTCTTCGCCCAATACATTCTCATGTAGCCGTGCATCCGACCTGTCGTTTCCATTTCGCGCTGGCTGGCATTCCATAGCTCGTCATGCGTCCTAGCTTGCTCTAGTTCCTCACGTGTGTAGACCCATTCACGAGGATCGTTCTCGTGCTTCTTGAGTGTCTTCTTTGCCCAATCGGGACAGCCTTCGAGCGTGTCATAATGGGGATTGCGCAGAGCGAAGTTGATTGCCAACTCACGACGTACAATCAACTCTTCCAAATAGGCGGTACGTCCTCCGGTTGCGTCAATCTCCGCACTACCCGTTGACTCCGGCACATGTTGCTCAATATCCCAGGCCATTTGTTGTACCGAGATATGTCCAAAATGAAGATAGGCTGAAAGCTCGCTTGTCTCAGACACCTCTGGTAGATTACGACGTTCCGCATAACCCATGAGTCGCTCTTTAATAAACGTGCCAATGCGCCGCTTGCCTTCATCTTGCCCACCGTGAAACTGCTGTGATGGCTCGACACTACGGTCAATTTGCAGATTTGAAAGATAATGAAGTGGGTTCTGTGTTTCACCAGCATCAATGGGTGCCTGCGATAATGGGTGTTCTGTTCCTATATCGACGATTGGTTGCAGGTGGGTTGGCAAAATGCGTTGTAATTTGGGACGTAGCGTACGAGCGGCCCACTCTTCATTTGGAAAGTATTTGCTGGGTACGACGACATCAGCATCGACACAAGCAAAGGGAATCTGTAGTTGTTCTTTGACCTTGGCGCGCCAGGAGCGTGGAGTACGCAATTCGGCTTCATCGCTGATAACCGCCGCAACCTGTAATTCTTGCACAAGGTTCACGACCTCTTCGGAGGGTACACCTAAACGAATAAGAAGCGGAGTACCGCGCTTTTGTAAATATTTCGCCGCGACCTCGATACCCTCAAGCATAAACGTATAATGGCGCAGGTTCGCGGCTGGATATGGAGAGACCACAAACAGCACCAGAACAGGAATTTGTAGTGCATTGCCTAACGCGATAGCTGCGTTAAGCGCGTGATTGTCCTGTCCTCGCTGAGCACGTTGCATCCAGTACAGCACGTAGCGTCCATTCTCCGCACTCGTACCGGGACGATATACTTGTACACGATCATTATCTGCAAAGAATGTTGTAATATCTAACATCTCTCACCACCTCTTTTTTTCTTTCTGTAAGACGCATAGATATACAATTTCAGGTTATGAGTAAACACGAAATATACCCAAAAACGCCAATGGCGTGAAGTAAGCAACGCCATTGTTGCTTACCCCACGCCACAGCTCGGAGGGGAAAAAGGACGAAAAAGTCTGTAGGAATGATGACCGGAAAGTTTGCCTGGAGCAACACCCCGGGGGGCAAGTAGCAAGAATAACTCTCAACACAGCAGAAACGGAACAAGTATGCTCAACGTTTTTAGCTCGGAAAATATATTCGTGTTTACTTGTCAGAGCATCACTCGACAGAGCAAATTGGCACCCCAACGATCATCATTTCCAACTGCACATAGTATACACATGTCTACTTTATTGCCCGTTTGTTCTGGCTTCATTGTGTATTCCACGAGAAGTCTCGTTAACAAGCTGTAAGAGAGGCTTTATCGAATATAAAAAGACAAGAACGTATGGAAGTCTTACATAAGACAACTTTACAGGAACATGCAAAAGGCGGTGCGCGATCAAATTGCGCACCGCCTTTTGCATGTTCCTGTATCTAACAACGTATTACATCACACGTGTTGGTATAATACGAATAGCCTGACCGTACTCTGACACCATTTGTTCTGGGGTAAAACCCAACTCCTTGATGCCCTCTCCATATTTCTTGACATAGGGTGTTATATCCATATTACCTCGATCAAACAGCGTAGCAGTTCCTTCGAGTGTGATTGGGTCATCACCATTGGCTGTGTTATCCAATGCAAGCACCACATTTTGATTATGCTGTATATTGCGTACCTTCTGATTTTTAGGACGACTGAAAATCAGGACGGACTCGCCATCCCACAGAAACCAGACGACAACCGCATGTGGGCGTCCATCAGGACGGACCGAGTTGAGCCAGATCACGTAATCATTGCGCAAACGCTGATCGATATGCGCGTGTCGCTCTTGTGTCAAATCTAAGACTGATACCATTGTTATAGTTCTCCTTATCTTACTCTTACGCTACAGCTTGTTCCTGTTGTACGCTCTTAGAGAATTGTTCGTTGTACAGTTGGGCATAGAGACCATTGCGCTCTAACAATTCCTGGTGTGTACCACGCTCCACAACCTCGCCTTTGTCAACAACCAGAATGATGTCGGCTGAGAGAATAGTAGAGAGACGGTGAGCGATAGCGAGCGTCGTGCGTCCCTTCATCAATGGTTCAAGGGCGGCTTGAATGAGTCGCTCCGAGTGCGTATCAAGCGCACTTGTGGCCTCATCCAGGATGAGAATACGTGGATTCTTGAGTATGACGCGTGCAATGGCGATACGCTGCTTTTCACCACCAGAAAGTTTATAGCCACGCTCACCAACGATGGTATCATAGCCGCTGTCAAGTTCCATGATCCGTTCATGAATCGCCGCCGCCTTTGCTGCCGCGACCATCTCTTCATCGGTTGCATCAGCACGTGCATAAAGCAAGTTCTCGCGTACCGAGGCGTGAAACAGGTATGTTTCCTGGGTGACAACGCCAACAACATTGCCGAGCGATTCGAGCGTTACATCCTTCACATTGTGTCCGTCAATCTCTACCGACCCACTATCCACATCGTACAAGCGTGGCACCATGTAGGTCATCGTTGTTTTACCTGCACCACTTGGCCCAACGAGAGCCGCCAACTGTCCAGGTTGAATATCGAACGAGACATCGTTCAGTGTAATATGCGGTGCCTCAACCTCTTCAACCTTTGCGGTTGGTACAACAAGCTCTGCACCTGTCGAAGGACGCTTTGTCTCCTCTTCCTGACCTAGCCCTTTCAAGATGCTCGGCTCATCACGCTTGTAAGTGAACGTGACGTGTTTGAAGGCAACCTCACCACGTATTGTGTTCGGGTCCAGCACCAACGCGTTTGGCTTGTTCTCAATATCGACGGGTAAATCGAGATACTCGAAGATGCGGTCAAACAAGGCCAACGCGCCCTGTACCTCTACTTGAGTCGTCAAGAGTTGTCCGATAGGAAAGAATATTCTGCTTTGTAGCGTTGTGAATGCCACTATAGTACCAAAAGAATAGAGGTTGCCATGTATCGCTTGCCAACCTGCAATCAGGTAGATGAGGGCGGGCGTAATCGAGAAAAAGGTTCCTATTAGCATGAAGAACCAGCGTCCGATCATCTGCTGACGCACTTCTAAGTTTGTCAGTTTCTGATTTTCCGTCTCGAACTGGTCTTGTGCATACTTCTGACGCCCGAAGGTCTTGATGAGCAGAATACCACTCACTGAAAGCGTCTCTTGCAGCATCGAGGTCAGCGAAGCAAGACTCTTTTGTGTCTCCTTGCTTGTCGAACGCCTGACCTTACCAACTTTGTACGTGATCCATAGAAAGATTGGCAACACGCCAAGCGACACGAGTGTCAGCAGTGGGCTAAGAATAAGCATTGCTATCAGCGTACTGACGAACGTTGAAACATTAGAGACAATGCTCGTCGCTGTATCGGTTACAACACCTTGCACACCGCCTACATCATTTGAGAGGCGCGACTGAATCTCACCAGTGCGTGTCGCGGTAAAAAAGCGAAGCGACATACTTTGAAGATGCGAATACAGCCTATTGCGAAAGTCGCGCATGACGCTCTGCCCAACAATGTTATTCAGATATGTTTGCCCCACACCAATGATGCCGGTTATGACAGGCGTAATAATCATCAGACCAACAAAGATAAGCAGAAGATCCGACCTTTTTGGCGTGATGGCATCATCGAAAATGTATTTAATCAGCAGTGGGTTGACCAGTCCTAAAACTGTGGTCAAGATGATGGCGATGAGGACCAGCACGACCTGAAATTTATACGGTCTAAATGCCTGCGCAATACGTCTCACCGTGCGTGCATCAGTTTTGCGGCCCCGTTTTTTCTGTTCTTCTGCATACGCCGCCATGCCACCGCCCATACCATGAAATCCCATAAAATGCTCCTAATATAGTTAAGCCCCTTTGTGGGGACCGATTTATCGCGTCCTTGCTGGATACAAGAATACTAAGAGGACGCGATAATACAGATTAATAAATTACTTTGGGAATCTTACGGACGCCCACAAGGGGCTACCCTACTATACGATGACGCTATGATGGGCTACGCCCACCGTTGTATAGTAGGGTAGCCCCTTGTGGGCATCCGTGGGTCTCTCGTTACCACATTATTTCGTTCATCTGCATAATCGGTCCCTACAAATACTTCCTTATGTATAGTATACCTAATTTTCGTCTCTAATACACTAGCTATGACAAGAGTTCGGACCCTGTAGATTTTGACAGGCTAATACGTTGCAGCAAACCCGCAAGCAGAGCACCGCGTAAAGCTATTGAGTTCACACGCAGATATTCGCGATCAAGATTGTGCATGCCACCACCAATTGGTCCCAGGCTATCAAGCGTTGGAATACCCGCCGCCATGAGCGTATTCGCATCCGAAACGCCACCTTTCCCCTCGGCAACAATACTGAGATCGAGCGCATTGCCTTCAACATGAGCCATGTGAAGCAGATCGAGCATAGCTGGTGTTGGTTGGTAGGGTCTTCTCCCTGGCATACGAATCAAACGTGTCTGTGTATCGGGTATACTGCGACCAGCGACAATCTGTTGTAATGCATCGGCAGCCATGTCCAGGTCACGCTCACTAAAGGCTCGTACAGAGATGTGGCAGCGCGCTATATCAGGTACCATGTTGAGTTGCTCACTACTGCTAATACGTGTGACGTTGCAAGTAACACCATAAAAGAGTGTGCTGATATTATTGATGGCGATAATTTTGTGCGCGAGTTCGACGACTGCTGAGCGTCCCTTTTGCGGTTCAGCACCCGAATGGGCAGAGATACCACTCACCTCAAGTATATATTTGTCAGCACCTTTACGAGCTTTGGTGATAATATTGGCGGAGCGTGACGACTCTAGCACCAATCCGACATCCACCCGCTTTGCGATATCGTGCAACAACGGTGCACTGCCTGTCGAACCAATTTCTTCATCATTATTGAACACAACATAGATATCGCCGAACTGGTCAAAACCCTGTTCCAACAAGACACGCAGGGCAAAGATGCACATGACAACGCCCGACTTCATGTCGATCACGCCAGGACCGTACACGATATCATCTTCTCTGCGAAACGGCTGCGTCTGGACCGCCCCTTGTGTGTATACGGTATCAACATGACCCACCAGTAATATTCGTGCTGTGCCTTTGCCGCGTATGTGAGCAACAAGGTTGTTTCCAAATCCCTCCGATGGATGCAATGTCACCTCGAAGCCAAGATCGGTCATCCATTGATGGAGATGAGTTATAATCTGGTTGATACCTGCGATCTGTCCCGTCCCTGAATCAATATTGACGAGCGTAGCGAGACGTGCAAGCATCTCATCTTGATACGCCTGTAAACGTGGCAAGTAGTGTTGAGCATAGGTGGGTGCGTCCGATGTATGCGATGAGGCTACCATGTATAGGGTGTCCTTTAGCGTTGCGTATGAGTAGATAAGTTTATCTATCATTGTATCACGAAAC
>CAZZVE010000094.1:0-18757 GCA_964657325.1 uncultured Ktedonobacterales bacterium
GTACTTCTCGTCTGTGAATGGGCGCGATACATCCACGGCTCTTGCCTCTCTCACCCAACATGTTTTTTTGCCTTGAACGCCACAGGAAGACAGGGACAGCATCGGCTGAGAAGCGGTCAAGGGGCCGCAGAGCGAAGCGGAGCGGCGGCGTTAGCCCTTGCCCTTGACGGCGATCAGGCATGCTGTACACTCCAAAGGTGGTGTTTGAAGCGAAAAAGACATGTGACCAAGTTTGTGTTCTTTGATCGAGGAGGTTGACCATATGGCCTCTGCAGCTCCCAAACGTGCTCATTTGCACGTTGTCTCTTCGCTTGCAGATGAGACGTTGTATATTGGCATCGACGTTGGCAAGCACTCCCATGTGGCAGGATTTCTCTCTTCCACCTTGCTCGCACGACATGAGCGGTTTGAAAGCTGTCCTGTCCTTACCTTTGAGCAATCGCGTGAAGGCTTTCGACGATTGATTGACCGTGTACGCTCCTATGTACCAATTGAGCAGTGTCACGTCATTTTGGAAAAAACAGGCCACTATCATCACGCGCTTGAGCAATATCTCCTCGAACTGGATATCTCTGTGTTTGTCATGCATGTCGGAGTCGTCCGACAGGAATGATCAAAAGCGACAAACGTGATGCGTTGGGTCTCGCTAATCACCTGTACAACCAGTTGGAATTGGGCGCCCAGGTTCATGACAAGTTGCATGTGGCGCGACGTGCAGTCCCACCTACGAAAGCCGCCTCTCAACTCAAAGGGTTCATTCGCCATCGCTACGAGTTGATTCATGAGAGTACGCAACGCAAGAACAAGCTGATTGCCCTCTGTGACGAGCTTTTCCCCGAATTTACCCAGGTCTGTAAGGATCCCAACCTTGCTTCGGCCCTGGCGATCCGCGAGAAATTCCCTACGCCTCATGCTGTCGCAACGGCGAGCGTGTCGGCCCTGCGCGACGTGCGAGTAGGACGCCATCCCTCTGATGAAAAGCTGTTGTTGTTGCAGCAACTCGCCAGTCAGAGCATTGGGACCAAAGATATCGACCGACAACGCGGCCTTACGTTTGAGCAGAACCAGCTGATCAAAGAACTGAAGATGCTGCAAGAGCACATTGAGCAGCTCTGGATACAGAGATCATGAGCATTGTGGAGCATTCCCGTGAGGGAAAGATTCTCACCTCGATCCCCGCTGTTGGACCAATTCAAGCCGCAACCCTCATTGCAGCCATTGGACATATCGACAATTTCTCGAAAGCCTCTGAACTCAAATCGTATTTTGGCTGGGCACCTACGGTTACGCAATCAGGTGTCTCCTTAGATCGAACGCGCTTAACTCGCGCCGGTACGAGAACGGTGAAACACAGCATGTTTCTTATCGTTGGCAACGCAATCCAAATGGACTGCGAATGGGCCAAGATTTACGAACGACTTGTACCAATCAAATGCAGCTACGATGAACGGACTCGTCGCTACAAAGGCAAGGTGAAAGTCATGGGACGCATTGCAGGTCAGATAATTAAAATGATGTTTGCGCTTCTCAAGCAAGATCAGGAGGCTCTCCGTAAAGTAGCACCCGGAAGTGAACCACCAGAACCAATCTTGTATGACGCGAGCATTCATCATTCACATCGTCAAGGTCAGTATCGTCCTATCAAACCAACCAAGCAATCAAACACTCTTGTTCACCTTTCTAGACCCAATTTTTAAGATTCCATGAGAATTAGCTATGGGGATACAAGACGCGTTCCTTTCGGGGCGTGATGGGAGAGGAGACTACCCTTGAGAAACATATGGTATTGTGCTATACTTCGCACATGAGACAAAAAAGTACCGTGTACTTTGACGATGCGGATAGAGCGGCTATTGCCGTCATTAAAGAAGACAACGGTTTGAATAGCGATGCTGACGCTATCCGCTTTGCCCTTCGTCACACTGCACGTAAAACAATACACAAAAGAAAGGAGACACAGGGTGCTGAGAAAAAGCTTTAAGTACCGTTTGTCTCCCACACGCAAGCAACACCAGGTATTACAGGAGACGTTGGACCGTTGTCGAGAACTCTACAACGCAGCGTTACAGGAACGGTGCGATGCCTACAGAATGTGCCATGTGAGCCTCAACTACTACGACCAAGCTGCACAGCTTTCCGAAATCAAGGAACTCAGAGAAGAGTACAAGGACCTTCATAGTCAAGTGTTACAGGACGTGTTACGCCGTGTCGAAAAAGGCATGAAAGCGTTCTATAGGCGGGCCAAAGCAGGATACCCACGCTATCAAGGAAAAAACAGGTATGACTCGTTCACCTATCCGCAAGGCGGCTATAGCCTCACCCATGACAAACGTGTCTCCCTCTCTAAGATTGGGAGCGTCAGGGTCACGTTGCATCGACCGATAGAAGGAAACGTCAAGACGTGTACCGTCAAACGAGAGGGGGAGCACTGGTATGTGGTGTTGAGTTGCGAGAGTGAACAGGCAGGAACGCATCTTCCCTCCACCGACGACGCAATCGGCATTGATTTGGGCTTGTTGCATTTCGCCACGCTCAGTACAGGCGATACTATAGAGAACCCTAGATACTACCGTTGTGGTGAAGCAAAATTACGGAAGGCACAAGAGCACCTATCGAGATGCAAGAAGGGAAGTCATAGACGCAACAAAGCTCGTAAACAGGTTGCGAAAGCACATCGCAAAGTACGCAACCAACGAGCCGACTTTCTGCATAAGCAATCACGCCACTTGGTCAACACGTATGAAACCATCGTGTTTGAAGCGTTAGCACCTGTGAATATGAGTAAAGCACCAAAACCGAAACAGCATGAAAACGGAAACTATCTTCCGAATGGAGCGAGGGCGAAGGGTGGATTGAACAAAAGCATTCTTGATGCTGGGTGGGGTCAGTTTGTGAGCATGGTGAAGAGCAAGGCAGAATGGGCTGGCTCAGTGACCGTGCTCACGGTAGACCCCAAGTATACCAGTCAAGTGTGTAGCGGCTGTGGGACAGTTCGTAAAAAAGACCTCAGTGAACGCTGGCACTCCTGTGAGTGTGGCACGGAGTTAGACCGTGACCACAATGCCGCGATCAACATCCTTGCGAAAGGATTACAAACACTTTCGGGCGGGACACGTCCAACGCTTCCAACAGCGTAGAAGCCCCTGCGTTCCACGCATGGGGTCTGTCACTAGGACGGTATTGTGCAACTACGCATTTTCTTTAATCCAGTGGATATGTCTATGGTCGAGATACGCCCGAACGACATTTATATTGTAATTGATGTCATTCGCGCAACCACAACTCTCACCACCGTTTTCGATAGTGGTGCCACTCGTGTTTACGCTGCGAATTCGCTTGAGCAAGCACAACATGCGGCGACGCTTTTTCCTCATCGCTTACTGTGTGGGGAACGTCATGGCTTGCCCGTGGAGGGCTTTGATTATGGCAACTCGCCCGCCCAGTTCGCACAGCTAGACCTGACCGGACGTGAACTTATTTTGACTACGACCAACGGCACGAGAGCCTTCTATGCCTGTCCCGCGAGTAGTACCCGACTCGCGGGCTGTTTTTATAATGCACATGCTGTTACTGCCCACGCTCTCGCACTTGCACAGGAAAAAGGCAGCAATGTGGTGATTGTGTGTGCCGCCGAGTCTGACTATTTCGCGCTCGACGATGCTACCTGTGCAGGTTATCTTGCGCTTGAGGTACAACGGCAACATTCCGATATTGAGATAACGGATGATGTACGAGCGGGACAGGCTCTCTATGAAGCCTTTGCGCCACCAAAACTTGCTGATGTGGCTCATTCAGCACAGTCAATTATATCCATGAAACTAGGCCACGACCTCGATTACTGTATGAGAATTGATGGTAGTACGACAATACCTGTGGTAGTGGGTCAAGAGGAAGAGACGAAATTATTGATTATTGAAAAAGTAAGATAATTTCAGAGAGAAAAATAGGGCTGGTGCATATACCAGCCCTATTTTTCTCTCTGAAAGAGTTTTTATCTTTCGATTGGGGCACCGATCAGGCTGCCCCATTCGGTCCAGGAACCATCATAGTTGCGTACATCGGGATAGCCCAACAAGTAGTTCAATGCGAACCATGTGTGGCTGCTGCGCTCACCAATGCGGCAGTAGGTGATAACCTCTTTATTCGGTGTTACACCCTTGCCTTCATAAATGGCACGCAATTCATCTGCCGATTTGTAGGTTCCATCAGGGCGAACAGCCGTTGCCCATGGCACGTTCGCGGCACCTGGAATATGCCCACCACGTTGCGCACCCTCTTGTGGCAGGTTCGCGGGTGCAAGCAATTCACCACTGTACTCGCCAGGGGAGCGTACATCAACAAGGGCTATATTGCCCTGCCCAACCGCGCTCAGGACCTCATCACGAAGCACGCGAATTTCCTTATGTGGTGTCTCAGCTTGATACGTTGTTTGCTGATAGGAAGGAACTTGTGTCGTAATCTCCCGCTTGTCCGCTAACCACTTGACACGTCCACCATCAAGTAAGCGCACATCGGGATGTCCATAATATTTGAAAATCCATAGTGCCCATGTCGCAAACCAATTGTTGTTATCGCCGTACAAGACAATTGTGGTATCTTTGCTGACACCCGCACTGCTTAATAGTGCTTCCAAATGCTCTTTGCTCAAAGGCGAACGCACAATCTGATCCTGTAGTTCCTTTTGCCAGTTGAAGCCAACCGCTCCAGGAATGTGGCCTTGCTCATAGGCGTTGGTATCGACATCAACCTCAATTAAACGAACCTTGGGGTCCTGCAAATGTGCTTCGACCCAATCAGCGTCTACAAGTACCTCTGGGTGTGCATACCCTTTATTCTCTGACATATCTACCTCTTCTCAATGACTAATGCTTTTTCTACAACTCTATGAAAAAATATACTTCTATATCAGGTTACAGGACGAATTTTGCCATCATGCACATCATAGATGAAGCCGCTGATATCAATATCTTTAGGAATAAGTGGTGACTCTCTGAGGAATGCAACATCGTCACGAACCGACTGTTCCAGGTTATTAAATGGCAAAAAGTCTATATTGTCCGCACTTGTATGCAAGTCTTGCTGTATCTTGGCGTGGATATCATCGTTACTAAAGGTGAGCATGCCGCAATCGGTATGATGAATAACGACAATACTCTTTGTCCCAAGTAACTCTTCTGAAATGACAAGAGAGCGCAATGCATCAGCGGCTCTACCACCGGCGTTGCGAATGACGTGCGCGTCCCCCTCTTCGAGACCAAGGGCGCGTGCAGGGTCAATACGTGCATCCATGCAAACAAGGACCGCAACCTTACGGGCTGGTGGCAATGCCAGATCTCCCTTTTGGAATGTCGAGGCATATTGCTCGTTCGCCTGAACAAACTCTTGCGCAACTGACATGAACGTGTCTCCTTCTTGCTTGATAGTCAAGTGTGAACAAACTTGTCCATATATTCGTCGTCTTAATAGCTATAACAAACGGCGTGTAAAAGATAATTCCCTTACGTTATGTATCAAGGCTACTTTTTGTGAGCTTTAACCGTCTGTATCAACGATACCATATTTACTATATGCATTCAAGTTATTTTATTCATTCTTTTTAGTTATGATATGAAATGGTTGTAGGGCCCACGTTGACGGCGTCCGAGGCCAATTCATTGGCTATCACTAGGTCAAGCAGAGGGAAAATGGGCATCTCGCGCAATTCATTGCGCTCTGGACGCCGTCAACGTGATCCCTACAACCTCTCAGTACCCAATTGTTCAAGTGCATAATCGGTTCCTACATCTGTATATATATAGACGTGATATAGTGAGGGGAAGAATTAATCCTTGTTTACAACCATCCCTTATAGGTATTTTTAGAAAGAGAGTTAACAAGATATGCCTTCTGGTACATGGCAATTTCGTATAGCAGGTCGTACACCTTTGTTCTTATTTTTCAGTGTTCTGGCTATCCTGCTTACGGCATGTGGTGGAAGCTCATCCACACCATCAAGCGGTGGAACAACACTAGCTGCCAAGCAGGTGTTAACCTTTCCGAATGTGGGGACGACTGATATTGGCTTCTTTGATCCTGCTACAGGTCCAGATGCGAACTCGGCACTCGCTATTAATATGATCTATTCCGGTCTGGTACGCACTGACAAAAACTTGAATGTGATTCCAGATCAAGCGACATGGCGTATCTCCGATGATAAGAAGACGTATACATTTACGCTTAAGCCAAATCTTACCTTTTCGGATGGTACACCTGTCACAGCACAAACGTATGTGTATACTTGGACGCGCGCGCTCTTGCCTGAAATTACCTCACCAATTGCCTCATTTTTTGAAGCTCCCATTGCAGGTGCTGATGCAGTTGCTAATGGAAAGTCAAAGACGCTTAGTGGCGTCAAGGCGATTGACGATCATACTCTGCAAGTCACTTTAAGCCAGCCTACCCCGTACTTCCTTGAGGACCTCACCACCTCTGTCTTTTATGCACTCAACCAGAAGCTGATTTCACAGTATGGACAGAAGAACTGGGTTCAACACGCGGAAGGTGCAGGCGTTGGAACGGGTCCATTTGTGGTCAAGACGTGGAACCACAATGCACAGATGGTACTTGTACCAAATCCACATTATTATGGGAACAAGACGAAGTTGACGGAAGTTGACATGATTTTCGTCAAGGAAAACGATACCGCGTTCAAGGCATATCGTGCAGGACAATACGCTTTTGTATGGAATCTTACGCCAGAAGACCAATTGCAGGCCAAGAGTCTACAAGGCTTTATGCGCATGTCGTTGTTACAGACCGATCTGATGTTCTTTGATAGCTCACGTCCACCTTTCAACAATGTAGCCATCCGACAAGCATTTGCCTATGCCATAGATAAGCAGACACTGGTTCACGCGGTATTGAAGGACTCCGTGACGGCAGCACAAACCATTATACCCCCTGGTATGCCAGGCTATCAGCCTAATTTCGCGGGGTTGCCATTCAACGCTGCAAAAGCAAAATCGTTGTTCCAATCGGTTTATCCCGATGTAAGCAAGGCTCCCTCATTTACCTTTACCTATCCTAGTTCTCAGGTAACGCCGAACGAGGCAGCCGTGTTACAGCAAATGTGGCAAACGGCACTTGGTGTACAGGTCAAATTGCGCAGTGTGGAGTTAACCGCATACAATACTGAGACATCGGGTAATCGAACCAATCACACGATTCAGTTTGGTTTTACCCAATGGGGTGCGGATTTCCCTGATCCCTATGATTGGCTCACACTGAATCTGACCTCAAATGCTTCAAATAACAATGGAAGTTGGAACAATCCAACCTTTGATCAGACTGTTGCCAAGGCCGAGACCTTGTCGGGCGATGCCCGTATCGCGCAGTATAACCAAGCTGAACAGATCGCTATCACTGATGTAGGTTGGCTACCACTTGACCATCAAGCAGTCGCTGCAGTAATTCCGTCATGGGTGCATGGCGTCTCGCTGAACGCGAACGGCCTGTACTTTGATGATTGGTCAGATGTGTACCTTTTGCAGCATTAGAGAAAAGATAAATATAAAAATGGTATGTGAAACAAATGGCAACGCCATTTGTTTCACATACCATTTTTATATTTATCTTTTCACACCTCTTATATAGCGTACCGTTACAGTGCCAACCAGACAATAGATAATCGCCATACCGAAGAGCAATTGAAAGCCTAGAATGGGATGACCGCTCTGTGTGAAGTGGTCGAGCAGGGGACCGCCTATGACAGGAGCGATAACTTGTGGCAATGATTGCGAAATATTCCATACACCCATGTCACGTGCATAATTTTTATGCGATGGTAGCACATCGGCAACTAATGCCCAATCAACGCTGATATACGCTCCATAGCCAAGGCCAAAGATAGCCCCTGCTGCAAGAATAATGGGTAGCGAGTGCGTGATGATAAAGATAAGACCAACCGTAGCCATAAAGCCACCGGAAAAATAGACCATGCGTTTGCGACCAAAACGGTCCGAGAGCCAGCCCGCCGCGAGCGCACTGATCAAACTTGTGATCGAGAGAATAATGATGAAGTTTGTTGTTTGTATCTCTGGATGTGATACGTGAACCGCGTCACGCATATAGAACTGCAAAAAATCCTGTACAGTGTAAATGCCGAGTGTCATCACGAGTCGTGTCAACAGAACCCAGGCAAAATCTGGATTGCGGCGTGGGTTAAAATCGAAGAGGCGTAAAATTCCAATCGTGGCGACGACCTCTAAGACAACTTGCTGCACATCGGAGGTAATCGAGATGTTTCCAATGTGTAAGCTATTCCATGCCATCATGAAACCCCAAAGAGCACCTATGGTAAGTATCGTACCGAAAATAGTGAACAGCATTTTGCGTGTGAACCACGCATACCATACAGGTGCCACCAGAGGTGGATAAAGAGGCGGTAGTAGAGGTTTCTGTTCTGTAGTAATACTCAATGTGCTGTCGCGCTCTTTTACTGACACAATCGTAATCAGCATCATCGTGAGCATAACTCCAATAATGATGCCATAGGTCAGCCACAAACCTTGTTGATAAGCTGATATAGGCTTGGATGCATCGATAAAAATACTTGCAATAATGACGCTACTAATTGAGCCAAGTGTCGCAAGGAGTCCCATTACACCTGATGCCAGCCCACGTTGTTCTCTCGGTACGATGTCAGGTAGTAGAGCATGAAACGGAGCTGTTGCCGCATTGTTAGAAAACTGAATCAGGGCATAGGCCACGGCGAGTGAGACAATATCGCGTGCCAGAGCCATCCACACAAGTGCTCCGACGTTGACGAGTGTTCCAAGTAGAATGTAGGGACGCCGACGCCCGAAACGCGCGAAACGTCCGCGTGTCTCATCGCTCAGCATTCCAAAGAGCGGATTAGCAAAGAGCGAGATAAATGCTCCTGGAACCAGGATAAACGCAAGTGCCTCGCCCTGCTGTAATGTACCGACGAGTTTGAAAACCTGACTTGGCAGAATAATAATCCCAAGTGCGGACCAATGAAAATTGAGCGCGAACCAGAAAATACTAATGGCAACGATCTGGAACCAGCGCAATTTAGGAAGCAGGACTGCCGACTTTTCTGGTAGCTGCAATCCTTCCTTCTGCGGTTCTTCCTGTTTTATAACAGCCATGTTATTATGCTGTTCCTTTCGAGAAACAATGTGGGCATGGTACGGAGAATACAGCATATTTACTTATTATGCTAGTGTCATTTGCACCATATACCCTTTTGTCTCATCGAAGACGGGAAGGACCTTTTTGATGTTATGCAAGGGCATCCCCTTGCGGGTGCCCTTGTCTCAAACTACAGTATCTATGAAACTGGATTGAGTTCCAACCGCTCACTCTCCACAGGTTGGTGCACCCTATTCTTATTCCTGCGCCAGGGCCAGCCAACCTGTACACAGAGATAGCATAGTACGGAGAAGAAAGATGAAATGATGGTGATGTGTAGCAGCGCGGCGAGCAACTGACCACTTGTGAAGACGATGATCATACCGCTTATTGCCTGTAACGTAATCAGAATGAATGCACACCATGCGCCACGCACAAGATCACGGCGTCCACTATAGTTGCGCACCACAACTATCAGAACGGCTAGTACCAGTATCCATAGCGACGACGCTGCATAACGATGAAGTACTTGAATGCCTGCTAAAGATGTAAAGCTGGGAAAGTAAGTCGTGCCGCATCCCACCACTTGCTGACCACAGGCCGCAACCGCTCCAGCGTGTTCCACTAAGGCTCCTGTATACACGACGATATATGTCAGAGCAGCTAAACCCCACAACGCACATTGCAAGCCCTTCCCGTCAAGGTGTGGCTCTACATAACGCTGTTGTGTTTGCGCATGTAGTTGATAAAGACGAATAGTGAGCAAGACAACACTGGCAAGCGCAATTAAGGAAAGTCCGAAGTGGACGGAAAGCAGCCAGAGTTTAACGTATGTCCCCTCATATACCACTGTGAGCGCACCTAACGCGCCCTGTAAAATAACAAAGAACAAACTCATAAAGCCAAAGAGTTTGGCACGAAAATCTTTTCGATACAGAAACCATGTTCCGGCAGTTAACGCGACTACCAGGAGGCCATCAACGCTCGATGTCACACGGTGACTATACTCAATCAAGCCCGCGACGGTGATGGTACCAGGAATGATTTGCCCATGACAAAACGGCCAGGAGTTGCCGCAACCCTGCCCCGAACCAGTGTTGGTGACAATCGACCCCATGACTAGGATGACATATGAGCTAATCGAGGTGATGATCGCAAGTATTCTTAAAAGACGATGACTATTCATGATGTTGCTTCTCCAAGCACGTTGTTCACAAATACAATTCTATCCTATTGGATGATAGCGGAACTTCGCCAAGATGTCAAAGTGTACGAAAATAATGCACAAAACAGGGAAATGCTCCAAAGAGCATTTCCCTGTTTTGTGCATTATTCTTCTAGCTTGTAACCCTTTTCATCTCCTGTTATCATATTACGGAGGAGATATTGGAAAGGCTGTGATGTATGAACAACGCGAGTTTAGGATCGAACTTCTGGCTGACTGCCTGGAATTGGCAGCCATCAATTATTCTTGGCACTATCGCTATTATCTGCTTATATTTATATGCCGTAGGACCTCTGCGCGTGAAATATCATCTTGCCGACGGAGTAAAGACAAGCCAAGTCGTCTCGTTTCTGCTGGGCGTCAACGTGATTTTCTGGACGCTCTTCACGCCATTGGATAAACTGGCGGATGATTACCTTTTTAGCGCACACATGGTACTACACCTGCTCTTATCTTTTGCTGGTGCACCATTAATGGTGTTAGGTATTCCCGGCTGGTTGCTTGCTCCCCTCCTACGCAATCGCGTTATCTTTAGAATAGCCCAATTTTTCACTCTGCCCATTCTCACAGGAGTGCTGTTCAACGTCAATCTCTGGTTCTGGCATGCACCACCTATCTATAACGCGATGATCGTCAACTTACCGTTACATATCGTCTCACACCTGCTCTTCATCATTACAGGCGTGTTGTTCTGGTGGCCTATCCTTAGCCCTATGGAGGAAGGCTTGCCCCCGCTCTCCATTGGCAAAAAGATGGCCTATCTCTTCTTTAGTGATATGCCAATGGTACTACTAGGGGCTGGCTTAACCTTTGTACCTCCGCTCTATGCGCGTTATATCAATGCCCCGCATATCTGGGGCCTTTCGCCAGAGACCGATCAGCAGCTAGCTGGTCTACTCATGTGGATTCCTGGCAGCATCTTCTTTATCGTCATCGTCAGCATTCTCTTTTTGCAGTGGATGCAAGCGCAAGATGTCAAACAACGTGCCGAAGATGCCGCTCTTTATGACGAAGACGAGGAGATCGAGATCGAACGTGTTGAGACAGTATAGGGACTTATGTATCACGTACTCTTCTGGTAATATATGTAAGTATGTTACAATCTGCTCAACGGTAGTAGGCTGAAAGGAGTGTCAGGACTATGCATCTTAATGATCTGTTACAGGAAAAACGAGAAGACATTCTGCGACATAATTTTTGGATAATATTTGGAAGGAAGCGTTCAGGTTCCTGTAAGGTCAACTCCTGAAACTGCAAGCCTTTTGTCAGGCTCTCTTGGTAGATTACCCTATAGTGTAATATGGAAAAATATCGCATTTCGTATGCTATTTTCTTTCTACGTTTTTCTTTGATCATCGTCAACACACGTACTTACTGTACTCGTTAGGAGATCAGATGTGAGGAAGTCTCTATTTCGCAACCCAAGACCCTGGATGATGCTATTCACAGGTATCTTGTTCGCGTTTTTCCTGGTTGCATGCGGTGACGATTCTCCTGCCCAATACGGTCCACACACCATCTTGAACACAGCAGGACCTGTAGCGGACAGTGAGCGGTTCCTGTTCTACATCATTTTAGGTATCGCTACTACAATCTTTGTGATTGTCGAAGGCTTACTTATCTACTCGATCACACGTTTCCGCAGTAGACCGGGGATGCCAAACCCACGTCAGAACCACGGCAACTTGCGTGTCGAGGTGTTGTGGACTGTTATTCCAGCCCTTATTCTGTTCGTCATCCTGGGTGTCACGATCAATGGACTGTTCCAGGTATCAACAGTACCACCCGATAAGAACGCAATCACCGTTGAGGCTATTGGGCATCAGTGGTGGTGGGAGTTCTACTATCCACAGTACAATATTACTACGGCAGACTCACTACACGCGCCAGTCGGCACCGTCGTGAACGTAGAATTGTACTCGAACAACGTCATTCATAGTTTCTGGATTCCAGCCTTAACTGGCAAGACTGACGACATTCCGGGCCACAATAACACAAAGTGGTTCAAAGCTGATAAACCGGGCGTCTACTATGGAGAATGCGCGGAGTTCTGTGGCGCACAACACGCACATATGGCCTTTAACGCGGTTATTGACGACAGCAGGGATGCTTTCAATACATGGGTCACGACGCAACAACAAGCGGCGGTCGCACCAGCAACGGGAAGTCTGGAAGCGGCAGGCGCGAAGATTTTCAATGGTGTCTGCACTACCTGTCATGGTATTGTTGGTCATGGTGTCCCAGGTAACGATAATAAATATATTACAGGATACCAGGACCCCAGAGTCTCGTGTGACGATCCCAATAAAGCTTGTCTGGTCGGACCAAATCTGACGCACTTCGCGAGTCGCAATCTTATTGCAGGTGGTGTACTGATACACAACCGCGATCAGTGTTTGGACCCCAATAACCTGACTAATTGTAATCTGGCAAAATGGCTTGCTAATCCGCAAGGCATTAAACCAGGCAATGATATGGTTGTAAACCTGACACCTGACCAAATTAAAGACTTAGTAGCGTATCTGGAGTCGCTTCACTAAACGCCCTATCCGCCCCAATACCTGGGGCGGACTAGACCTCGGAGGATTTGCCAATGGCAACCCAGACTATTATTGAGAGTCCGTCGAGAGTAATTCGTCGAAAGAGTTTCAGTGAAACTTATATTGGCGAGTGGATTACATCAACCGATCACAAACAGCTCGGTATCATGTATCTCATCACAGGCTTTTTCTTCTTTATGGTGGGCGGTATGGAAGCTCTCCTGATCCGCACTCAGTTGGCTGTGCCAAATGGACGTGTGTTGAGTCCTGAAGAGTATAACCAGGTCTTTACCATGCATGGTACCACCATGATTTTCTTGTTTGTTATTCCAACGCTCGCTGGCTTTGGTAACTATATTGTTCCGCTCATGATTGGTGCCCGTGATATGGCCTTTCCGCGCATGAACGCGTTTGGCTATTGGGTGCTGTTCTTTGGCGGTATCTTCTTGCAATCCAGTTTCTTGTTCAACTCGGCACCAAATGGTGGCTGGTTCATGTATGCGCCACTGAGCGAACTACAGTCTGGTTGCGGAGGCCTACATGCTGTTGCTTGTACGCCAGGTGCAAACGCTGACTTCTGGCTCCTCGGTACTCTTATGCTTGGTATTTCGTCGATTGCAGGGTCGGTAAACTTCGTTGTTACTATCCTCAAATTGCGCGCCCCAGGTATGAGCATTAACCGTATGCCACTCTTCACATGGATGATTTTGGTGCAGGCATTTCTGCTGCTCTTCGCGCTACCAAGCTTGACCGCTGCTAGCGTTCTGCTCTTGCTGGACCGTCATGCTGGTACACATTTCTATGTTGCCCAGTCCGGTGGCGACCCATTGCTGTGGCAGCACCTGTTCTGGTCTTTTGGACATCCAGAGGTGTACATTCTCATTCTGCCAGCCTTTGGTATCATTTCCGAAGTGTTGCCAGTCTTCTCACGCAAGCCAATCTTTGGTTACACCTTTATCGCGTGGTCTGGTGTGGCTATCGGCTTCCTGAGCTTTACCGTATGGGCGCACCACATGTTCGCCGTTGGTTTACCTCCTATCGCGCAAGCATTCTTTGCTTCCAGTACAACCCTGATTGCAATTCCAACCGCCGTGAAAATCTTTAACTGGATTGGTACAATTTGGGGTGGCAAGCTTGTACTGCGAGCACCAATGTACTTCGCGCTTGGCTTCATTGGCATGTTCTTAATTGGTGGTTTGAATGGTGCAGCCCTTGCTGTTGTACCCTTTGACTACCAGATGACCGATAGCTACTTTGTAGTGTCACACATCCATTATGTGCTCTTTGGTGGTACCGCGCTTGGCATCTTCGCGGGTTTCTATTACTGGTTCCCCAAGATGACAAACAAGTACCTGAACGAAGGTTTAGCGCAGTGGCACTTCTGGCTTACGCTGATTGGTCTCAATCTGGCGTTCTTCCCAATGCACATTCTTGGTTTGCTAGGCATGCCACGTCGCTACTACACCTACCCTAGCACCGTCGGCTGGAACGAACTGAATCTACTGGCAACCGTTGGTGCCTTTATTATTGCCATAGCGGTGCTTGTGTTCATGTATAATGTCATTGTCACATTGAAGAATGGGAAGCCTGCTGGTAGCGATCCGTGGGATGCCTTCACACTCGAATGGGATACCACATCACCACCAAAGAAATACAACTTCTTGGAAATTCCTATTGTACGTAGTCGCCGACCCTTCTACGACAAGAAGAATCCAGAGATCGCCGACTGGCATACAGTTACTCACTAGGGATCAGATGTATCGCGTCCGAGGTGCAATTTATTGCGCTTCGGACGCAATAATGCGAATGAATAAATTAAACAGGATACGTCAATTGTAGGGACCAATATATCACGTCCTTGTTGGCGGTCGATTGTTAGAAGGACTTGATACATCGGTCCCTACGAAAACCGTATATCAAAGATAATGATGAATAAAGACGATAAAGAAGAGGTCTATGGTGTCCCAAGAGCAACAAGATAGAGTACAACAGCAAGAGGTGAGAGGAGATGGGCAAGAGCTTGTGCGAGTAGACAACGAGGAAGCGCAAGACGCCTCCACTCCTGAGCCTAGTGCCAAAGAAGGCGAAGTTTATATCGACGTTCCTACCTCAGCTGGGAAGAAGCGCAAGAAGAGAAAGTTTCGTGAGCGGCTGGTCTATGAGTCAGAAATTAGCCCGAAGCCAAGTATCTGGCCTCTTGCACTCGCTTTCTCAGTTTCTCTATTGCTCTTTGGATTGATCTACAACGTGTACTTTTTGGTCATCGGTGCCATTCTCGTTATCGTCTGTATTATGGGTTGGGTTTTAGAGCGTCAAAAGGCTTGATACGTGCCATACTAGTATGAATACGTATCGTAAAGATAGGGAGTTTGTTATGAGTACTGCTCACGGCGAACAAGTAAGAATACTTGAGGAGCACGTTGGCGAGGTAGGGCGAGGCATCAACTGGTGGGGCATGATGTTTTTCATTGCCTCCGAAGCTTTGATTTTCGCCAACTTGATTGCCGCATATCTCTACCTGGAAATCCGCAATACTAGCCAGAGAAACTTTTGGGTATTGCCTAATGGTGAACATCTTGATTGGAAATATCCGCTTTTCAATACTGCTATCCTGCTCCTTAGCAGTATACCAGCTATTTGGGCACGTTCGAGTATTGCGAAGGGGAACAAGCGTAATCTTGTGATTGGCTTGTCTGCAACTATTGTCATGGGTCTCATTTTCCTGGGTGGACAAGTCTACGAATACATTGGCCTCTTTGGGCAGCATTTTAGCCTTGGCTATAGCACCTTTGGCTCAGCCTTTTTCACTTTGACAGGCTTTCACGGTCTTCACGTTACTATCGGTGTGCTTTTCCTGACTGTCTGTCTTGTTCGTGCTATTCGTGGCGATTTCACTGACAAGAAGCATTTCGCGGTAGAAGCTGGCGAAATGTACTGGCATTTTGTCGATCTTGTGTGGGTTGTCGTGTTCAGTACAGTCTACCTCCTGCCTCTGTTGCGTGGCTAGTATAAAATATTCTTGCGTATGCATGAGGGACATCAACTAGTTGATGTCCCTCATGCATACGCAAGTTTTCCTCTTACCCGTCTTCTCATCTTCGAGCCTCTTATGATATAGCATTTGGAATGAGCCTATCCTAGAAATTGTTGTAATGATATATGATACAATTTCAATCAACGCAACAATATGAAGAGAACGAGCATAGAATCGAAAGGACTGTAGAGGGATGAAAGAGGTAACGCGCAGAAGTGGTTCTGTGGTCGCAATTCGTCGTGAAGGTTCGCGTCGGAAAAGACGAGTTGTAACCCGTTGTTCCATCTGCAATGGACGAGTGTGGTTTCATCCCTTACGTGTCATTGAGCCGGAGGGTGTGCCAGAGCCGCGTCTCACCTGGACGCTGTGCAAGCCCTGTTATCATGTTTTACTCGAAGAGATGCGTGTCTCGCCTGTGCGTTCTCCATTGCGCTTACGCGTTGCCATTGGTATTGTCGCCTCTGAGCGCTGGCCTCAAGCATACACGACACGGGTACGCATGTATCTTGCGGATCGTCGGCTTTTGGTTTTTATGGCTGTTGGCCTCATTGTGACTATGATTATCCATCTTGCCATTCTTGTCTCTATCGCTGCACTGCACTAAATTAATAGAAGCAACCAACAATGCCGAGAACTCACCCAAATGGGTGAGTTCTCGGCATTGTTGGTTGCTTCTATTAACAAACCTTGACCCTTACGTTAGAATATGAAAGAGCCAATATACATAATCAAAGAAGAGATGGGATGGGCTATTTTGATGCAATCAGGCGATGGGGATGGGCATACGGACATTATAATTAATACCCCACATAAAAGCGTACCAGCAGGTTTCACACAAGAATATCATGTGCTTGCAGAGGTCGCTGCCAATATGAGCAGTGGATTACTTTTGCTCACACAAAAGGAACAGATCAGCTATTCTAATAACAGTGCCTTACGGTTGCTGAATATTGGAGAGAGCGATCTGGTGACAGCGCACAACTTTGATATGCGTAAACACTTGCTCTCAATTGCCTCCAACCCGACCCTTGCTCAAAGTGAGATTGAACGTGTTTGGAACCATCCTGAACAGGAATACTCAACCGACATAGCTGCATTCGCTACACTCTCTGACGCTGCTGTGCGCTGGCTCCGTGTACATAGCTTTCCCGTTCGGGATGATCTTGGTGGTCTCCTTGGACGAGGTATACTCTTTGATGATGTCACGCTTGAACATACCGTAAGCGAGGGACGGAGCGAAACGTTAGCCCTTGCCGCCCATGAACTTAAAACACCATTGGCTATCATCAAGGGCTGTGCCACAACGTTGCTCGGTAGTTCAGCGCGTTGGGACCCCGCGATGCAACGTGAAATGCTACAGATGATTGATGCGCAATCAGACCGTCTGTATGATGTCCTCAATACACTCTTAGATGTCTGGCGGCTCGATGCAGGCACACAAAATTTACATCTTGCACAGGTACATCTACCAGAATTAGTGCGTCAACTTATCGAGCGTTGGCAAAAACGCGTAGTAGACCATCGTTTTCAACTGCATGTTGCGCCAGATGTTCCTACTATTGTCTGTGATGCACCACGTGTTGAGCAAGCTCTACATCATCTTTTAAACAACGCCGTGACCTATTCTGCTGTTGGTTCGCCAATAACTCTTAGTGTCGAGACAAATGATGTCGAGATACGTATTGGTGTTACCGATGAAGGCGTAGGCATTGCCCCAGAACATCTTGACCGTATCTTTGACCGCTTCTATCGGGTGCAGAATAACGGTGAGAAGCAAGGAGGAAGCGGTCTTGGCCTTGCAGCAGCACGTGCAACCGTTGAGGCGCATAGTGGCAAGATTTGGGCCGACTCGCTTGGTCTTGGTCAAGGTACAACATTTTACTTTACTCTGCCGTTGTCGCCTCGCATGCCGACAACAATACAAACGCAAACTGCACTCCAGAATCTCACGTCTCTGCAAAATGCTGTCCCTACAACTCAAAAGCTTCGTTCGCAGACATTCAAGCAAGACAAGCGTGTGCGTGTACTACTTGCCGAGAACGATGCACGTATGACGCGCTATCTTCGCAATAACCTGGAAGAGCAGCAGTATCGTGTACAAACTGTAAGTCATGGTGTACAATTTCTGCGTCAACTCGACCTTGAAGAACCAGATGTTATTCTGCTTTCGACGCGTCTTTCCGATATGAGTGGTATCGAACTGCTGCAACGTCTACGTGAATTCTCACAACGTCCTGTGATTATGTTGTGCGACAGCTGTGATGAAGATGAACGTGTGCAACTTTTCGATCTTGGCAGCGACGACCTTGTGATGAAGCCCTTTGGCATGAAAGAACTACTGGCAAGAGTTCGCGCTTTGCTACGCCGTCAGTCCGCCCTGCCAGAGCAAGCGCAGACACAAGCCATCTTTACCACAGGTGATCTTGTAATCGACTACGCACAGCATATTGTTACTGTGCAGGATCGCGTTGTACAACTCAGTCGCACCGAGTACAAGCTGTTAAGCACGTTAGCGCAAAACGTCGGCATGGTTGTTACACACGAATTATTACTAGAGAAAGTGTGGGGACCCGAATATAACCGTGATATCGACTTTATCTGGGTTTATATAAGTCGGTTGCGCCGCAAAGTCGAAGTAGACTCGCGTCATCCCAAGTATATCCTCACCGTACCCGACGTGGGTTATAAACTAGCGAAATTGTAGAGGTGACATAACAGGGGCAAGCCCATTGACGCTAACTAACTTATGAAACGGCTTGCTGAGCGACATGACAGGGGCAAGCCCTGTCACTACCATACTTTCCGCCACTGTGTGGCTTGCTATGC
>CAZZVE010000095.1:0-18487 GCA_964657325.1 uncultured Ktedonobacterales bacterium
TGTATCATTAGCACCAATCCAGACCATACGTTTCTGTTTGTGTGTTTTTATAATACATGAGAGAATAGATGTAAGTGGTACGTAAAGTCCTTCCATTATCTGAGGATATGAGTGTACACGTAAAAGAGCGCAGTACAATAAGCAACGTAGAGATCAAAGATAATCAGGAACGGCTGTCTGTCCACGAACAATCTAGTGAAGGACTGACGGCCAGCAACGCACATACGAGGGGAAAATCATGAAATATCTAGCCATCAATTAGATAAAGACGTTAAGATTGCCAATATTCAATTTAGCACATTCTTAAACCTCCGTTAATATTGATGGTCTCACCCGTAATAAAGGCTGAAAGATCGGAGGCGAGGAACAGAACAGTGCTTGCTACATCTAGTGGCTGGCCTTCCCGCGAAAGTGGCGTGTTTCCGACCATGCCCTGACGCGCCTGCGGCGTGGTAAAGGTGTCGTGAAATGCGGTATTGATGAGGCCAGGGGCGACACAATTCGCAGTAATACCCTGTGCTGCCACCTCTTTGGCGAGTCCCTTAGTAAACGTGAGAATCGCCGCCTTCGCTGCTGCGTAGTGGGCAGCTCCTGGACCACCACCATCATGAGCCGCAAGCGATGAGAGATTGATAATACGTCCCCAGTTATGTCCACTCATTAGGGGAAGCGCGGCCTGACAACACAAAAATGTGCTTCTCACGTTGATATTCATCACTTCGTCCCATAGCTCTTCGCTCATGTTCGCTATGGCTTCACGCTTGACCAGTCCACCCGCGTTGTTCACCAGGATATCCAGGCGTCCAAACCTGCGAGAAATTTCATCTATCAGCACTCGAACCTCAGAGGCTTGCGCGACATTAGCAGCATACGTGAATCCATTACCACCAGCATCCTCTATACGTGCCAGTGTCTCTTGCGCACCCTCTACGTTTTTGCGATAGTTGACGATTACAGTGCTTCCCGCACTGGCAAGCACGATTGCAATAGCTTGACCTATACCAGCACCTGCTCCTGTGACGAGCGCGATTTTTCCCTGTAAGTTTATTTCCATCATCTTATTGTCCTTTCAGGCGTACTACAAACTGAGTTGGTTTGACGAAGATTAACCCAATACCTAGCAGTGACATCGTAGTCAGCATGTAGATAACCGCCAGAGCATCAATCGATTGATTTGCACGAATGCCTGCTCCGAATGCATCGCCAAACAATGCTACGACGAGTGTATCCTGCATTGGGACTTGCGCGACCAGGAAGGTTAACTCGAACATCGCGATTGCACGTACAACCGCCAACACTCCCGCTGTTAAGAGACCAGGGATGATGAGTGGCAAGAGCACGCGCAAAAATGTCTGAAGGCGGTTCGCGCCAAGCATTCTGCTGGCTGACTCAAGAGTAGGGTCCAACTGCTCAATAAAGGGTGTGAGAATAAGAATTACAAACGGGACAATGGGTACAATATTGATGAGCACGACATTTATGAGTGGATAACCAAAGAAGCCACCAACATCTACTTGCAACAATAGTGCTGCCAATGGTACACCATAGGCTAGAGGTGGCACGAGCATTGGCAGTAAATACAAGCCAGTTAAGAGCGGCTTGAAGCGAAATTGTTTTCGTGCAAGTACATACGATGCTGGCAACCCGATCAACAGCGACAACACTGTTGTGCAAATCGCGACAAAGAGCGTACTGGACAGTAGTTGGCTTATGTCGTGGTCGTCGGACAGAGAGGTGTACCATTGCGTGGTAAACGAGGAGGGGAGCCACGTATTAAACCAACTTGTGCCAAAGGAGTCAACGACTACGGCTCCTATCAATCCGACTAAGTTGAGCATGAAGAAAACGATGATGACGTAAAAAACCAAGCCGATCCAGGAGAATTTTGTACGTCCTACGACGTGATCACTCGTTTTGTGTTTGCGACTTTTTACGCCTTGATTGGTTGCCACATCAACGGTGGCAGAAGCGATTGTCTCTAATGGACCTGCGCCAGTTTGATGTGCCATCGTCTTATACCCCCTTGCCACCACTAATGACGGCGGTCCGTGCTAAACGATTACGCAGGGCGAATACAAACGCTACGACCAACAATTCCAATATGCCCATCACAAGCGCAATGGTCGTCGCTTGTGGATAGTTGGGCGCACTATACGCGTCGTAAGCCGCGATTGAGAGCACACGAGTTGCTCCACTGGGGTCGCCCACGAGTTCGGCTGTGGGAAAGACACCAAAGTTTGAGACAAAGTTTAAGCAAAAGGCGACCACTATCCCAGGAAGTGAGAGGGGAAAGATAACACGCCAGAAGGTTTGCCATGAACTTGCACCTAACATTCGGCTTGCTCGCTCTAAGTCGGGACTGATTGCAGACATATAGCCAACGATCATGAGAAATACGAAAGGGAAGCCGAGAATAAAGAGAGCGATTTCAACTCCCAACCAGTTATGTAACAGTGGAAGTGGTGCTGGAAGATGCAGGAGTACACGCACAATTTGATTGAACCAGCCAATAGGACCAAAATATGCTTGCATCGCTTGCGCAACCAATACTGTGCCAAGAGTCATCGGCAAAATGAGACAAGTGGTGATCAGACGCTCAAATCGAATGCCGTGTCGCATAAAGTATGCCAAGGGAATACTAATTGCGATACTCAATAATGTCACAGGTAAAGAGACGAAAAAGGTGACACGAATAGTATCTACTTGCCGACTGTCTGTGAAGAACTGGGCATAGTTCGCAAGTGTTGGACCACTACCATCGGCATTCTGCAAACTCAGGTTAAAGCCGAAAATAAAAGGATACACAAACAGGATGAGTACAATCACGACTGCTGGTAAGGAGAGCACGATTGAACTCCAACTAATATGTAAAGGTTGACGACGCTGACTCACAGCCATAGTTTATACCCCTCCTTTTGTCGCAGATACTTCGCTCATGTGTGAGGATATGCTATTTGTTGTGAGCGTGTCAGTAGTAGGAAAGAGCAGCAATCGCTCTGGTCGTATAGCAAAGGAAATGTCTGTGCCGCTTTCGACGTGTTGTTGGTTATATACGAAAAGTTGTGTCTCTTCATCACCCTCTACGCGCACGACAACCTCAAATGCCTTGCCAATATATTCTGTGATGTGAGCCTTTCCTTGCATTTGGTTGACAAGAGGAGGTTGACCTGCCAGTGTCTCGTCAGGTCGAAAACAGGCTATGAAATGTTGGCCTATGTGCCACTCGCTGCTCTCCTCACTTGTTGTACTGGCATGTAACGTAACACCAGTCGCTGTTTGTACCACAAATTGTTCATGTGTACGTTCAACAAGAGTGACAGGCAAGCGGTTGGCGTAGCCCATGAAGTGAGCCACAAACAGGCTTTTCGGGTGTGTATATATCTCCTGCGGCGTGCCCGCTTGTTCGATAGACCCCTGACGCATAACAATCACACGATCAGACATTGATAGGGCCTCAGTTTGATCGTGTGTGACATACACGGTGGTCAGATGTAACTCCTCATGTAAACGCTTTATCTCAATGCGCATTTCGTTACGTAGGTTGGCATCCAGGTTCGAGAGTGGTTCATCCAAAAGCAGAAGTTTGGGTTCGAGGACAATGGTACGTGCGAAGGCGAGCCGCTGCTGTTGACCTCCGCTCAATTGCGCAGGGAAGCGCGTTTCAAAGGCATCAAGATGAACCTGTGCCAGTGCGCGACGGACGCGTTTCTCACGTTCAGGCTTTGGGACACCACGGATTTCCAACCCATAACTCACATTACGAAAAACGGTCAGATGCGGGAAAAGGGCATAGTTCTGGAAGACCATGCCAAAGCCGCGTTTCTCCGCAGGTACATTCTGAATAGGCTTATGGTTGAGCAAAATATGACCCTCGCTGAGTTCTAACAGACCAGCCAAGCAATTCAATGCGGTTGTTTTGCCGCAACCGCTCGGTCCCAGGAGAGTCACAAACGCACCACCGGGAATCTCCAGATTAAAATCTGCCAGGGCAACCGTTGTTCCAAAGCGGCGTGTGACACCCTGCAATTGTAGTTTCTCTATAAGCTCCATCGCTACTTCCAATCATCTCTAGGGAGTGTAGGCTTGCCTCGTTGCTGGTTAAAGCCATGTGCTATAGAGGGCGAGAGCAAGTCTACTCCTGTAAATGTTATGCTAATTACTTCAATTTAGAGCCGCCAATGTCTTTGTCCCACTTGTCGAAGGCCGCGTTCAGGTTATCAGCGGATAAGGGTGAAACAATGGTAGTCGTGCTTGCCAAGGTATCGTACTCTGGGCGACCGAATTGCTGAAGAGCAGATTGACTGGTTGAGGGAGCCATTGAAAGCGGAACATTCTGTATCGCTGGTCCTGGATAAAAGTAGCCTTTATCGTAGGTATATGCCTGCTGCTCTGGTTTGAGTGCCCACGACATGATATCCATGATAACCGCCTGATGCTGTGCATCTAAGCCCTTTGGCATCATCATAAATAGGTCATCGGCAACAAAGGACGTGTTTTTGAGCATAAACGTTTTGAAGTTTGCTGGCACTTGCCCTAATACGCGTGGGTTGATGTCCCATCCCATTGTTGTCGCGATCATCCAACGAGTATCATTGCCCAACTCGGTCATCGTAACGCCAGTACGGGTAGGATAGTAGTTGATGGACGAGTTGATATCTTTGAGAAAAGACCAGGTGTTGGACCAACCATTTGTAGGGTCTTTCGGGTCTTTGTCGTTCAGCAGGTAGGGTAAACCCATAAGCAGCGTCCGACCTGGACCAGAATTGCGCGGACGGGCATACTCAAATTTACCAGGATGAGCCTTAATCCAGGTGCGTAACTCTTCGATAGTTTGCGGAAGAGTGGAAATCTTGCTTGGGTCGTACTCGAAGAGCGGACCACTTGGTGTATAGGCCACGGGCAATGCGTAACCCTGCGCTAAATCCGCATAGGCTTTTGCGGGGGCTTGATAGTTGCTGGCAAGATTCGGAAATTTGTCAGCATGTGTAGGAGTCAACTGTTCCCACAAGCCCTGCTGAATACCTGCTGCAACGATATCGTAGCCGCCGAGTACCAGAGAAATATCCTGTTTGTGGGCATCCTGCTGCGCCTTTATTTTGCCAGGAACGGCAGGAGCTGTGGCGGGTGGCAGAAATTGTATAGACAACACCTTATCAGGATGTGTCTGCTGATACTTGGTCAATACCGCTTTCAGCACATTTAATACGCCACCGCCGTCAAGCACTTGTATAGTGATGGGCTTACTTGCACTTGCACCATTCCCATTTGTGGTTGTCCCACAAGCGATAAGTTGTACAGCCACTAGTAAGCAGAGAAGTCCTCGCGCGGTGATTCGTGACAACGTTTTTGTCTTCTGCATGGTGTACCTCCTCGATGATATGTACACGTCTTGTGTAACAAAAGATGCTCGTAAAGGTATCGCTATATGTAAATGACAGGGAACTGATGCTTTACAATGCTTATGATCCTGTGAGATACGCGCCGCATGATTCACGGATGATTAAGGTAAAATCGAGAGTGATTTTCTGCAACTGGTCGGGCTTGCCATCTTTGAACCAATCAAGTAAAAGTTGAGCTGCTAAGCGTCCCGCTTCAGCGACAGGATGCGAAAGTGTGGTAAGCGATGGTGTTGTAAATGCTGCGAACGGAGGGTTACCTGTGGTGACGATAGCGATATCATGCGGAACGCGCAAACCCGCTTCTTGCATGGCCCTGAGCGCACCAACCGCCATGACATCGCTTGCTACAAAGAGTGCTGTTGGAAGATGTTGTCCACTCGCTGTGGTGTGAGCTACTAGATGTTGTGCTGCTACATATCCTCCTTTATACGTATAATCTCCCACGACAAGCCATTCTGGACGAAAAGAAAGAGCATGTTCTTGTAATGCCTGCTGCCAACCACGATGACGCTCAGTCGCACTACGACGCGATGGACTATCGTGAATGGGACCACTAATAGTGCCGATGCTTCTGTGGCCCAGCTCAATGAGATGCTTTGTCGCGACATATCCGGCCCCCCAGTCATCCAGTTGTATCTGGTGTATGTCGGGATCATCGAGGCAACGATTAATAACGACAAGAGGAATTTCATCGCGTGTGAGTCGTTGAAGATGCTCGAAAGAGGTACAGACGGAGAGCGACATAAAAATAAAGCCATCAACCTGCTGAGCGCGAAGTGTCTCAATCGCTTCGATTTCGCAGGCGACATCAGGTGCGCTGGCAAGCACAATATGATACCCAGCACTCCGTAGTATTTCTTCGACGCCTTCGACAACCGGTACAAAGAGTGGGTTCGCCAATTCTGTGATGACCAGTCCCACCGTGGCTGTTTGCTGCCTGACCATACTACGTGCTATTGCGTTGGGCCTATACTGTAGTTCATTAACTACAGCAAGAATGCGTTCACGTACCACTGTGCCAACGTGCTGAGCATTGCCGTTTAAGACCTGTGAGACCGCACTCATAGATACTCCAGCTTTTTCGGCTACATCGCGGATAGTCGCTCTTTTCTGACGCATAACTCATCTCTCTCAAAGTAAAACGTTTTACTAAAACGCTTTACAAGAAATATACTTAAAATTGTTCGGTTTGTCAAGCCCTAAAAACGCTTATAGCAATATAGATGATGCACGTGTGGGGGAGAGTTACTTGCAGGAGGTGTCTGTACGATGATTTAGTTGGTGGTCGAGCAATAACAACACAAGCTATGGTTGCCTATTGGATCATCTGCTCATTCATTGGATGCTCCAAACAGCCAATGGTGTATATCTTTATTTTAAGCAACCAATCAGTAACAAAGGAAATCAACAAGATTTGATTGTGAAGCGTAAAACTTTAATTTGTCATTAGGCTGACAATTTTGTGCTGAATTTCGTGAAGATTTTGTAACACTTTATTTTATGCATACACCTGGTGTAGACGTTAAATAAAGTCGTTCCCTAGCCTGATGTTTTTGAGGGAAACACAAACTACATTCAAAGTGTTTGTGTTTCTCTCTTTTTGATCCACTGTTACTCATACTAGCAGAAAAGTAACGAGTCTGGTGAGGTGGGATTCGGGTGTTCGGTCGAGAAAAGAATGGCAACGTCGCATTGCAAACAGGCTAGCAATCAAACACCAGCCAACACGCATCATTGCGTAACCGTTGATCGTCAAGTACAAGCTCCCGAATTTCGTCTGGAAGTTGTTCGCGCTGCCACTGGCACTCCTGACGACCGGCTTGCTCGCCCTCGCCCTTCGGAGCAGCAGCCCGCGCAGCCTTGATCGCATAAGCGGCGGCACCCAGTTCGTGGGCTGCAACATGCGCCACCACTGCCGCTTGGCCAGCAGCATATGCGGCGTGCCGAGCGGCTCCGCTCAACTCTCTTGCCGCAGCCATAGCATGGCCACCCGCCGCGCGGGATTGAGACATCGTGATTTCGCCACGTGTCCACGCCCGAACTTGCTCCACCGCATGACGGGGCCTTGGATCCAAGGGCTGGACCGACTCGAAGAGAGGCAATACGTGCTCAGCGCATTCAGCCGCCCATAGTGCAAGCAAGTGGTGATTGGCATCACTCAGAGTGCCTCCGCGACGTAGAGTAATAAACCTAGGATCGCGGGGTTCGGAAAATATCATAGTATCTATGATACCACATTGTCTCGCTGTGTCGGCATCACACGGAGCATTATAGGCTGGTTGTAGAGAGATGTTTTTAGTTCTTGGTTTATTTGTCTTTGCTGCTCGTTCTTCTGTCTCGGATAATACTTTCGATGATGAACCGACTGGGAAACCCGGCTCATTCGTCGTCCAGGACCGCTAGCTCAAACTGGCGCAGACGCGTGGGATCGGCGACCGCCTCAATTTCAGCGATCTTGCCGTTCCTGATGATGAGACTCAGGACGAGGAACAGGTGCCCACGCGGGGCCACGATGAGGGCCACCGAGCCGTTCACAAGAGCTGTGCGGAAGCCCTGAGCACGTCCTAAGAACTGGCGGGCCACAGCGGGCGCACCACGGACCTCTCTTGGCAGACCCTTCGGCGAGGTCGCGCCATCGATGTGGAACACCATCTCCGGATCGAGTACCGTGAGCAGTGCGTTGAAGTCACCGCCTCGCGCCGCGGCAAGAAAGGCATCGACCACGCTGCGCTGGGAGGCAAGATCGGCGTCCTTGTCCATTGCCCCCCCTCGCACCCGACGGCGCGCGCGGCTCGCAAGCTGCCTGGTCGCTGCGACTTCCCGGTCCACAATGGGAGCAATCTCCTCGAAGGGCATGGCGAAGATGTCGTGCAACACGAAGGCAAGACGCTCGGCGGGAGAGAGCGTGTCGAGAACCACGAGCAGTGCCAGACCAACTGAGTCGGCCAGCACTGCCTCCTGTTCGGGGTTGCCCTCACCCTCGTGAGCCATTCCTGGTTCGGTTTCGGATGCTTCCAGGGACTCCTCGCGCCGTGCGTTGCGCGTACGAAGCATGTCGAGGCAAATGCGCGCGACCACGGTGCTCAGCCATCCTCCCAGGTTTGAAATATCACTTGACGCGGCCCGACTAAGGCGAAGCCATGACTCCTGGACGGCATCGTCTGCCTCGTCAAGCCGTCCGAGTATGCGGTAGGCCACCGCTTGCAGGTGAGTCCGGTTGGCCTCGAATTGTTCCGCCAGCCATTCGTGTTCGTCCATCTCGTTATCCCCTCGGTTCGTTCTCGAAGACGGAGCCAACATGTGTCTGCCCTCACCAGTGAGACGCACGTCCTCATTCCTCGGTCACATATGTGCATTTCGTTTCGTCATAGGAGTGACGAACCATTTCAAACGAATGTAACAACCCAAATCAATAGGAGGAGATTTTTATGAGCCAACCTGAACAGAAGGACACGCAGGAGTCCGCCAAGAGCACTGCCGTGATCAACAAGAAGTCATCGGGATTCACAGACGAGGAAAAAGCCGCGATGAAGGAGCGCGCCCAAGAGCTGAAGGCGCAAGCGCGGGCGGATAAGGATAAGGCAGGTGGGGAAAACGCCGTGCTTGCAGCAATCTCTGCGATGAAGGAACCGGATCGCGCCATGGCCACGCGGCTCCATGCGATCATCACAGCCAGCGCGCCAGCCCTTTCGCCGAAAACCTGGTACGGGATGCCCGCGTATGCCAATAAGGACGGTAAGGTTGTCTGCTTCTTCCAAGCCGCGCAGAAGTTCAACACGAGGTACGCGACGATTGGCTTCAGCGACGCGGCGAACCTCGACGAAGGCAACATGTGGCCGAACTACTTCGCGCTGAAAGAGTTGACTGCGACCGAAGAGGAGAGGATCAGCGCGCTCGTGAAGAAAGCGGTGAGTTGAGGAACAAATGTCCCAAGTAGCCGACACAGCGGGAGCCACCATTTCAAGGCTCGGCGTTGACCTCTTTCATAAGTTCTAGCAACCGCCCCAGCGTCGCCAGTCGCTCATCGAGCGTCTGGCCGTCAGGGTTCACCTGTAGCGTGTTCACCCCTGCACGTCTGTGAACGCGGAGACGCTCACGTACCATAGCTTCTGTGCCAATGAGGTTCGTTTTGAGTACCAGTTCATCTGGAACGCGTGCCGCCGCTGCTTCGCGCTGCTTCTTGAACCAGAGGTCTTGCACCTCAAGCGCAATATCCATATATCCGGCGCGTTGATACACATCGTTATAAAAATTATGTTGCCGTGATCCCATTGCTCCGAGTGTGAAGGCGAGACCCGGCTTACGGGGAGCAATCAGGCTCTCAACGTCGTCAGAGAAAGCAACGACTCCGGCAGCAACTTGTAAATCAAGGTCGGCGAGGCTACGATGGACCTTTGCAGCCCCGGCAGCGATGGGATCAAAAAACAGGGAGGCATGTTCAGGGATGAAGGAAGTGCCCAGCCAACCGTCAGCCAGCTCACCAGTGACTTCCAGGCTTTTGGGACCAAGCGTCGCCAGATATACAGGCAGGTTCGGACGCGGTGGAACACTCGATGTCAGTGCTTTGCCTTCGCCATCAGGCAGAGGCACTTGGTACACTTGTCCATGATAGATAAGGCGTTCACCACGCGTGACCTTACGCACAATCTCGACGGTTTCCCGCAAACGCTGGAGCGGGCGAGCAAAACGCATACCATGCCATCCTTCGATTACCTGCGGTCCACTAACACCCAGCCCAAGCAGAAAACGGTCGCCAGAAAGAGAAGCCAAGGCCATCGCGGTCATAGCAGTCAAGGCTGGAGTACGGGAACCAACTTGCAGGATGCCTGTTCCAAGTCGTAGCTTGGTCGTCTTTGCCGCTAGATAAGCCAGAGGTGTCGCACCGTCATAGCCCCATGTTTCCGCTGTCCATGCTGCATCTACGCCTAAACGCTCGGCTTCGACTGCGTAAGTAACTGCCGACGCCCAGTCTTCGTTCGAGGAGGTATAGGTAGAAACGCCAAATTGTATTGCTAGCTTCATTGGTTTCTCACTCCTCTACAGATGTGGCGTTGGTTAATGCCAACACTGCTGCAATTGCCTGCATCTGACGAGCGTGATCGAGCGTATGGACACGAGCGAAAAGGAGCCATTCACGCCAGTTCATGTCGCCAAACTCATTGTGTCCCCATACAATGTCGAGATGAGCCTGCGGGTCTGCCTGAAGCACGACCGCAATCAACCGTTCATTGAATGCTTTGATATCCGCGAGCATGTGATCACGTGTGGCATTCATTGGAGCTTGCTCAAGCACATCATCTACATTTGCTGGTTGCTCGCCGTGCTCGATCACACCACAGATTGACCGTTCGTGGAAGGCAGCAATACGATGAACATGAGCCAAAACATCAGCTGCTGACCATTCTCCCTCTTTGGAAACTGTATGGAAGGCGGTGTCAGGAACAGCCGCAATCGCTGTCAGAAACTGCTGATCCGCCTCTCGCAGTACTTCAACAATTTGCTCTGGTTTCCGGCGCATCGCTTGGCTTGCCAGATAACTTCGGACGCGAGCAACCTCCTCGTCGCGTGTCTCCTGTTTTTCCTGTGCCATGGATCATGCCTCGAATCTTTGCTTCTTGCTTTAATAGGTGTTGTTAACGTTAAATATAGTCGTTCCACTACTTAATGTCTTTGGAGATATGCAAAGCGTATTTAAGAAATTTGCATTTCTCCTTTTTCTACGCAACTTCATTTTGCTCCAAGAATTGCTTGAGTGTCGTTACCACTAGTTCGTGATCCTCTTGCTGTGGCAAACCTGAAACCGTAATTGTGCCGACAACACCAACGTTTTTGATAATGAGTGGAAACGCGCCACCGTGTGCTGCATAATCATGAGATGAGAGCAAATACTTTTCTTCCATCGTCTTGCCAGTACTCAAAAGGGAAATACCTACAAAATACGAACTCCGTCCGAATCGGTTAACTACATTGTTTTTGCGTTTGATCCACTCACCATTGTCAACTGAGGTTCCTTCCATTGCAAAGTGAAACAGTTGCAAGCCACCACGTGTAATATCTATCGCTACTGATTTGCCTCGTTTTCTTGCTTCCTGCAACAATGTCATACCTATAGCAAGTGCTGTATCACTTGTAAAGCTTATAAATTGAATATCCTCTTCCTGCTGTCGTAACTTAATCAGCATTGTCTCATACTCGTTCATGTTTCACCTCTATTCCTTTCTGAAGCAAGTCAACAGCAGTATCACACCAAGCACCATTATCCGTTTCAAACATCAACCCTCTTAGAAACGAAACCGAGCAGACAAAGTCGTTCCATCTTTTGAGAATTGGGAGAAATATAAAGCACATTCAAAATGTTTTGTATTTCTCCTTTTTACTTGCGGATTGTTACTTGCTATTACTTTATGATAATACATCCTCAATGCGCTTAACAATTTCCGGTGGGGGTTGAAGCACCGCTGCTAAACGATGTACACTGCCAAGTGCTGACTCTCGTTCCCACTGAACCGGAGCTGTACTACGCTGTATACCCTTTTGGTATTCAAGCACCGCATTATCACTGTCTCCCAGCGCAAAGAAGGCTTCACCTGCTGTAAAATCAACCCAGAACGTGACAATGGATTGGGACTGCAACTTTTGGCAGGTGGCGAGTACCTCTCTAAAGACTTTTTTGCCATCTTCTGTGCGTCCCTTAATAACAAGAAGTTCAGCTGCATTCGAGCCTGGATAGTATGCGGTTGAGTCTGCCGAGTATGCACGAAGATATGCCTCTATCGCAGCGTCTAATTCTTCTATATTCTTGGTGAGCATCCATTGCTCTCGATGCAATCGCCCCTGTAGCCCTGCAATATCTGGGTTGACACGAAGCTGTTTGTCAAGTTTGAGAATCTCCTCAATTGGCTTTTGTGCCTCTACATACTTCTTTGCACCGAGAAGGATCATTGCTTTACGATGCAAGAGAACAGTGTTTTTAGGCGAAAGTGTGAGTCCATAATCGACCTCTTCGAGTGCCTCCACATACTTTTTTTGTTGCAGAAGATAGAGGCTCAGAAGATCATGAATAGGAAGAATAAGTGGTCCCTTTGACAACGAACTATACATTAATTGACGTTGATTGCCCAGGTCATCGGCACGACCCTCATTGACAAGTTTGACTAAATACTCACGCCAGTACGCTATATTCTCTTCGTGTGAGATGTGTTGCTGTTGCGGACTCGATATCTGGACCGCAGACATATAGGTTTTGATATGCGGATTAAGAGCACCTTTCTTAGGCATCCGTAGCCCTGCCTCCTCAACGAGAAGGCGGCTGCATAACTCTCGCACATGCTCAGCGTTGTCGCCCTCAAAAGCCTGATAATCACTAAGAGGATTTCCGAGTTTGCCACGCTCAATAGAGTACAAGATGGGAATAATCGCTCGCACTTTTTCGACACTGCTTGCCAGACCGCACTCCCACATAATCCAGGGCCGTCCATTGCTAACGCGTGTCTGAAGGGCAAGCACAATCCTGCATTCCTCAAGACGTTTATATAAAGTAGTACGCCAATCTCCAATGGGAACACCACCGCCTGGATTCTGATCACTGGAATACCAGACACGAATTAGGCCTAGCGATATTTCTTCGAGTAGCTTTTTCCAGGCTCTTGCAAGCTCTGCCTCTGCTGCATAGTGACTAATGAAAATACTAAGTCTTGGCATTTCCTGAGTATTCATCTTGTTCCCCTTTATAGCGTGTGTAGAGAGAGGCCAATCATTGCTTTTCCCTACTATTTATTCATGTACGAATAAACATTCATATTTTTTATGTATGATATCATAGTAGCAATATAAGTGCATTTTCTCCTTTTACCGTTTGAAAGTAGTATAGTCAGCTTGATAGATACTATACTCTATTTTCTGCCTACCTTCAAGTTTGTCTTTTCAAACCCCTACCCTTGTGGTACTATGCTTTAAGAATGCGTAAAGCAAGAGATAAAGTAGGAAGCGAGTGGACTTATAAATATGCAATCAGATCAGCAAGCACTTAAGACACAGAATATCGTTTTTCCTAACGGCAATTCTGCACATACTGTATTTGCTCCCATTGGCACAAACGCGCGAGACCTGCTTCAACTTCTGAACATCCCTGCCTATAATGATCTGATCATGCTGGTAGGGGGTGCATCTTTGATGGATGAAAAGCTTTATCCCAACCTTGAAAGCCTCTTTACGCATGGTATTGCGCATCTTGCAGTCATACGCAAGGCACTGATCATTGATGGTGGCTCACAGGCAGGCGTGATGGAGTTGATGGGAAAGGGTGTGGTCGCGCAACAGCATCGCTTCCCGCTGCTTGGCATTTCTCCTGGAGGAGTAGTGACATATCCAGGGAAGTCTTCACACGATACAGTAGATCATGAACATGTACCACTTGATCCAAATCACTCGCATTTTGTGCTTGTCCAGACTGATGAATGGGGTGGTGAGACAGAAATCATGTATCAGCTAGCACAATTATACGCTCAAAGTTGTCCTTCGGTCGCAATGGTCGTCAATGGCGGTTCTATCGCCAAAAAAGAGATATTATACAATGTGCGTCAGGGTCGTCCTATTATTCTCTTTACGGGTAGTGGACGGGCAGCCGACGAAATCGCCGCGCTCTGGCAGCAAAAGCCCTCCTCGTTCTCTACTCCCGATCTCGCCGAAATCATTCAACGTGGAAACATCCACCTATTTCCCATTACAAATACGGAGGCAGAACTCGTACAATTAGTACAAACTTTGTTGCAACAACAGGTATAATCTGCGGTGACTTATTAGTCGCGGTATAGGAGATGACACCCTCATCTTTAACACAAACGTACATTACTATCAGTTGTAGTAGTAGACCATCCTATTGAATTTGATGTGCCACTATCATTATCCCAAAACGATAACATAAGACATGACGACGCATTGAGTCCTGTCAATGTTTGCGCCAGGACATCAGAACTTTTAGCCGTTTCAAAATATAGGTACGTCATCCTACCAAGCCTAGAAGTGTATTCGAGATACGGATCACTGCCATTCTGGACAGCATTTTTCATAATCGCGTTACTTTGAGATGCAACAGCAATTTGTGTTTCCACGTCAGTACCTGATGAGACGGCCCAGGTGCCATTCTGCTGTTGTGTGAATAAGCGATAATAGGTCGGCAATTCCCAGGCAATCGGATGCGTCCCAAATAAATTGGGAACGGAGCGCATATATGCATACACATCTTCAAGCCACGCATTATCTACTATCGACGAGGGAGTAGGAGATGTATGAATTGAGTCGTGGTCTAATGCCATAACAATAAAAAAGTCCGCATTGTTGGCAAGTGCCGCCCAATCCTCCCATGTTTGCCAGTATGCACTCACTGCCAATGTTTTCCACAATAATGTCTGACCTAAGGGGACCGATAATTTGCCATGCAATAAAGCCTCATAGGACGTAAATATCTCTGGATGCGCTGCATTACCGTCTTCAATATCATTGATAAGACAGTCATAAGGGTACTTCTTGACCTGCTGAAAAATAGGAGTCAGAAGAGAAGGATTAGCAATAGCTCGCTGAGTATAAGCAGCAACATCAGACCCTTTCCATCCACCGCTTGTTTCTTGCACACTCAAAACACCGCAGATGTGTGCGTGATACTGGGAATGGACCGTTGTAATCAGGTCTGACAGGCATCGTAATGTTTGTGGACTGTCGCTATAGGACCAGAGAGCACCTGTATTTGGCTGTAGCCAAAAGTTACCAAATACATAGATATCTCGCGCTTTCCTTACACCCTGTTCATTTGTATAATAAGGATTTCCCTGGTAAATCTTCTGATTCTGCCAGCCATCAAGACAGGAAAGTATCCAGACAGACGAACCTACTGGAGCAAATGCAGTGTTTATTCCTGTAGCTACTCTAGGTACTTTTGTTGGCAATGGTGTGGTGACAGCTCGTTTAGTGGTGTGTGTTGGCAACGATGTGGCAACAAACCCTTGTGCTGCTTGCGTTGACAATGGTGTAGCAACAGAGTCTGTGGATGCTGGATAGAGTTGTCTCTGCGACAAAACCACAAGAAAAACGATAAGCACAAGAAGCCCTATCTGAAGAAAAATACTTCGATATGGCCTTCTTCTCACTCTTGTATTCCCCCTTTTACGTAGTGCTATGTGTAGGACGAAGCTGAACATGAGGAAGGCAGGAACTTAGGAGAGAAGTCCTATAAGAGCAATTGACCACGTTGAAAAACTGTCGTATGCTAAACTGTTGAGGAGAGATCGTAGAAAAGAGGAGGGAAACTTACATGAACTCATCCGAACGTATCGACAAACAAATCGCAGAACTTGCCGACTGGCGTGGTCAAATGTTCGTCCGATTGCGTACACTTATTCTTGAGACTGACCCCGCTATCACCGAGGAATGGAAGTGGGACACCGCTGTATGGTCTCATCAAGGACTTGTTTGTGCTATTGGCACGTTCAAGAAGACAATAAAACTGAACTTTTTTCAAGGTGCAATGTTGGAAGACCCGCAAAAACTCTTCAATGCTGGTCTTGATGCGAAAAAAACGCGAGCGATAGATTTTCGTGAGGGCGATGTACTGAATGAGGCTGCTTTGAAAGAACTCATTAGTGCTGCTGTAGCCCACAACATTGGATGAACTTCAAGGTGACAGGTGGCATGACAGGGGCAAGCCCTGTCACTACTATACATGAAACCGCCTTGCTTTGCCACTCCATAGTGGTCAGTATAGTAGTGACAGGGCTTGCCCCTGTCATGCAAACAACTCACCCTCAACGACTTTTAAACGATCATCTGCTTCTCTACTTGCACACTTATAGAGAGTATGCTATAATCGTGTCGCAAAGCGGGGTTGGTTCCTGAACAAGGCTTCTCTGCGCCTTAGATGGAGCATTTGTGAGGTTGAAGCTGTTTCAATCCCCACCATCAAGACACCTCTCCTATTCACCCGTCATAGCTGTAGATGCATATGTCCTATCGCTATGTACATACATTAAGAGTAGTGTACTACCTGTTGCCCCGTACAATAATACAGAAAGAAAGAAACATGAAGCAGAAGCTTAGAACACACAAAGCCATGGCGAAGCGCGTGAAAGTCACCGCTTCCGGCAAGTTCCTGCGTCGTAAAGTGGCAATCAACCACTTACGTCGTCACAAGTCACCCGAAGCAGTCCGTGCAATGGATAAAATGTTTCAACTGAAACCGAGCGATACACGCCGTATGAAGCGTCTACTTCCATATGCATACTAACAAAATTTTCATAAGAGGAGAAGAAGGACAATGCCAAGGGTAAAACGTGGTGTAACATCACACGCAAAGCACAAAAAAGTCTTACAAATGGTCGAAGGCCATCGTGGTACACGTCGTCACCTGATTAAGAAGGCGCACGAGTCCGCGATGCACGCGATGACCTATGCTTATCGAGACCGTCGTAACCGCAAACGCGATATGCGCGGTCTATGGATTACGCGTATCAATGCAGCCGCTCGTATGTACGGAGTGAGCTATAGTAAGCTTATGAACGCCATTCACATAGCAAACATAGAAGTGGATCGCAAGATATTAGCGGAAATGGCTGTCAACGATGAAGCCGCCTTCGGCGCGCTCGTCAAACAAGCCTTGGATGCTGTAGCCATACAATAAGGAATGTGAATACAAAGATGGCGTATACCTTACAGGTGTACGCCATCTTTGTATTCCATATAAAGTTTTATGACCATCATTACCAGCCCGACAAATCCACGTATCAATAAGCTTAAAGACTTGCATACAACACGAGGTCGCAAGAGAAGTGGTCTTTTTTTAATGGAAGGTCTCAATCTTCTCGAGGCACTTCTTGATGCTCATGTATTGCCATCCGAAGTTTACTATCAACCAGCGTATCTTCAACGTACTGCCAAAGGGAAGCTATTACTGCATCGCCTACTTCAAAGTACAGAGCTAACAGATGAGCAGCGTGTAGAGGTCAGTGAGCGCGTTATTGAGGCGCTTAGCGATACGGTTACATCGCAAGGAGTTGTTAGTGTGCTTCCGCTCACAGTTTTTCAGGAAGACAGTATACGCGCCCGACGTGCGCAACGCACCGCGCCAACACGAGAGATTCAACGTCCAGCGTTGCTTATCCTTGATGACATAGCAGACCCCGGAAACATGGGTACCATTCTACGCACCGCACTTGCGACTGATGTAGATGCGGTAATATTGACTCCGAATTGTGTTGACTGCTATAGCCCTAAAGTTGTGCGAGCGGCGGCTGGCACGCAGCTTCTCCTACCTATTGTGAGTGATACCCCATGGAAAGAAATAGCGGAAAGAATACAGATACATTGTCAGGGGCAGGCACGCATATTGCTTGCTGAGGCCGACAGCCCTACATTGTACTATGAGCAAGATTTAACACACCCGTTCGCGCTGGTTATTAGCAATGAGGCGCATGGTCCCTCACCTGAAGCACGTACGCTAGCAACAACGAGCATCACAATTCCTCTAGCAAATGGTGTCGAGTCTCTAAATGCTGCGATGGCGGCTGGCATCATACTTTACGAAGCGGTGCGACAACAGAAACGACATAGATAATATATAAGCCTGAGATGATGGAACATAACGTGAAGTGTATGAGACGGTAGTGACCGAGAGGTTGTCACTATCGCCTCACACATATGAGGTATGGGAGTATCTACCAGCGGCTGCCGATTTCGTTACGTGAGTTCTGTTGTGGAGTGAAAGCATTGGTAACACCACAGCTATCGCAAGATGTAGGTACAGAACCACTATGTACCATGCCACATACATCGCATACCCATTGCTGGATACTTGAATGCACACCCTCGTACTGTTGAACTATCTGCGCAGCTTCTTGTAAAGCATTTCCTTGTATTATCCTTGTTACCATCTCGCTCATCACTTTCTGTGTATAGCGGCAATATTCATAGACGAATCGCCATATGTACTATGAGACAAGTGTAACAGGGTAAGTTAGTGGAAGTCCACGAAATAAGATAGGTGTTATGGATACTATCCATAACTTTTTAGTTATATGTCATAAAGAAAGGTGCGCTCTCCA
>CAZZVE010000096.1:0-7531 GCA_964657325.1 uncultured Ktedonobacterales bacterium
AGCAGTTTCTCCCTCAGTATCGAGACGCGGTGGGGACGCAGAAGCGAGTGGTGCTGGATAATGTTGTCCGTCTGACGGGCTATCACCGCACCTATGCAAGCTGGCTCTTGAATCAACCCACACCAAAGCATCAACCCGCTGTCCGTCCACGCCAACGGCATTATGGAGCGGAGGTCGAAGAGGTGTTGGTGCAGGTGTGGAACGTTGCGAATCGTCTGTGTAGCAAACTGCTCATTCCCTCTCTGCCGATGTTCCTCGACGTGCTGGAACGGCATCAGCATCTTCACCTCACTCAGGAGTGTCGAAGCCACTTGCTCTCGATGAGCACGGCAACCGCAGACCGCCTTCTGCGCCCGCATCGAGGACAAGCGGTTCGCGGTCTGTGTACGACCAGAGCAGGGACCTTGCTCAAGAGCACGATCCCCATTCGCACGTTTGAGCAGTGGGATGAGCAGGTGCCAGGATTTGTCGAAGCCGATCTCGTTGCCCATTGTGGCTCGTCGGTGGAGGGAAGCTATCTTTTCACCTTGACGCTGACCGATATTGCCACCGGGTGGACCGAATGCCTTCCTTTGCACACGAAGAGTGCCGAAGCCGTGCTTGCCGCACTCCAACACGCACGCACCCTCTTTCCCTTTCCCCTGTTGGGCTTGGATACCGATAACGGAACCGAGTTCATGAACGATGCCCTGTTCGCCTATTGTGAGCAGGAACACATTACCTTCACGCGTGGGCGCCCTCTGCTCAAGAACGATCAGTGCTACGTGGAGCAGAAGAATGGGCATCTTGTGCGTCAAGTGGTGGGCTGTGATCGCTTTGATGGAGCACAGGTATATCAGTACCTGGATGATCTGTATCGCGTCTTGAGTCAGTATGTCAACTGTTTCCAACCCTCGATGAAGTTGTGTGCGAAACTCAAAGAGGGAAGAAAGGTTCGACGCATCTATGATGAGGCAAAGACGCCGCTCATGCGTCTGCTGCAAGCACAGGTGGTGCCAGCCGAGCACGAGCGTGACCTGAGCAAGCAGTTTGAGGACCTCGACCCAGTCCGTCTGTTGGAACAAGCGCAACAGGCACAACACACGCTCTTTCGCAGCGCGACAGGTGTTGTTCTCCAAGGCGAGAAGAGAAGACGAGTGTGTGGGAGCGAACGGTTTCGCGTCGTCGGCACGTCGCGGTTGCCGAGTGCTGCTGATGCCATGTTGCGCATGGAGCCTGAGTCTGGGACAGGAAGGGAAGAAGAGGGGCCGTCAGGAACAACGACGTTGTTGGAGTGGCATCGAACCCGCAACGATCCCTTTCAGGAGCAGTGGGACCTGATTGCCGAGTGGGTGCGTGCTGATCCCACACGGAGTTGTCGAGCGATGTTTGAGGAACTGTGTCGGCTCTCTCCTGACCGCTACCAGCCCTCGCATCTGCGAACGTTGCAACGAGGGGTGCGCAAGATACGAGCGCGGTTGCCCAATGTGTGTGTGCAACTGCAGAAGGACGTGCATGAGACAGAGGTGTTCCCCTCTCTCGTCTTACCTGAGTGCGAAGAGACAACGTCTACTGACTCTGGCACAGAGAGATCGCTTTCTACCGGAGAAGAGTCCGAACAGCACGACGAGGCGAACGAGCAAGCCGTGAGTGCTCTCACCTGCTGCTTGGCTGTGGAAACTGCTGAGGAGGTAGCTTTCTCAGATGCACCAGACGTGCGAGCCTCTGTTCAAGAGCCTGTGCCTGAAAATGTTTCACACAAGACCCTGCCAGTTCATGAAGAGCAGATTCCAGGCGCATCGTCGGTGTTAGAGCATTCCTCAGAGCCATCTAGGTCCTGTAAGAACCCGATGAGTATTACGATAGAAGAGGCGATGGGAGACTATTTGGAGGCGCAGCAGCGAGCGAACCGACGCCCAAAGACGATGGAGTGGCACCAGATGGCGTTAGGGTTGTTCGGGCAGTATCTACGAACCGAGTGTCAGTGTGTACTGCTTGTTGAAATGACAGAGAGGCATGTGCAGGGATGGTTGGAATTTCTGCACATGCCGACATTACCAGGTGTGGTGCGCTCAGATGGAACGAGACACTCCTACGCTCGCTCTGTTCGTGCATGGTGCCAGTGGGTGGTGAATACTGGATATCTCATGCGAACACCGTTTGCTGAAATTCCCCTTGCGAGAGTGAAGTCTCCTGTGATGCATCCTCTGGAAACGGAGGAATGGAAGCAGTTGCTGCTGGCATGTGAGTCGTCGGGGGAGAATGGTGTGATCCCAGAGTGGGCACCCGCACGCAATCGAGCATTGTTGTGGGTCCTGTATGACACAGGAATGCGGCTGTCAGAGATGTGTGCGCTGCGCCTAAGGGATGTCGATTTGGAACAAGGGATGCTTCTGGTGAGACGAGACAACTTCAAGGGAAGGCGACTTTCACTAGGACACGAGGCTTTGGAAGCGGTGCGGGTGTACGTGGAACTGCATTGGGTGAATGGGAGGCGAGCGGGTATCGTGCAACATGAAGTCAGCGACAAGCCACTCTTTCTCTCGGAGACGGGGTATGGGCTGACTGAGAATGGAGTCGTGTCGGTGTTTGGTCGTCTGAAGAGACGAGCAGGTTTCACACGAGAGGAGATAGGACCGACGTTGGTACGGGACAGTTTTGCGGTACGGTATCTGCAAGCGGGAGGAGACGTCTTCACATTACGAGACCTCTTAGGGTACCAGGAGAGTGCCGTCGTCAAGCACTTTTTGAGGATGAGCAATGAGAGGACGAAGAACGAAAAGCGGAAGGCGTATGCAGAGGATCACAAGGGAACGAATGAAACGTGAGGCATTGCACTTGCCTCGGAGACACTCTTCTCTCGCTTTTTGTTTTGGACGTCTGCTTCTGCACTCTTCAAAAGAGGAAAGCATGATCAGATGGAAGATGCTCTATCTCCTGCGTACTGTCTCGAAGGTGAAACGGTGTGGTGGCAGATGATATGTGAGGGAATGTATCTGCATCCTGTAAGAGAGAATCCTGAGCGAGAAACATTTCTCTCTGTTCTTTTTTTGCTGAGCGATGTCTTTACGGTCTCGTATGTGAGCAGAAGTCGCTCTTCAAGGAGTACCTTCCACAATGAGAAATGGCTATTTCCCTCTGTTGTGTGGTCTCCTATTTGTTGCTTCTCGTTGTGCAGCGTGTAGAGGTGCGCGAGCCACCTCTACACGCTGTAAATCCCAACTGTAAACTGGACGTTCTGGCATAATTATCATGGTGAAATCATTTCCTGTCACGTTGACTTACGAAGCCACTTCATGAGCATAGAGAATCACCAGGATAAAGAGACAGATTCGACCAGTTTACAGTTAGGATTTACACACATGCAAGACAAATGATGAAAACTATAGGCAATGAACTTCTTTTCTCTCATTTTCCTTAAAAAATAGAAAAATTGCTTTGTGATAGGTTTTTGTATGTATCTTGGGCCTACCTCAGGTTCAAAGGAGTTCTCTTGCAGAATTACAGAGTTTTTCCAAGAGGATGACGCGAGACGAAGCTGCTGTACGTGCTGGATTGAGCCTGAAGTGGAATCAAGGACCTGTTGAAGATGCTGTCAATCGGCTGAAATTGATCAAACGAAGCATGTATGGTCGAGCTAAGTTCGATCTCCTACGAACGCGAGTGTTCTGTGCAGCATAATAAGAAAAGAACGACATCGTGATGGGTCATTGCATGAAACGCTGTTTGATCTCTTCTCCATAAACTGATGGGTTTACCATGAACTTTGCGTCAGAACCGGAGAACTCACGCTAAGGCTTAGCATGAGTTCTCCCCCAAATATTACAGGGAAGCCCTTTCGCTATAACGTTTGTCCGCTGTCTACAGTAATGATTTGACCAGTCATCGATTCTTGTTCCAATACCGAGCAGATGATTTTAGCAATATCATGGGGGGTTGCAGTGCGTTGCAGCAACAGCTGAGGACTTAACTGTTTCATTCGTTCTTCCTGTCCTGCCCACCATCTTGTTGCGACGGCTCCGGGAGCCACACTGCATACTCTGATTTCCGGTGCTAAAGCATGTGCCAACGATTTCGTCAGACCATGGACCGCTGCTTTGGAAACTGCGTATGGCAGTGAGGAGCCAGCCCCTGATATCCCTGCTATGCTGCCGACATTGACGATGGCCCCTTGCTTTTTTTGCTTCATCAAAGGAGCAACGGCTCTCGCACAGTAAAACATGCCTTTGACATTCACCGCATAAAGCTCATCCCATACTTCATCTGTTGCCGCTTCCAGATTGTCAAGAGGAATGTGGTGGGTGATACCAGCATTATTGACGAGCAAATCGACGGTCCCGAATTGTCTCACAATAGTATCGACCATTGCCCGTACTTCCTTGTCCAGAGAAACATCGGCTTGTATGGCTATCGCGCGCCCGCCTTCATCGTTGATCAGGTGGACCGTTTCGTTCGCGTCGGCTTGAGAGCGCGAATAGTTTACTGCGATGGTGACACCTCGTTGTGCTAGCGCGATGCAGGTCGCCCTCCCGATTCCTGTTCCGCCACCGGTAACGAGAGCTACTTTGTTTTGTAAATCCATTGTTAGTCACTGCCTTTCTTCCTGATACTCCTGCTTCCAGGGCCGAGCCAAAGGCACCTTTCGTGTCAGCCTTTGTTGTTGCTTTCTTTTGTTTCACAAGCTTATCAGGATATGATATATTGAGCAATACAAAGTATCTGAACGAACCATTCAGTTTTTCTGATAGATTGTTAGGAACAGCAATCCAGCTTTCTCTTCCAACGTCATGTACGTCAACAGGTTTTCCATGCGTTCTTCTATTGGCAAGCTAGAGATCCAGGACTCCGTTTTTGTTCAAATCACGAAAGGCGAAACCACCGTCGGTATAGCATAGGTGTATAGGCATAGGTTTGCTCTCCTTCTTCCCTCAACGGGACAGATTTTTACCACGTATCCACGTCTTAAATAGAAGGCGCAGAGTCGTTCCCTGTGAATACTGAGACCCCACGGATCCTCTCGAGAAGTGTTTCTGCCGTTGCTCGATCCACAGAGGTGCCGCGCCAGACCACATGCTGGTCGGGTCGCACGAGGAGAAGCGAGGCCCCGTAAAACTCCTCGAGTGACTGACCACGTAGCTCGACGACGGTCAGCGGCACCCCATGGGCTGTAGCGGACTCGATGAATGGGGTCACGTCAGCGTCATTGCGGAGCCGAAGCAGCGACAACCCGTTCCCCAATCGATCATAGAGAGATGCTCCATCTGGTAACCACAGGTGCGGTAGACGAGCTCCTGGTCGGGCTGTCGGCTTATAGTCCTGGCCCTCGGGAAGAAGAGGTGTACCGTCGTCAACGATCACCGGCGAGGTATCGTACTGGTAGCCCAGGACAATGCCTAGACTGTGGAACTCGCGGTCTTTGGAGGCTTGAATCACCTGAGCTGCCGCTCGCCTCGCGTGCTCGCCAATCTGTCCTGAAGCATCCAATTCTCGACTGCCGAGTTCAGGAGCAAGCACACTCATATTCGCCACGGCCTCTCGAATGGTTCGCTCCGCGATTGGTCGCCTCTCAGCTTCATAGCTTTCGAGGAGGTCCTCACTGCCCCATCCTTCAAGCACTGCCGTCAGCTTCCAGCCAATGTTCACTGCATCACCAATGCCTGTGTTAAAGCCGTGTCCGCCCCACGGTGGATTCAGGTGCGCAGCGTCACCTACGAGGAAGACTCGACCGCTTCGGTAGCGGTCTGCTAGCAACATGCGGGCCGTCCAGGGATCCGTTCCGAGAATCTCAGCATCGATTTCGGCCCCGACAAGGCCATGAATCAGGGCATGTGGGTTCGCCTGACCAACCTCAGCAAAGACTCCATTCACGCCAGCCCACCACCGGTCCTCCATATCCATGCTGCCCATGACCCCAGGAAAGGCTGGGTTGAGCACCCAATACTGGACTGCGGGACCGTGGGGCAGCCGCTGTGCCAATCCAGGTGCTCGAAAGACAAAGCCAAAGTTCGGACGCAGGTCTGAAGTCCCCACGTAGCGGGCTCCGATTGCCGCCCGAACAGTACTGCGGGTTCCATCACAACCTAGGACGTAGGATGCCCTGATCTGCTGTTGTTCCCCCTGCTCGTTCATAATGGTTGTCTCTACACCATCTTCATGCTGGTGAAGCGTGTGCAGCGACCAGCCTAGGCACAGGTGGCACGACTCCAGGTCAGTAACCGCCTCCCGTAATACCTCCTCGACAAATGGCTGGGCAATCTGCTGCCCCGACTCCGCGAAGAGATCAGTTCGCTGCGGTGTCAATCCAAAGCAATGCGTAAAGCGCATCACCTCGTGACCCAATAACGTGGTGCAGAAGACAACATCCTGCGACCAGTCCACCTTGAGTGGGGCCACCTCGCGAATGCGCTCGGCAAGTCCCCAGCGACGAAAATGTTCCATTGTTCGCACGCTGGTCGTTTTGGCACGTGGTTTGAGTTGTGAAACGACCAGCCTTGGCTCGACAACCACGCACTGCACCCCTCGTCTCCCTAGCTCGACGGCTGCACTGAGTCCAACAGGACCTCCCCCGATGATGAGCACTTCCGTCTCGTGAGGAATATCCTGGCTTTTGCCTGTGCTCTCTGCCGCTATCATGTTCTACCTTTCTCTTTCTTCTCTTTGCACGTTCGTAGCCTGAAAGGAAGTCCCGTGGAAGGCGAATAGGCGCGAAGACGGTCAAGAGGGCTAAGTCGTCGTACGCACGGTAACAGTCAGCGTTTTCAGACCCCTGATGACGTTGTTCAACTTCCGGATGCTTGTGCCGAGGTCGAACCGATCCACGCGTCGTGCCAATGCATTCAGAATAGCTTGACCCTCTAACCGTGCTAGGCTTGCACCCGCACACAAGTGAATACCATAGCCAAAGCCAAGATGACCTGTAGTGTTGCGAGTCACATCGAAGGTGTCAGCATGTTCCCATTTGCGCTCATCACGATTGGCAGAAGCGAAAAGCACGACAACACGCGCTCCTGCTGGAATGGAGATACCCTCCACGTTGTAGTTGCTGGTTGCCTTCCGCGTGAAGCTCTGGATCGGGGATTCCAGGCGCAGCACCTCCTCGAAGGCGTTCGGGATGAGTGAGGGATTCGTTCTCACTCGATCCCACTGGTCCGGGTAGCGACCAAACAACCAGATGGCACTCCCAACCGCACTAATCGTAGTATCCAATGATGGGACCAGGTAAGCTGTAAACAGTTGGGGACATTGTGCCTTCGTGATCCGACCGTCTCTTTCGGCCTCAATGACGCCTGCGCCAAAGCTTCCTGGTTGCAGGTTGCCTGATGCCGCGATCCGCGCCGCGTAGCCAAAGAGTTCCGGCAACTTCGTTAATGCGTGCGTGCAGCGCTCATTCAGGGGACCCATTGCGTCAAACGTCGCCTCGCCCCACTCTAGCATGTGTTCACGTCCCCCTTGAGGCAACCCGATGAAGTCGGGGACAATGGAGAGAGGAAGCACTTGCGCCAGGTCTTGGACAGCATCGAACGATTGTTGCGTTACCAGCCGTTCGACAAGC
>CAZZVE010000096.1:7631-18025 GCA_964657325.1 uncultured Ktedonobacterales bacterium
AGCCATACTGCTGGCCCAGCTTCACGCAGGCGTCGATACTGCTCGTATGGGTCGGTCAGCACATCGTCGCTGTACAAATCGAGATCTGATGTGGGAATGGACATTGACATGGTCCTCTTTCCTCTCTTGCAGGGAGATGAATCTCCTACGCACCTTCGCGTACCGTGGTTGGAACGTATCTTGTCACTACAAATACAGCATTCCACCGTCGTCCAATGCAAAGAAGGCTACTCGTCCGCATTGGATGACGGTCACTTCTCATGGAGAGAGGCTTGATGACAGAACCGTTTCCTAGAGAGGAGAACGAGGATCATCAAGCGGGACGCGTGGGTCTACCGGACCAGAAGGTGGAAACTCACCCGCATAGGCTCGCCGATGGATGTCTGTGAACGAGGCACCAGCCTTATGGGCTGCAACAATTTTATCAGGGTCTACAAACATGCCAATTGGGTCCGCTGCGAAGTTGGGCGAGGTCCGCATCCACTCTTGCGATTGCGCCCAGTCACCAAAGTTGTCAACCTGGAGCTCGACACTGTTCCCATCGGGATCGACGTAGTAGAACGAGAGCGTCATACCATGATCCAGGCTCATATGTGGCATGATGCCCAGTGCCTTTAAGCGCGTGTAGGCATCCAGCAGATCGTCAATCGTTGCGTACTCAAACGCGAGATGATGGATGCCCGTATGCACTATTTTGTCCGGGTCATCACTCATCTTGGATGATGCGAGAAGTGCCAGGCGATGGTTTGCTGCGTCATTGGTCAACCATGCGCCGCCTGGAAACTGAAAGACCGTGGTGAGACCAACAACGGTGGCGTACCAGTCAATCATCTCCTGTAAGTGAATCGTTTTGAGGTTGACATGATGTAGAACGGGCAGCGCAACAGTGCTCCCCTCAACTCCTTGTGACATTGATTTCCTCCTTATCGTCTGTGACATGGTGTTGCTGAAACGGGATACCTTGCTCCAATGCATCCCACCTCATCCTTCAAAAAACACAGTCGTCGCTGTTTTTCCATACGCTGGCTGCTTTATCCGTTCGCCTGAGCTTCCTGCCCTCTCCGCGTGTGCCTCCTGGACGGGAGTGCCTCGGGAAGAGATGTATTGGCTCCGACGATGTGCATGGCCATACGCACTGAGACGGGATCAAATTCTGGTGCCATCTGTCCGAGCACCGTGAGGGCAGTGCGAGCATAATGGCGGGTTAAAAGAGAGGCTGCAAGATCAGCGTTTCCTTGCTTCCATGCGCTCGCAATAGCGTGATGTTCGGCGGCGATGACTTCTGCTGATCGCGTTGGGTGGTGCCTACTCACGAGACGGTAGTACAGGCGCCGGTAATATTCGCACTGGTTCGCATAGCTCGCGATGCTCTGACGCATCGAGTCCTCGGCATGGCTCACAAGAAGACCGTGGAAACGACGGTGCGGCTCTTCCCAGGCATCCAGGTCTCTGTGCGCTGCCGCCTCATCAAGTTCCACAAGCGTTTGCTCCACAGCGTGTATGTCTGACTGGCCGATGCGCGGAACCGTCAAACGAAGACTCAAAGCTTCCAACAGAATGCGACTGGCATACAGAGAGTCAACAACGGACGGTTCAAAGGAAGGGACGCGCGCACGTTGATTGTGTTCCGCCTCGATCAGTCCTTCTTTCTGAAGCATACGCAGGGCTTCTCGCAGCGGAATACGACTCACACCCAGCGACTCGGCGAGCTTCACCTGGGAAAGCATCGAGCCGGGCGGGAACACGCCGTCAAGAATCATGGTACGTAAGCGGGTGTAGAGAGGAACAACTCCGTTTTCTCGGTCAGGCCCTCCATTGAACACGTCCGTCTGTCGTGGAAGTAGATCACTCGCGTCATGCATGCGTTTCGCTTTTTCTCCTCTGCTTCACTATTCTCCTCGCATCACCGGGTTACGAAGACGCCCAATGCGCTCAATCTCGACCTCGACCACGTCGCCATCCTTGAGGAAGAGAGGTGGCGTGCGCTTGAAGCCAACGCCAGACGGCGTGCCCGTGGCGAGAATATCGCCAGGTTCTAAGGTCATCAGCGAACTGAGAAAGGCAATCGCCGACGCGACGGAAAAAATCATGTTCGCTGTCGTATCATGCTGGACTTCTTGTCCGTTCACTCGTGTGACGAGGGTGAGTGTCTGGGGATCGGGAATCTGCGACGCTGGAACAATTCCTGGCCCCATAGGAGCGAAGGTATCGAGGGCTTTGCCTGCTGTCCACTGGCTCGTCTGAGCTTGTATGTCACGAGCGGTCACATCATCGATAATGCAATACCCCGCGACAGAGTGAAGTGCCTCCTCTTCAGGAACGGCCTTGCACCGCTTGCCGATGATGACGGCCAACTCCCCCTCGTAGTCGATGTGCGTACTCACGCGAGGTAAGAGAATGGGACTGGTCGAACCAATTAAACCGTTGCGGAACTTGGCGAAGATCAGGGGAACTTTTGGTATCTCCTGTTGAGCTTCTGCCGCATGTTCGCGATAGTTCACGCCAAGACACAGTATTTTGTCCGGGTCAGGAACAGGAGGGCCAAGCTCAAGCGTGTTGAGCGGGAGGACTTCATGCCCTGCGTCGAACTGCTGACTGGCCCATGCGCACAGCTCATCAAAGAACGGCAATAGTTCTCGCACTGAGGAGGATGATCTTCCATCGCTTGAGACAAATGCGCTCGCATCGACGACTGCCTGATCGTGCAGGATTCCAGCACGCCAGGCTGCATCCGAATTGTTCAGACGATAACTCACCAGCATCATAGCAGAGACTCCTCTCGTATCGCTTCCACCTACCAGTGAAACACAACGCGACACCTTTGTTGACAACTTCCTTGTTCTGTAGAGAGCATTTTCTTCTTTTCTCGCTCTACAAGCCTGAATGCTTCCTCTCCTCTCAAGTTTAAAATTCTGTATACAGGTTTGCTGTCAAACGCTTGAAAAAATTCTTTAGAGTGTGTATACTCACTGATAGTGTATGCAGCTTTTCGCATTTTGTCAAGATGACTGTTCGTGAATTTGCTCCACGTGTGATGTCAGAGGACGCAATGTTGCGTCAGGAGAAGAATCTATTCGCAGAGAGGGGATTGGTGCCAATGGCAACGTCCATTTCGACTACTGGCGACATGATTGATCGCCTGGAAATCCGGGAACTGCTGGAGAACTGGGTTGTCTGGCGAGATACAGGTGACTGGGAGCGCTTCGCGACGGTTTGGCACGACGATGGTCGCATGATCGCCACCTGGTTCCAAGCGAACGCGGAGGAGTTCATCACAGGCTGCCGCAGAGCGTTCGACGCGGGCATGGTCGGGCTTCATTGTCTTGGCGGCACGAGCATCGACGTGAACGGATCCCGCGCCATCGCGCAGACAAAGATGCAGATCGTTCAGCGCGGACAGGTCCACGGCGTGGCGGTCGACGTAACCTGCCTTGGCCGCTTCGTGGACGCGCTGGAGAAGCGCGACGGACGCTGGGGGATTGTGTTGCGGCAGCCAGTGTACGAGCTTGACCGTATGACGACGGTCGAGCCTTGCGCGACGCTCGAACTCGACTCCCACCTGCTGCACTCCTTTCCCGAGGGATATCGGCACCTCGCCTATCTGCAGACTCAGATGGGCTTCCAGGTCAGCCGAACGCTCCCGGGCACCCGCGGGTCCGAGATCGAGGCACTCGGGACACGCATGCAGCAATGGTTGGCCGGAGGCGATGCGACATGTTTGGACACGTGATCAGAGCTGGCTTCGGCGCGGAGACGCGAATCTTGAAAAGATTGACGTAAGGAGGTTCCATGACGACCATCAAGCAGCTCAGCCAAGACCTCTACGTCATCCGTGGTCTGGTGAACGTCTATGTGCTGGAGACAACTGACGGGCTGGCGGTGCTCGACACCGGCTTCCCGAACAGTGCCCCGAAGATTCTCGATGGCGTGCGTGCGCTCGGTCGTCAACCCAGCGACGTTCATCACATCCTGCTGACTCACGCTCATCCTGACCACATCGGCAGTGCCTCGGCCCTCAAACGCGAGACCGGCGCAACAGTATGGGCACATCCCATCGACGCACCCATCATCGAGGCTGGGACGGGCTTCCGCCACGTCGAAGCGTCGCCGGGGTTGCGCAACAAGATTCTCACCCGGCTACTGCTCGGGCTCGTCACCGCAGTTGAACCCACTAAGGTTGACCAGTTCATGGAGGACGGTGACAGCCCACCGTTTCTCTCCGACCTCACGGCTATACACTCACCTGGACACTGCGCGGGCCAGATCGCCTTCCTCTGGCGGCGGCATGGTGGCGTGCTCTTCACCGCCGACACCTGTGTGAACCAGTCCGGCCTACAACTTCCAGTCGCGCTCGAGGACATCGCCCTCGCACGCAAGAGCTTGGCGAGGCTCACCAAGCTCGACTTCGAGAGAATCTGCGTTATGCATGGCCGCCCGATCACGTCTGGTGGCGATACGATTTTCCGGCGGACCTCGTTCGACCGGTAAGCAACAGGAGGAAGTGAAACAGATGGTTTGCATATCGAAGGCCCTTATTATTGGCGGGAGCATCGCTGGCATCTCGGCGGCGGTCGCGCTCGCCCGTGTCGGAGTGGCGTGCGACGTCGTCGAACTGGCCGAAGTACCTCTTGGCGCTTCGCTCGCCTTCTCGGGCCGCGCTGCGGAGGTGCTGGTCGAGCTTGGCGTGTATGAGGACGTGCGTGACACAGGCACGCCGTTCGGCCCGGATTCAACCGCCGCGTCTCTCAGGGATGCTGCTGGACGGCTGATCAGCCCTGGTCCCCGGCGACCCACATGGCCCGGTGCCGTCGACGGCGTCGCGGTCTACCGTCCTGTGTTCGTCGATGTGATGACGGACGCCGCAAAACGTCTTGGCGTCAACGTCAGGCAGGGCGTGACGGCTCAAACGATCGAGGACGGCGAGGACGCGATCAGTGTCGCGTTCACCGATGGGGAAATGCGTCGCTATGATCTGCTTGTCGGAGCGGATGGCATCGGCTCACACACCCGCGCCACGGCGTTCCCCAATGCGCCGAAACCCGCGTATTCAGGACAACTTAGCATCCGTTGGATGGCACCGGGACCCGCCATCGAGGGTGAAGGGTGGTATCTCGGACCGGTTGGACGGCTCGGCTTCTACTATCTTCCGCAAGGCTTGGTCTACGTTCCCGCCGTCATCGATATGCCCGAGTGGAAGCGTCCCTCGCACGATGAGGTGTTCTCGTTGTTCACGCGCCTCCTCGAGTCCTATACGGCTCCGGCTATTGTCGAGCTGCGGAGTCGTCTGACGCCGGACGCGCACCTGGTCGGCAGGCCCTTCGAGTGGCTTCTGTTGCCCAAACCGTGGTATCGCGGGCGCGCCCTGCTCATTGGCGACGCGGCGCACGCGACCACCGCCCACATGGGGATGGGCGGCGGCATGGCACTCGAAGATGCGGCGGTGCTGGGCCAGTGCGTGGCGGGAGCATCGACGCTGCCTGAGGCTCTGGACGCCTTTATGACACGCCGCTTCGAGCGTGTGCGCAGTGTTGTCGAGACCAGCGTGAGGCTCTCACACCTCGAACAGGAGAAGGCACCTCCATCGGAGAACCAAGCTCTGCTGACCTCGACATTCAAGGCCCTCGCGGAACCCTACTAGTGTCACCACCCTACTCCACGGTCACCGACGACGAACACGTCGTCGGTGCCGAACGTACCAGGGGGAGAGCGACGGAAGCTGGTGCGCCGATGAGGCTCTCTTGTCCATACTCGCGCAGAGTTCCACTGCCACAACGTGGAGAAAGTAGCACCTGACCTCCTATCGAAAGGTGGAGGGGGACAATCGCATGGTGTGAGCAAGGCCGGATGGAAGGGGCACCTATACCATGTATGAAGGGGTCAGCACATCTCATTGTTGAAACAAAAGGAGTCCTTTGACCATGGAAGATAGTCGCATGGCAGCCACTGCTCCCGACGCTGGTGTTCCAGAAGCGCTGCAAGTCCCGACACAGCCTGTTCGCCTCGGCTTCATGCTCGCGATAACGATTGCAAGCATGACGTACTTTCTCTGCTACATCGGTGTCGGAACATTGTCGTTGCCTTTTCAGATTAGCCAGCTTGCTCCAGCGAGCAAAGTCACTGTCCTCAGTCTTTTCGCAGGTACCTCTGTTTTGGTCGGTCTGGTGACCAATCCTTTGGCCGGTGCCTTCAGTGATCGTACCACCTCGCGTTTTGGACGCAGGCGTCCATGGATTTTCACGGGTGCTTTAGGTACGGCGGTCAGCCTCTTCATTATGTGGCAAGCTATTTCGCTTCCCCTCTTGTACATCGGCTGGTGTGGCGTCCAGCTCTTCTCCAACTTTGCCATTCCGGCCATCGTTACGACGATTCCCGATCGGGTCCCTGAGAGGCAACGTGGGGCAGTTTCAGGAGTCTTCGGCCTTGCCTTACCCCTGGGAGCCATCCTGGGAGCGATTCTTATTGGCCAGGTGTTCAAGGCCGCGCCGGCAAACGCCTACCTGGTCATACTGGTGGTTGTGCTCGTGATCAATATTCCGTTCGCTCTGTTCCTCTCCGATAAGGCCCTCCCCAAGGGGTACCTTCCTGCTTTCCGCCTTGGCGCGTTTCTCAAGGGTTTCTGGATCAACCCTCGGAGGTATCCTGATTTCGGATGGGCATGGCTCACGCGCTTTATCCCTTTGATCGGGTATTTTATGGGGACCACGTATATCCTCTATTACCTGCAAGATGCCGTGAAATATCCGTCTCCTGTGCAAGGAGCTTCGACGTTTACCATCGTCACGACGGTCGTGGTCATTGTTTCCACCCTGCTCGGAGGCTTCCTCTCTGATCGACTTGGGCGGCGCAAGCTGTTTGTGATGCTTTCCGTATGCCTTCTCGCCATCGCGATGCTCCTGCTCGCCTTCTTCCACACCTGGCAATTTGTGCTGCTCGCTGCGGCTTTTCTGGGAGTAGGCTTTGGAGCCTACATTGCTGTGGATGTCGCCATCACGACGCTGGTGTTACCTTCTGCCGAGGGCCGGGGCAAGGATCTTGGCATCATCAATATCGCCAGCACACTTCCTCAATCGCTGGCACCCGTGCTTGCCGGGGTCATCCTTGGAGTGTCTCATAGTTATACGCTCTTGTATGTTGGTGCGGCGGTCTTCGTCCTGCTTGGCATCCTCGTCGTGCAGCCAATAAAGGCGGTACGATAACGAAAAAGGAGTGCGATACTGTCCTCTCCTGTTGTTCCAACACAGGGAGAAGACCTGCTCAGCCAGATGACCTTGCGAGAAAAAGTCGAGGGCGAGTATGAGCCATACGAGAAACCACGCTAAGACCAAAAAGAAGTAGCCAACAAAGTTTTTCAGAGCTTTTGAGAACAGCGACAAGAGAAGCTTGGCTCTCATTTCCTCTCAAAGTATGCGTCTTTTACGTTCCTCGCATCTTTTTTACTCTTTGAACTGGTCATAGGATTCTTTGCATGGTTTCTCGTATGGCTCATACTCGACCCCTGTATATGCAGGACGCACTTGATGTGCGACGTGCTCAAGGGCAAGAGGTTCAACAAGAGGATTGGGCAAACCCCTTGTTCCCCAGCCGCGAGACAATCAGCATTTACTTGGAGTGGTCATTGTTCTATATCATCAACGTTCCTCCTGCATTCAATTTTTCACTTTCTCTTACAGGAGAAGTATTCATCTGTTCTCTTGCTTGATGCTATAACTGTGACATGCTTTTGAACGTAGTACCAGTGTTTCTTTATCGTAGGACTCTGAGCTGCACTACATCACCCTTAATCTCTTGCTTCAGAAACATTCGTCTCTGGTGGACATCCATGCCAAGTGGTTCAGAGCTGGCTGGGACAATTCCTCTCTTTTGTGCGTTCTGAATAGGACTATTTGGATGCGATTGCCTTGTCGCTCACGCGCTCTGGTTTGACAAGAAAAGTCTGTAGAAGGCGTTGATTGAACACCCATTCGGCAATTGCAAGAGTAAAAACCCAGGAAATCCACGCGGAGGCTGCATAGATATCCGCTTGTGAAGTTTTTGATGCGCTATGAGTAAGGATCGTCAATGCTATGCCTCCATACAGCCAAACACGTAGCATGACTGCGCCAAAGGTAAGTGCATAATTTCGTGTCATCCACACACGATGCACAGGTATCTGTCCCCGGCGAATCGCTATATACGCTTGACAAATGCTATAGAACCAGAGGACATCGAGTGTCAGGAAGCCAACCTGGGCAACGAACCCAGAAACAGAGAAGAGTGCGCTGAAAAAAGCAGCGATACTTGCAATCAAGACACAGACAATATAGATACGTCCAATGAGACGATGAACGGATGGGTATTTGGCACGCAGGGGAGTCAAGAACTGAAAAGGCCCTAGTAAGAGGGCGGTCCCTGCTATTCCTGCATGAATAGCCAGAATCGGAAAATGTAGTGAGACAGATGGATTGAGGCGAAGCCTGCTCAAAGCCGGATTAAATAAGAGATAGGGTGTGGCAAAGTAAATGGCGACGCCAATAGCAATAATCGCCATCAAGCCCCAACTAAGTCTTCTAAAAATGCGCGTGGACATGGAGAGTTGTCCCTTTCTCATATGGAGTGTTTCCTGATCGTTCACCATGACAGGTGTCTAGCAAAGGCACTTATTGAATGCCTCTGCTACAGAGTATAGGACAACTCTCTCGGTATATCTTGAACGTTTCTACGAAATCATAGAACGTTTCTACGCTCTTTTCGGAAGACACCGGGAGTCACGCCCACACTCTGTCGGAAGTGTCGAGTAAGGTGACTTTGATCGGCAAAACCAGAATGGAACGCAACTTCATGGAGCGAGATATCTTCCGTCAAAAGGAGTCGCTTGGCGTGCTCAACACGGCAAGCGATAAGGTACTCGTGCGGAGCCATCCCCATCGTTTTTCTAAAAAGTTGTGCAAAGTGTGAGGAACTTACATTGGCAATGGCAGCTAATTCAGCAATTGAGAGGTCCTGTGTACGATATTCATGCATATAGTCGAGCACATGGCGAAGCCGCGTCTTCCCCAGATCGCTCGTCACTCTCAGTTCTCTTTTCTGGAGTGTACTGAAGTGTCGCAACAAATGGAGAGCGAGCGCGTTCGCTAACGACTCAGCGTAGAGTCGTGTGTTGAAGCCTGAGGAAGAGAGTTCGTGCAGCAATGCAAGCCCAAACTGCTCAACAGAGTGATCATACAAGAAGGGATGAGAAAGAAGTTCTACACGGCTTGCCTCTAGGTCACTCGCTTCAACAATAGAGCGTATCAGAGCAGGATCGAAATGCAAGAAAAGGGCATCAACATCCATCGACCACCTTCCTCCCAATCCTCTCTCTGTAGACACGAAAGCGTGGTCACCCTTCGTGACCAACGTGTCAGCTAATATGTTGCTGCTAGGCGTAGAACACGTTTGTACAATCAGGCTTGGCTCTCCAAGATAGAGTATGAGCAAGTGAGAGGAAAGACCTGACGGCACAGAAACCTGACCAGGCGAAGCGAGATACTGTGCTGCTTCAATGCCCTTCCATCCCAAGAGCTTGCTTGAGCGTACAGGTGGAAACTGTTGATAAAACGAAGGAGTAGTGCTTTCTTGCTTCATAATTGGCATTCCTCTATATATAACTATTTTCGCCGAAAGGTGTAATCGTGCGCGCATAGAGGTCATCCATGACAGAGACTGAGCACCTCCATCACCACATACTTGCTCGTATTTTCCTTCGACGTATCTTCTCGTCAGGACTATACCGTCTCATCTGTTCAGACTATTTGGGGAAAGCTTGAGCACTTTTTCCGCATTGCCATGTGCGATTTTTGCTGTATCGACAGGGCTAATTGGCGCATTCTCCAAAAATGCTCTGGCGTGATCCCTCACAAGAAAGGGATAATCGACCGCGTACATGATGCGGTCCGCTCCCATCACCTGGAGCGTGAGTTGGAACGGGGGAAGCGTAAACATCCCGCTGGGAGTGACATACATCTGCTGCAAGAAGTAGTCCGCGACAGGCCGTTGCAAGTGTTTTGTGACTGGGGTGAGCATTTCATCAAAGCGAGCCAGGTAGTACGGGATCATTTCTCCCCAATGGCCCAGAATAAGCTGCAAGCTGGGATAGCGATCGAAGACGCCGCCCAGAATCATGCGTAGTGCGTGAATACCCGTCTCCATATGCCATCCCCACCCATAGGTTGCAAAGCTTGCGCCAACAGCCGGATCAAAGCCTGCATAGTAGCTCTCCCGCACGGCTTGAATTGGAGGGGCAGGATGCAGGTAGATGGGAACATCAAGGGCGACGGCAGTTTCGAGAATAGGACGAAACGATGGATCGTCCAGAAAGCGCTCATTGGTCGGCCCATTGATCAGGACGCCTTTAAACCCAAGGGTGTTCACACATC
>CAZZVE010000097.1:0-3519 GCA_964657325.1 uncultured Ktedonobacterales bacterium
ATTTAAGTAACCACCTTGTAAATCTCACCCGTTAAAAATGTCCTTCGTTGGCGTCTTAACAGTAGGCACCGTGTGTTGCTCCGTTCTCAGGACTTCTCGACCAGTTAATCTATTGAGCAAGAAAGGACGAAAATACGTATGCCACAACTTCAAGTATCATACGACCCTCAACCAATTCCATATAAGTTACATCGAGGAGAGGGAGGGAAAATGACAGGACCACCGAACGCCGTAGTTGACCTTACCGTATCGACCGTCGATGCCGATTCAGGCCAACCAGTCGCAGGAGTTTTCTATTTTGAGGACGATGATAATTCCCATGGCTTGGCGACGAACATCCCTCACCGGATGACGCTTTATCAGGAGGAAGACACACTTGATCTTCCTAACCCAGTAACTCATCAACCTTTCTACTTTTCACCAAGTGTGCAGGTGAAGGTTGAGGGATATGAAGAAGTCTCTCTTTCCCTAGATTGACGAGAACGACGACAACAAAGGAAGAACGCAAAGACGAAAGAGAACGACCGCAAATGGGGTAGCTTCCAATTGTGCTTCTTGTCACAGAAACACGACTCCTTTTTAGGAAAACACAACAACACAGCCAGTAGAACAGGAAAACGCCTACGCTTGTTGGGGAACAAAAGCGTAGGCATTTCTTTTGACGCACCATTAAAAAGGTTGCTACTGTATAGCAACACATGTAGCAACACTGACGAATGATGTTAGCAAAACTGTTAGCAAAAGCATTAATGATAGTGCGAATTACTTGAAAGTTTGACCAGTTTCTTCGTGCGGACGACTATGACGCGTGGCAACCATGAAACAAAATCCGTTACTTCTTCTCTGAACCGACAAAGGCTGCGGTTAGACCGAGAGCAATATAAATACTTCCCGTCACATACCGTTGGATGCGCTGAAAGCGCGTATTTCTTTTGAAAAGCGTTGCGATAGTCCCGGCCAGAAGACCATAGAATGTCAAGCTACCGAGACCTAGTACTGCAAACAAGCACCCAAAGAGGAGGAATTGCAACGTGACGGTCCCTCTAGTAGGATCAACAAATTGGGGCAGGAAAGCTAAAAAGAACAAAGAGGTTTTAGGATTGAGTAGTTCTACTACCATTCCCTGAAAGAACATGTGAGGAAGGGTTTTTGGCTCAGCTCTCTCTATACGACGCGGCTTATCACGTCTCAAAAGAGTGCGAATGCCAAGGTAAATCAGATAGGCAGCCCCAAGATATTTCACGACACTAAACGCGAGGGCAGAAGTCATGAGGAGTGCGGAGAGTCCCAATGCTGCAGTTGTTGTATGAATGAGATCAGCAGTCCCAATGCCAAGTGCAGAAATGGCTCCAACTCGCCTTCCTCCATCCACACTACGCGTCATAATAAACAAAACGGCAGGGCCAGGAATGAAGAGCAAGCCCAGAGCTGTAAGCAAAAAGAGTGAAACTGTTGTCCAAGTAGGCATCCAATCCTCCTCACTGTGTGTGCAGTGCGTTTCATACTCACTGTTTTCTCCTACTTTACCAAAGGAACAGTTGCGTTGTCCAGTTGTTCGAGGAGTAAAGGAGCATGTAGCTATTCTATTTCAACTAACGGCACCAGCAGGAAACCATGCTTTTACCTGTCCATCAGGGACGCTTGTTTGGAAGCCACAGATGTTGCACCGCGAGATGAATTCTGTGCGAATGGGAATGGTGGGAATGAAGAAGAGTGTGAACCAGCGACGAGTGCGAACGATTGTATGAAATGAGTTATTGTGACAGTACTGACACGGATATTGTATCTGCCCCATCACCTTGTTACCAGAACGAAAACCCCAAACGATCATTATATTTATTCCTACATTTCTAGGTACTGCTTAAAATTCCTTCACGACGCTGCTATAGTAGCACAAATCCATTTTTTTCGATAGCATTTCGATCACAAAATCCCTCATAATTCACGAAGCACAACAACCTTGAACTATTGCTACGATAGTAGGATTGCATATTGAGAACGTACAAATTTATTCATGAGAATAAGAATAGAACGATGTTGGTCGCTTGCTCTCAAGCGTGTAGTAAAGCCCAAGAAACACATACAAAGGTCCCATTTTGAGTGTATGAAATGACTTGCAAGAAGTAAAGACGTTATAGTGTTATGGGAAGTAGATTATACAAGAACGGGCTTCCTTTAATCATATGTGTATGACTTTAATGATGTTTGTATGAGAAGAAGACGGAGTTTGTCACATTATGCCATCCAATACACGCCTTTGGGGGAAAAGACGTTTTGCTGGTTTGCTTATTCTCCTTGCTGTAAGTGTGAGCCTCGTTGGTGTGAGTCTTGTTATGTTTGCGCATTTCGCTCATCCAACGCGTAAAGAAGCAAAAGTCAATGTTGCCCTTGCTCCTACGCAAACTGGTACTATACCATCAATTGTGAGCACTTCACCTGCGGTACATGCGACAAGCTCACCGTCAAGCACGGTAACTCCTACAAGTACAGTGGCCATAACTCCTACAGTAAGTGCCACAGCACCTGCACTGATGCCAGCAACTCCTACGACTATTCCCACGCCACGCTCGACTGTTGTAGGTTCACCCTTACTTTATGGAACAAATTTAGTGCTTGCAGGTGCTAATGATCCAATACTCACATCACCAACTAACCAAAGACTTTTGGAACAAATTCACGCACAGATTATACGTATACCAATCCGTATAGGTGCTCCCGAATCTGTGAACGTGCAGGCGGCTCAGATGATCAAAAACATGGGGGCAGTACCCGATGTTATTTTACATAGTGAACAAAGCCCATCATTGCAGGCGGTCAATATATTGGTAATTACCGATATGAACCGTATATTTGGCAATACGAGAGTCTATTACGAGTTTGGGAATGAAGATGATCTGCAGCAAGTCACTCCCGCGGCATATACAGCAGGATGGGCTGCAAGTATTCCTGCTCTCAAGCAAAAGGCACTCAATGGGTGGTTTATCGGACCTGTCACGTATCATTATGATCCTGTGTTCCTTGCATATTTTGTCAGTCATGCAAAGCCAGTACCTGATGCAGTCAGTTGGCATGAGTATGGTTGTCGCCCCAACGATACTATCGCTTTTTGTATGGCACATCTTTCAAACTGGACTTTACAGATTCAAAATGCATACGGTATTATCAGCGCAGCAGGCAAGTCACTACCTGTTATGATTACCGAGTGGAACTATGATGCGATTGCGCCAGCTAACGATGGAAAGAACAACAATAGTGTGTTTATGCACGACTGGACAATGGCTGCGTTGAAAACACTGGCCCAAAATCACGTTTATGCCGCTATGCAATATGCATGTACAGACCCTATAATGCCCCTTGTTGCAGGAGGAGCACTCGCCCCACAAGGCAAAGCCTTTTACGACTCGTATCAACAGCTTGTCCTGAACCATTAATATATAGTATATGATTGGTTTTTGTAGGAACAAGATGATGCAGATATTTGTAGGGACCGATGTATCATGTTCTCGTCGGCAATCGATT
>CAZZVE010000097.1:3529-10243 GCA_964657325.1 uncultured Ktedonobacterales bacterium
ATGGCCGACGAGAACATGATACATCGGTCCCTACAAATATCTGTTTGGAATGAAATGCGAGAATAATATGCCTTCTTGGGAAAGCTCTGCTTACATAGCTGTAGGAATAATTGGTTTGCTGTGGCTCTTGTTACCGTTTACAAGTAAAACATTGAAACGGTGGTATTATACGCTACCACATATGCCAATTTGGGATAGTATAACAGCTCTACTTTTTGTAGCCGTAGCGGTCATCTGTACGATACGGTTGTTCGAGGTGTTCAAGACGCAACAATTTAACCTCGATCCAAGTTTAGACCCACGTTTCCTGGGGCTGTTGCTACTGTTACTTGGGTTCCTATTTTTCAGCAGGGCTGCGAGCAGAAGACGAGCAGAATAAGGAAATGTCGTGCTCTTTTCTAACGTGGTATACTGCTAGACAGAGATTATAGATTTGTTCTTCAGGAGATATTCAATGGAAGATAGAACTTCTCTACCCAGCGTACCTACGTCAAAGACGACAGGACAGGTACAAGATGCAGCCAATACGACAGGTACAAAATCTGAGGCTGAGGCACCAAAAGAGCATGGCGGTGAGTCGCTAGAAGATGCAGTGAAGGCAGCAGATCGTGTTGGTGGAGCAGCAGCTACCCCCGAAGCAAAGGCTCACGAGCAAAGAAAAGCCTATGGGACTGCGAAAACGGAAAACTTGCGTGATTCAGGTGCATGGAGAATTCTCCTACCAACCTTTGTTGTATTATGCTGTTTATTAATCTTAGCTATTCCACTTATTATTCTTGGTCCGTTGCTATATAATTCGCTTGATCCGAAGGCCGCATCGAACACAATTGCACATGTGCCTCTCGTATGGGTGTGGATTGTGATGACGATTATCGAGGTCGGGCTTGCGGCAGTAATCGGGTATGGATTGCTCAGGATTTTCACGACACAAGCTGGAAACTACCGTAAATAAATATTCTGCCTAACAGAACAGGCTTGCCACATGGCAAGCCTGTTCTGTTAGGCAGAATACGACACACCCTCTAATTTTAGAAGCCATGATTTTGTGGGAAGGCCACCACCATAGCCTGTAAGGGTTCCATTACTACCGATCACGCGATGACACGGAACGATGATAGCAATTGGGTTAGCTCCGTTCGCTGCTCCCACTGCTCGTGGAGCGTTAGGTCGTCCAATAGCGAGAGCGAGTTCACCATAACTACGCGTCTCTCCATAGGGAATGTTACAAAGTTCACGCCACACGCTTACTTGAAACAATGTTCCTTGCAGATCAAGTGGAGTCGAGAACGTGACTTTCTCACCTGCGAAATAACGGTGTAACTCATCTTTGGCTTGTTGTAGTATGGGATGGGTCTCACGTATCAAGTGCTCATTCGACCCATGTTTTTTCGCCCACATTAGCCCCTTCTCAAGCGAAGTGCCTGGCGTTCCCATCCAACAAAGACCAGCATCTGACGCCAATAATATACATTCACCCATTGGGCTAGGGACACTATCCCACAGAAGTGTGTTTGTATGTTGCTGCTGCACAGCCATCATTCTCCCCCTCCTTCTTGTACATATATTCTAGTTTCTGTAGTGTAACATGGCCGTACAAAACATGGCAAGATTGACCATAGAAAATACAGAGAATATAGTACCTATTGCTGAAAAAAATACTTGACTTTTAAGAGGTCTCTGAGTACACTCTGTACATACGAGCGGTGGTAGGGACCGATGTATCGGTCCCTACGAAGCGGGTAGTCGGTCTTATTGATGGTTGTACAGGTACGAAAAGGGGGTGAGTTCTATGAAACAAAATAATGTAATCGAGTTAGGCTGTGTGTGGAGTTACGCAGAATATGGAACGCACTCCCCAAACACATTAGGAGTGTAGTCGAGAAAGCCGCTATGCTAATTGATACTGCCGTTCAGAAGGTTCCATATTTTTTGTTGAGTTCGAGTAAGCTCGTTCGCCTCCAACCCTCCCCACAAAGCACAATGCTCCCACATTCTACACACAGGCTAATTTTTTTTGTAGAGAAGAAGGTTGCATGAAACGCCCTGTTATGTTGTCTCCTCTAAGCATATCATCATGCATTGGGAGTCCCTGTACTCTCTTTAGAGTACGAGAAAGGCACTAGTTCTTGCTTAAACCACACCTTCTGTATGGGCAGGAGCGGAGTATCACCACACTCAAAGGAGAGGAGGTGAAATCATGAGAGGCAAGCTACGCGATAAACGCGCAACGAAACGCGACGCATTAAAGCGTGAAATTGTGGACCGCAAACGTCCCGCAAAACATAATACACGTTTAGCTCCTTGGCTCAATCAAGAACTTGATGAGCAAGAGGACGAATTGCTAGAGGAAGATGGAGTAGAAGAAACCGTAATTACCATTCTTCCTCAGCCCCAGCCCCAAACAAAGTAAGTCATATTCACAAGGGAGATGGTACATGCTAGCATTGCCAGCATGTACCATCTCCCTTGTGAATGAAAAGACACTTTATGGAATGTCGATGCCTGGGAAGAGGCGACGTGCTATGACAAGCCGTTGAATTTGCGCTGTCCCCTCGAAAATGTCGAAAATCTTGGCATCACGGAACCATTTGTTCAGAAACTGCTTGACTTCCGAGTTTTCCCCAGGAGCGGAGATGCGGACTCCTGCGGCCGTGATTTTCATGACAAGTGCGCCTGCATAGGCTTTACACATTGACGCCTCTTTCGAGTTTGGAATGCGTTTATCAGCCATCCACGCGGCACGCCAAATCATGAGACGCGCCATCTGAAGTTCCTGCCCAAGTTCCTCTAACTCTTCCTCGATCTCACGACGTTTGTGAAGAGGGAAGCCTTTCGGTAACTCCTCTTTAACCCACTGTTGAGTGGTCTCATAAGCAGCACGTGCGAGGCCAAGTGCGAGAGAGCCGACCATTGGACGTGTCGCATCAAGCGTCCCCATTGCTGCTTTAAAACCTGCTTTTTTGCTCTTTTCACGACCTGCAAGCAGATTTTCTTGCGGAACACGCACGTTCTCGTAGATGAGTTCGGCGGTCTGGGAGGATCGCAGACCCATTTTCTCTTCGATACGTCCAACGGTGAAACCGGGTGTGCCCTTGGCAACTACAAAGGGACGAATGCCCTCGCGCCCAAGATTTTTGTCGATAGTAGCGAAGGTGATGACGAGATCGGCACGTGCTCCGTTAGTGATGTAGTGCTTATAACCGTTCAGCACCCATTCGTCACCATCGAGTACGGCGGTAGTGGAGATACCTGATACATCGGAGCCAATGGCGGGTTCGGTCAATGCGAGTGCACCCCAATGTAGTTTTCCATCCATGTAGGGACCAAGAAATTTTGCTTGTTGCTCCGGCGTCCCTTGCGAAAGAATAGGTGGTGCCGCCAGTCCAGGACCAGGAATAGCGGTGGAAAGACCGGCATCACCCCATGCCATCTCTTCCTGTGAGAGAACCGAAAGCACATTCTCTTGCTTCTCTTCGCCTGGATTTTGCATACGAGCCTGTCCTGACGAGCCTGCCCAAAAACGTTGCTGCATATTCAAAAAGAAGTGTTCTGGTATTTTTTCGCTACGATCACATTCGAGCGAGATTGGACGCATCTCCTCAACCGCGACCTGATGAGCATAATCTCGAAACGCCTCTTGTGATTTGCTGAGTGTAAAGTTTAGCATGCTGTATCTACTCCATTGCCGCAGCGTTGCGTGTCCACATTTCAACAGGGTGATCTTGCAGATAGCCTGCGCCACCGAGAACCTGAATAGCGTCAATCGTCGCTGATTTTGCGATCTTGAGAGCTTGCTTTTGGGCAGCTTCACTATCACGGACCAGTGATGCTATTTCAGTATCGCGGTCCCAGTTGATGGCAGCATTCCAAACAAGAAGGCGAGCAGCGTCAAGCTTCATCGCCATCTCCGCTACCATGAAAGCGATTCCTTGATAGGAAGCAATGGGACGCCCAAAAGCAATACGCTCACTTGCATAATCTCGTGCGTATTCGAGTGAGGCCCGTGCCATACCACATGCGACCCCTGCCCGTAGAATTTCGTACAAGGCAACAGCACGTTTTACACCATCATTTCCTGGCTCACCCAACAAACAAGATGCAGGTACAACGACATTTTCAAACCTGTATGAAGCACTTGGAGCAGCGATCAACCCAAGTTTTTGTACGTCGTTGCTAATATGCAACCCATTAGCGTGTTCTGGTAAAACAAACGCGCATAGACCATCAATACCACTCGTGCCTTCTAAATGAAAGAGCGCGACACGTAGTGTAGCTTGCCCGCCGTGAATTACGTCACGTTTGGTTCCGTTGAGGACATAGTTGTCGCCATCTTTACGGGCTGTCGCGGTGATATCAGCAAGTGCATAACCGCCTGTACGCTCTGCAAAGGCAAAGCTTCCACGAAGTGCATGTCCAGTCTCTCCATTTGAGAAGGCTGTCAGCCACGTTCGTTGTTGGCTCTCGCTCCCTGCTAAAGCAACAGTTACAGGGGCAATCAGTGAACCGAGGACGTTCATGGCAAGAGCACTATCGCCAAAGCTAAGTTCCTCGGCGATCAGCGCATAGGTTACAGCTTCAATGTCTCCTTGACCCCCATAGTCTTCAGAGAAAGGCGTGGTTAGGCCAGTCTGCCCAAGAACCTGGGCTAATGCGGACGAAATATCTCCATCTTTTTCGGAGCGACGTGCCTCCTGGCGAAACTGCTCGACAGCGACGCTTTGAGCTAGTTGACGTATCTCCTCTTGCTCTTCCGTTGGGGAGAATGTGAGCATGAAACGACATCCTTTCGCTACTCGATACTATGAGAAGAGTTGTTGTTCGACGATGAAACAAACTTGTTGATGGCAATAGGAGGACGATGTTTCTCTATGCATAGTATTGTACGTGATGAGTAGAGTTTTTGCCAGTTAAAGCACGCAACCTGAATCGCATTTTTGGTGTTCTATAGGCAGAATAACAAGACGGAGGTCGAGTACAGAGACGATGAGTTCAGATGATGGCAAGCTAGTAGCATTGCTGGCAACGAATATAGACCGTCATTTTAAGCAACTCATGCTGACATATCAGCATAGACTGTATAGCTTTGTGCTACGTCAAACGGGAAGTGTACAAGAGGCCGAAGATATTACGCAAGAGGCGTTCATACGCTCTTATTACGCGCTCAAAGACTATCCTACACAGAAGGTACGCGAACTGAAACTACAAGCATGGCTGTTCAAAATCGCGCTCAACATTTTTTATAACCGTCAACGAGTAAACGCACTACAGCATACATCGCTTGATGTCTTGGAAAATAGTTCGCATGTGGAAAGTGAAGATGAGGCTGATGGACCAGATGAAATTATATGGCATAACGAACAGCGACAAGAGGTTGAAAAACTTGTCTCCTCGCTACCAGAACACTATCGCGTAGTTATCAACCTCTATTATTTCGAGGAATTGAGCTATCAGGAGATCTCGGAATTGCTCAATTCACCATTAGGCACGATAAAGGCCAGGATGCATCGAGGAATTGCGTTGTTGCGTAAAACGCTACAGAGTAAAGATCAGGTGAGATAATGAAACCACAGCCAGAACAATTTGAGTCGAATGAGCAAACACTCCATCAAGCACCAAAGACGCTTATACCCAACGTACTAGCTCAGCTAGGATTAGAGGGAACACGCAAAAATGTAGACAGTTCTTTAGCATCCGCCATGAAAAGTTTACAGGCGGAGAATTGGCACACACGCCTTGCTGCGCTAGAGGTACTAAATCATCAAGGTAAATTAGTACCTATTGAGCCATTATTGCTCGCATTGCACGACGAAGATGCTTCCGTGCGAGCAAGTGCAGTGCGCTTGTTAGGCCAAAGAGATGATAGTGTTGCGATGACAGGGTTGGAGGAGGCATTGCGTGATTCCGACTGGCATGTGCGGGAAACGGCGATATTTGCTCTAGGACAGCATGTCTCTCCCCCTGTTGAGTTGCTTACAATGGCACAACATGATGAAGACGTAACCGTGCGTCAAGCGGCGGTAATGATGTTACAAGACATACAAATAGACAATTTCACAGTACAGCCGCTTTCTGTTAGAAATACGCCATACTTACATTCCCCTATCCTTTTGTCCAGAGTCTTCGGCTATAAGAATAGAGAACAGGCGAAGAGCGATAGGCTGGATACAGGACTACAACAGCAAGATGACAGAAGGAAACAGCATCCGGTTATGCATGTGTTAGAGGTATTCGTTGCGGCTGCGGTTGTACTAGGTCTCATTAGCTCCTGGTTTGCATTGACACATGAAGTCCATACTTCTACGCAAGGTCACACAGGTACAACTATCAGCAACAAGGGAACACTTTTGTATCATCAGGATGAAATGACTCCTGCTGTCTATTGGACTAGCAACAGTCAGTATGTGTATATTCACGATAAACAAGACACGGTGTTACATTTCATCAATGTTGCGACAAAGCACGTCACAACAATTGCAAATCCAGATGCAGTAACAGAGACGCCTGGGAAAATAGCGTCATTGACGCCTGATGGTTTGTCTGTTTGTACTATCTATAATACTGGTTCAATGCTTCATGTACAGGTACAATCGGTTATCACAAAAAAGATAGAGTTCGACACTTTCTATCCTACTAAGCTAGTAGGTCTTTTCAATGGTCCCTTCCTCCAGTGGTCAAATGACGGTATGCATATCGCTCTTAGTACTATTGATGGAA
>CAZZVE010000097.1:10343-18011 GCA_964657325.1 uncultured Ktedonobacterales bacterium
TGATGGAACAATAATTCTAGTAAATGTGAGAACAAAGCAACGACCTGTTGTTCTTAAAGGTGTTAATGCTATAGGAAACGTCGTTGCGTGGTCCCTGGATGATAAGCAAGTTCTTGCGACAACAAGCGATGGTCTAGTAGTGCTTTGGAATACTACAACAGGACGACGCACTCTTGATATAAGGGTACCGATAAACGCAACAAACACAAATTCGCTCCAACTCTCTCCTGATGGCAAACATATTGTTCTTGTTCCTGACAATCAGACTATACAAATATTAGATGCAACAACAGGAGCAAAGTTGTTTACCTATCATGATGTAGTGGGCTCACAGAATGTTGACTTTACATGGCTTGATAACACGCATATCATTTCTGTGAGTGAAAACATCTCGCCAAGTAAGCAACATGTACAAATATGGAATGCGTTGACAGGTCATGTAACCTTAGATGTTTCGATAGCTGCTGATAGCAAATGGAACACCTCGTATAACAACACATATGTTGTGGTGCAAGCACCTGATGGAACAACATCGCAGGTGTGGAATACTACAACAGGTCGGAAAGTTACTGCTCACGCCTCGTCGTCTACCTACCTACCCTCTAGTTCACCAAACGAGAAATACTTCATCACAACGGCAGGTGGTGATGGTAATAAGATAGATATGTGGAGAACTACAACAGGCAAAACTGTTGCTACTTATTATGGAAGTGACAATAGTGTTGTTTCAGCTCAGTGGTCGCCTGACGGAAAATACCTACTTTCATTAAGCACGAACGGCAGAACGAATCCAGTAGGAGCGACGCTAGACTTGTGGCAAACACCTGATTAACCAATAGTTTTCTCTCCTGAAGGACTTTTTTATGAAAAATCAGGAGCATTGACAGCACTCAACCTGCAACCTATACTTGAGTCAGACAAGCATTATTCCGCGTAAACAGCATTTCAAGGATGCGGTGCAAGCAGGAGGTTTGTACAATGGTTCAACGTTCGGATGCAATTGAACAGATGCGTGCTGTCACTATCTCACGCGAGTATGGAAGCGGTGGCGGCGAGGTTGCGCGACGGTTGGCGCAACAACTTGGCTGGCGACTGGTTGACCATGAAATCGTTGTACGGGTCGCGCAAACGTTGGGAGTAAGCGAGTCGGAAGCGGCGGCTCGTGACGAACATGTCGAGGGATTTGTATCACGCCTTTTACGAAGTATGCAACGTGTCGATCCCAATTTGATGAGTGGCGCGCCCGTACTACCAGTTTCTCCAGAGGCAGAGCAGAACGAGTATCAGGAAGCTCTCTCCGATGTGGTAAAAGCGGCGATTACCGATGGTCACACTGTAATTGTTGGGCGTGGCTCACAGGCACTACTTGCACAACGGCGCGATGTGTTGCATGTACGCGTGATCGCTCCCTTATCCGTTCGCATTGCATATGTAATGCAACGTGAGGGGCTAAGCTCGGAAGAGGCAAGAGAGCGCGTTCAGGTGAAAGATCGTGATCGTATGCGCTATCTACAGTCGGCCCACAATTTGCAGTCAGATGATCCACATCTGTATGATCTCGTAGTAAATAGTGCCGTTCTTGACCTCGATAGTATCTCCTCGCTTATCATCACTGCGCTACAGGACAAAGCAAAACGGCTTACGGTACCAGCTGAGCAACTTGGACCAGGAGCTGGTTTAGCGCGTTATCCCGGACATCCAGGCGATCTGCATCCACCTATTGCGCGGTAGACAACACTTACTGTGACCCTCTTCACTGTTTCTATGCAAAACAAGAGTATAATAGGGTCATAGTAAGGGGGAAGAGGTACATATTCATGCGTTTCTGTTTTATTATTGAAGAGCGATATCGCAATCAACCTATGCCAATAGTTATTGCGGACCAACTGCGACAATGGGGACATGATGTCGATCTTCTGGAGCCACAAACAACCGTAACCTATTTATCTGAGTTACAACAACAAAGATATGATGCCTATGTATTAAAAACGTTAACCGATGGTCCGGGCATCAGCATTTTGGAGGCGGCAGAGGCGGTTGGTATACCAACAATTAATAACTCACGTGCAATTCGTTTAGTGAGAGACAAAGCAGTTGCCGCCGCCTTTGCTCATGAACATGGCTTGCCTGTACCTCAGACATTTTTTGTTGCCTCACCCAAGTTGCTCTCACAGGTACCCGCCGAGGCGTATCCTCTTGTAGTGAAGCCAAGCAACGGAAGTTATTGTCGTGATATTTATCGCCTCAATAGTCCTGCTGATCTGGAAACTACAGAGATTACCATGAGCAACGAGTATTTCTTGTTGGCACAGCACTACGAGGAAAATACGGGCTTCGATATCAAGCTTTATGTGACGGGACAAGAGGTACGTGCAGTCATAAAAAAATCTCCACTACATTCAACGGTAAAAGAGGGTCGTATTCCCGTCACGCCCGCACTCAAGAAGCTTGCTTTGCGCGTGGGCAAAGTCTTTGGGCTAGATATTTTTGGGCTAGATGTCGTCGAAACGCCGCGTGGACTTATGCTGTTGGACATTAACGACTTTCCCAGCTTTGGTGGCATTCCTCGCGCGGTAGCAACAGTCTCCGAATATGTGCTGCATGCAGCCAAACGCGCTGAAAGGGAACGGGACGAAAAGATAGAGCGGCGTCAACGGTATCTCGCGGCGAAAGAAAACGTAAAGTAGTAAAGGGGGATATTGTGAATATTTGCCTGATTATGGATAACCCGGAAACAACACATCATCCCGTCATTGCAGTAGCACTACAGCAGTTAAGTAAAACACATACAGTTCGGATGCTTGATGTGCGTACACTTACGACAGATGAAGCTCTCGCACAAGAGAAGAGACAGACGCAAGCAGACCTCTACTTGCTAAAATCGCACGCACCACAAGCGTTGGATGTCGCCCGTGTGCTTGAACAGCAGGGAGCTGTAGTGGTTAATAGCTGGTCTTCATCGTTGGCATGTCAAGACCGCGTAGCTATGACACAACATATGATGCAAGCCAAACTCCCATGGCCTGAAACGCAAAGTTTTGACACGTTAGAGAATTTATTGAGCCAACCCGATGTACTTGCGGGACTGGTCTATCCGTTTATTCTCAAAAGCCGCTATAGTCAGCGCGGAGACCTCGTAGAGAAAGTACAGAGCGAGAAGCAATTACAGGAACTCGCCCCAGAGTGGAGTCAGGAGCCAGTCATTCTGCAAGCGTTGGTAGCTAGTGATGGGTGGGATATCAAAGTATGGGTAATCGATCAGCATGTCTATGCCGCACGTCGTCGTACGCCGTTAGAAGCAAACGCGTCGAAAGAAGATTTTCCAATTGCCACAAGTGAAATGCCAGAGCAGTTATTGCACATTATCCTGGAGATTGGACGTGTTTTTCACTTGCATCTCTATGGTGTCGATTTCCTCATGACAGAGCGAGGGCCAATGGTGGTAGATATTAATTCATTTCCAGGTTTCCGTGGTGTGCCTGACGCCGACCATGCGTTGGTAACGCTGGTAGAACACTTACTACAAACGAAACACGTGTAGTAGACCGTCAAACGAAATATGTTAACCCGCAAGGGGATGCTCCTCCCATATGACGGTGTTTCCCACGCCGCTCTGCGTATGGGAGGAGCATCCCCTTGCGGGTGCCCTGGTTCAGGTGACAAATCACCTTTGACAAACTAATAGGAATCGTTTTATCACTCACAATTGATAGAAGCAGATGTAGCGATGGATAGAAGATATATACTAAGAAGAGAGGGGAACGATACAGAGAAGTGTCGCTATAAGATGGGTGTAACCCTCTAATACATACTCTATACTTATTTATTCTATTTTTTGCTTCTATGCGGAGGAAGAAGGGTGCGTTAGGTCATGAAAATAGCAATTACAGGTGGAGCAGGATTTATTGGAAGCCATATTGTTAAGGCATATCTTGATGCGGGTCACGATGTTATCGTTATAGACAATCTTTCCCATGGAGCGCGAACTGCTGTCGATGCGCGTGCTCGCTTTTATAAGTTGGATATTCGAGATGAGAAGTTGCGTACTGTATTGCAGCAGGAGCGGCCTGATATTGTCAGCCATCATGCATCACAATTTTATACTATGAATACTCCTATAAACGAGCAATCACTGGCGGATGCTGATGTACATGTGCGCGGGTTAATCAATATACTAGAGAGTTGTCTGGCAGCACAAGTATCCAAATTTATATTCGCATCTGGTGGCAATTCGTTATACGGGCGTGTAGACACTGAGCAGTTGCCGTTAACAGAGGCGACACCATTGTGCCCACAACGTCCACATGATATCAGTAAGGTTGCAGGCGAATGGTATGTACGCTACTATTCACAAACCTATAACCTACAGCACACCATCCTGCGCTACGCCGATGTCTACGGTGAGACCGACCTTGAATACGCACATCATCCACTCAGCCAATTTGTACAAATGATCTCTGATGGGCGTCGTCCGGTGCTGCGCGGCGCGTGTCATGTGCTACGTGACCATGTCTTTATTGATGATGTGGTACGAGCAAATCTGAGCGCACTGACACGTGGTGACAATGAAACGGTACATATTAGTGCAGGCCATGGCTGTACGTTGTATCAACTCTATCGTGTCGCCGCCATCCTGCTGGAAAGTGGAGTGGAGCCAGCCTATCTTCCATCCGGGACCTTGGTGGAACCCACCTCGATTGTGCTCGACAATACACGTGCACAGCACGTGCTGGGTTGGAGTCCAGAGGTCAACATGGTGCAAGGTGTGCAACGTGCGGTTGCCATGCTACAAAATATGTTGCGCGAGCCAACATTCATAGAGGAGGAGCGCGAAACAGTCCTACTTGGTTTGAAAAGATAGTAACACCAAGCCAGGGCGCCCGCAAGGGGACGCTCTGGCTTGACTTAGCGATAATCCTATTGTTGTAAACCACTGACGACACGAGCGTATTTCTCGGCAAGTGCTTGCGCTTGCTCGTTCGAGACAGATTCCGCGACAACATGGAAGAGTGGACTATCCGCGTCCGGCAGAACAAGGACCCATTCTTTGCCGAGGTCGATTTTGATACCGTCAATTGGCTTCGCACGTCGCTCACGATATTGCTCGCTCAGAATGCGCATAACCTTACCCTTGGACTCCCATGGGCACGTTACACGTGTGGTGCTCATGTAGTATGCGGGAAGGTCGTCTACAACATCAGAGAGCTTCATCTGGAACGTAGCGAGCAGTTCGAGTAGTTTGACGATGGCAAGCATACCATCGAAAGCGGGTTGCAATGCAGGAAACACGAAGCCACCTCTGCCGTCACCACCAAGAATCACACCCTCGCGTCCAGTAGCAGTCATCAAAGCTTGTGATAACACTTTAGTAGGCAGAATATAGCCCTCGTATTGCTTGGCGATATGTTGTAGTGCACTAGGTGCAGTAACAGGTGCAGCGACAGTACCACCATGCTGTTGACGCAAAATGAGGCTCGTCATTGCGGCAAGCAATTTCATCCCATCCAGGACGCGCCCACGATCATCAACGACATTGATACGTTCTGCGCCGGGGTCGATGCGGATACCAATGTCAGTGTTCAAGGCTGAACTGATAGTCGCGAGGCGTTGCATATCCTTGTTCACCTCATCTACAGAACGGGAAGAAGGTGGCTCATCAGAGCTTGTATTCAGGACGATCACCTCACAGCCCAATTGCGTGAAGATATCTGGTAACAATTGCATTGCACTACTATGGGCATAATCAACGACAAGCTGAAATTTGCGCTGACGGATGATTTCGCTATCGATGACCTTGTTGAAGCCTTGCAGGTAGCGTCCACTAACATCCGAATTGCTGAGAACTTCAATCGCGCCTATTTCGTCGAGATACACACGGCGGTAATCCTCGCGGAAGAAGAGGTTTTCGATTTTGCGTTCAACCGTTTTGTTGATATCAAGGCCGTATTGATCAAAAATTTTGATGTCAATGACACGCTGGTCATATGGCGAGACACGCACATGAACACCACCGACTGACTCAGTGTTACGGATATAGTAGCGAGCCACTGGAATTGGTACCTGATTAATATCGTGAACGTTAATACCCGCAGACGGTAAGCCTGCGTTGATACCACGCTTAATCATACGCGAGGTGCGATAGGTATCACGGTTTAGACTTACAACAGCACCTTTAGGAAGAATAGCACCATAAGTGGCACCAAGTTTAGTAGCAAATTCGGGCGTGATATCGACGTTGACAAGACCACTCACACCATAGCGACTGAACAGACCACGGCGTCCCTGCGAACCCCAGATAATGCTAGTGTTGATGACCGCGCCCGCCTCGATCTCTTTGTCAGGCCAGATTTTGATATTGGGCTGGATGATCGCGCCATCCTGAATGATTGAATTATCACCAATCACCGAGCCTTCAAACATCACAGCTTTGCTCTTGATGCTACTGGAAGAGCCAACGATGGCACCACGTAACTCTGAGCGTTCACCAATGTAGGAACTATTCCATACGATACTACGGTCAACCTGAGCGCGTTCATCAACAATGGTATAGTGACCAATTGAACTTGGGCCGTGAATAATTGCGCCTGGACGGACTTTACAATCATGTCCTAGATAAATAGGTCCGTAGAGTTGAGCATCTTCGGCGATCTCGACACCCTCTTCGCACCAGATGTTGTTGCCAATATTCTTAGCGGGAATTTCGACTTCGACATGACCAAGCAAGGCATCAGCATTAGCACGCATATACTCACTTAGATTGCCAACGTCACACCAGTAACCGCTTTGCGCGACATAGCCAAAAAGTGGATCACCTTTGCGCAACATCATCGGAAAGAGTTCCTGGCTAAAGTCGAACTGCTTATTCTTTTCAAAGTAAGAGAAAATTTGAGGATCAATAACGTAAATACCTGTGTTTATGGTGTCGCTAAAAACCTCACCCCAACTTGGCTTTTCCAGAAACTGCGAGATGTGACCATCTTCGTTCGTAATGATGACGCCATATTCCAGAGGATTGTGAACGTGCGCCAGAAGCAGTGTTGCGAGCGATTTTTTTTCGTTGTGATAGTTAATGAGGTCCGTGAGGTTGTAATCGGTCAAAGCGTCGCCACTTATGACGATGAACGGCTCTGTAAGCTGCTCCTCTGCGTTCTTGACGCTGCCTGCTGTTCCTAGTGGTACATCTTCGCGTGAGTAGGTAATGTGCATACCGAGTTGAGAACCATTGCCAAAATAATCTTCTATATTGCTCGCGAGATACTGAACGGTGACAACAACTTCCGTGATCCCGTGACGTTTCAACAGGTTAAGGATGTGCTCCATCACTGGCTTTCCTGCGATGGGTACCATTGGCTTCGGTCGCCGAATCGTCAATGGTCGTAGCCTCGATCCTTCCCCTCCTGCCATAACAACCGCTTTCATGAGGCCCTGCCTTTCTTGTGAGCAACCATCATGGTTGTTCACTGCTGTGTGTGTAAAAACACAGAAACGGCGTAGCAATGCCACGCCGTCCCATCTGCTCCGCTACAATACATTCTACAACACAACAAAAACACATCGCAAGCAGTTGAGATGCCAAATTGTAGGAGGGAAAAAGAGCGGGCAGCAGAGCTGAGGGCATGACAGGGGCAAGCCCTGTCACTACTATACTGTTCACCCCTACGGGGCGAA
>CAZZVE010000098.1:0-17896 GCA_964657325.1 uncultured Ktedonobacterales bacterium
CATTTAACACTCGCTATGTCCACAACTGTAGCACTTACGGCATCCTTCTTCGTTTACCATCGTGTTACAGCCACATTGTGGGCAAAGATTACCCGTCACAGTGAGATGCGTCAAACTTAGAGGAGCATTTCCGTCCAGGATATGCTTCCCATTTGTATGCTCGTGTGTCTCATGCTCCTCTGTTTTTGTAGCCTCTACCGTTGTTTGTAGCGATGCCATATGCAGTTCCAACGCACGTGCTACTGCATCAGGCAGCGAGCGTACTTGCTGCTGACCAAAGCCAACAGAGCGATTGCCACCGATATTGCGCAACTGGTCGGCGATCTCTTGCGCACGTTCAGCCTGTGAGACAGGACTGAGAATTTGCAAGTTGAGTGAGATCAAACGACCCAATGCCTCCGCCAACGCTGCAATGTCACTACCAGCTTTACCAACGTTGACAAAGACCTCCAATGGACCATCAGTGTCACTATTGATTGTGACGTTGATCTTGCCCTCTGGTGCACGTACCTGACGTGTATAGCCCTCGACAAGTGCCGGCCGATGCTTGATACCGTCATGAATGCTCACAACTGCTGGTGGCGTTGGAGCCACTGCTTGTTGAGCCTTCTCTGCCGCCCTTTTCTCGTCCTCGACACGTGTCAATACCGCGTCACGCGAACCATCACGATAGTACGTGATACCCTTACAACCACTTTCATAGGCCAGACGATACAACTTCTGTACCTGTTCCACAGTATGCTCGTTAGGCGCGTTTACCGTTTTGCTGATACTGGAGTCTGTGTACTGCTGCACCATTGCCTGGACACGTACGTGTTCTTCTGGTGTCAGGTCCTTCGACGATACAAAGTAATTTGGTTCCGTTGTTTCGTCAGGGTGAGCGTCGCGCCACTCTTGCAGCAATGGATGGTACATAATATGCTCACCCGTGCGGTCACGCCGTATCATCGCAAAGTCGTAGACTGGCTCGATACCAGAACTTACACCCGCCAGCAAACTTGTCGTACCCGTTGGGGCCTGTGTCAACAGGACCGCATTACGAATGCCTTGCTTCTTGATTTTCTTTTGTACCTGCTCCGGTAGGCGTTGAATGAAGCGTCCCTGCATATACTTCTCACGGTCAAACATCGGGAACGCACCCTTTTCGGCTGCATTATCTGCTGAAGCCTCATAGGAAGCATCACGGATCGTTGCATAAATGCGCTCGATAATTGGCAATGACTCATCACTACCATAAGCAACCTTCATCTTAATCAGCGCATCGGCAAGACCCATCGTACCGAGTCCAGTACGACGTGTGCCCATCTGCGCCTCTTCATTTTCCTTGATGAAGTATTCGTTCGCGTCAACCACGTTATCTAGGAAGCGCATCGCCACCTTGCTCATCTCGGCAAGATGTACCCAATCCATCTGCCCGCTCTGCACGAAAGCAGACAAATTCAACGCTCCGAGATTGCACACGCCAAATGCCGGAAGTCCCTGCTCTCCACATGGATTTACACAACGGATATTCTCGTAGTACCACGTGTTCGACTCGGTATTGTAGCGATCCATGAAGACCATGCCCGGCTCGGCTGACTCCCACGCTGACTTACAAATCAGGTCCCATAGCTCACGAGCGCGAATAGTCTTCTTGACTTCACCTTGCCACATCAGGTCCCATTTCGCGTCATCTTTAACCGCAGCCATGAACTTGTCAGAAATGGCAACGGAAAGGTTGGCATGCTCGATTTTGCCTGCCGTTTTTTTAACCGTGATGAACTCTTCTACATCAGGATGCGTGTCATCCAGCATAAGCATTAAAGCGCCCCTTCTGGAGCCACCTTGTTGAATTACATCTCCTGTTGCTACCGAATACAACTGTGCCCAAGAACAGGGACCGGATGCAGTGCCATTCACGGTCTTGATATAAGAGCCACGTGGTCGTAGTGTCGAGAGGTTGATACCAACACCACCACCACGTGCCATGATTTCTGTCATGAGTTTGAGGTTATCGAGAATGCCTTGGCGACTATCCTCTGGGCTTGGTATAACATAGCAGTTATAGAATGTTACTTGATGACCGGAGCCAGCACCCGCGAGGATGCGCCCACCTGGGACAAACTGGAAGTTCGTGAGGACTTCATAAAAACGCTTCTCCCAATAGGCTCGCTGCTCTTCCGTCTTCTCGACCTCGGCAATTCCGCGTGCGACACGCGCCCATGTATGTTCAGGGTACAACTCTAATGGTTTCCCGCTCGCGTCTTTAAGCGAATATCTATCTATAAAAACCTTATTGCGTATTCCCTCTAGCTGTGTCATACTCTGTGCGTCACTTGACGAGTTGTCAGTCGAATGCTCTTGCTGTTCCAGCATCGGTGATAGCTCCTTCTCTTCCTATGGACAAACTACGAGATGAAAATATGATGCGTGACATGAAAGCTTGTTCTTATTTCGTGCCTACGCAACACAGTATACTCGTAACAAACGTGAATTACAACCCTTTTGGCACAACATGTTGATTTTTCTATGAAATTTAACACAAGATGTTGATACCCCATTTCTTGTGATACAATAGGGCAATACCGCTTCGAGAAACATAGTAAACGGATCGACGGACACCCACAAGGGGCTAACCCTACTATACAACGAGATGCGGAGCACGCAGGGGATATAGTAGGGTTAGCCCCTTGTGGGTGTCCGTCATTAAAACTGTACTTGGAGGCTTCATGCGTGCTGAAATACTTTCCTGTGGTACTGAACTGTTATTAGGCCACATTACTGATACGAACGCGACCTATCTTGCTCAAAGTTTACCCACTCTGGGCATCGACCTCTATTTCGTCTCACAGGTTGGCGACAATCAGGGACGTATTGTTGAGACGTTGCAAAAAGCATGGCAACGCTCCGACCTTATCATCATGACGGGCGGTCTTGGTCCGACAGAAGACGACCTGGCGCGTGAGTCGATTAGCGCGTTGCTCGGCGAAACGATGCAGGTTGATCCAACCTTGGAGACCGAACTGCGAGCGAAGTTTTCATCTATGAGAGCACCTATGCCAGAGCGTAATGTGAAGCAAGCAACACTTATTCCATCAGCACAAGCGATTCCTAATCCTGTTGGTACCGCGCCAGGGTGGTGGGTTGAGAAGGATAATCACATCATCGTGGCGATGCCTGGAGTGCCACGCGAGATGTATCGTATGTGGGAAAACGAGGTCATTCCTCGGCTCGGCTCGCATACAGGCGGCGTGATTTTTACTCGTATCCTGCGTGTTGCTGGACTTGGCGAGTCCACTGTAGAAGAAAAGCTTGGCTCGTTGATACATAGCACCAATCCTACACTCGCCACTTATGCTAAAAACGATGCAATTGACGTGCGTGTGACTGCGAAGGCCGCAACTCAAGAAGAGGCTGTACAACAGGTAGATGCGACAGATGTAAAAGTGCGCGAGATACTTGGCGATGCCGTTTTTGGTACTGACAAAGACACGCTAGCAAGTGTTATTGCTGACCTCTTACAATCACGCAACCAGACATTAGGTGTTATGGAGTCGCTCACGGGTGGTCTTCTCTCAAGCACACTTACAGATGTGAAAAGTAGCTCTAAACATTTTATCGGCGGTGTCGTTTCCTATAGCACTGACGTTAAAGAACAGATGGGTGTGCCAAAAGAGACGCTGGAACAGTATGGAGTCATAAGCGAACAAACCGCATGCGGAATGGCTCATGCGATACGTGTGCAGCTTGGCACAGATTTCGGTATAGGAATTACGGGCGTAGCTGGTCCCGATACGCAAGAGGATAAACCTGTAGGAACAGTCCACGTGGCTGTTGAGGGACCGATAGGAGTGGTAACAGCTCAAGGTTCAGGACGTAGTAGGTCGCGTGACGATAATAAAAGGTTAGCAGTGCTGTCGGCTCTCAACTTGCTACGGCGTTTTCTCGATGGAACAATCAAACCTGAATAACGAGCACTTGTTCGTGGTTGCCAGGGTGTGCTAAAGCAGACCCGTACAAGACTTTTATTGTCCTCTCGCATTCATCAGTAAATCCTGTACGGGTCTGCTTTAGCACACCCTCTATGCGTTGAAACCTAATGGAAGGTGGAATACCTGAACCTCGTAGCATGTTTTAACGTATAGAGTAATATATGAGAAGAAGATACGAAAAATAATGGTATTCCACTTTCTTGGAATTGAGGCGCACTGTGTATCGCAATCCTAATGACTTTTCGGAGTATGGCAGTGTCCCGCAAGAGACAAATTATGCCGATCCTACATATTATCACCAGGAGTCTCGTTCTGCTCAACCTGTACAACCACTCGATCCTTATACAGGCTATGCTCCGTCTACTGAGCAAGTAGGCTACTATGAATACGCTAATGTAGTTCCTGCTGAACCCCAAACTACATCTATTGATGGTCCTCAGATGCAAGAGTACCAGGGGCCATCTACTGTTGATGGGTATACATCTGATGCGGGCGTGGAACAACGTGATGCGTCTGCTAGTGGTAGTGCGGATGGTCCGAAGAAGCGCAAAGGCTTAACTGGTCTTGGTGGTCTGGCTGTAACCATTGGTGGATTACTGCTCAAACTCAAGGGACTCATTTTCTTCATCAAGTTCGCTCCTGCACTCATTTCGGCAGCTGTTTCGGTTGTGGTCTATTCGTTGTTCTTTGGCTGGACATTCGCGCTTGGTATTGTGGCATCGCTCTTTATTCATGAGATGGGTCATGCACTCGTGATGAAGTTAAAGGGCATTCCCGTTGGTGGACTCATCTTTATTCCTCTACTGGGAGCCGCTGTTACGATGCGTCAGATGCCAGCGAATGCGAAGGATGAGGCCGAGGTTGGTATCGCGGGACCAATCGCAGGAGCTATCGCGGCTTCAGTATGTCTTGTGCTTGCGAACCTTACACCAAATACACGTACAATCTGGGCACCACTTGCCTACTTTGGTTTCTTTATCAATCTGTTCAACCTTGTACCAATTGTGCCCTTTGATGGTGGACGTGTTTTGGCAGCGATTGACCGTCGTATCTGGATACTCGGCTTTGCTGGTTTGCTTATCTACCAAATTTGGCTCTGGATGAATGGCAATTTCTCAATCTTTTTGCTCTTTTTCATCTTCATCGCGGCAACTCAACTCTGGTCACGTGGTAATGTGAATACACCAGAATCTCAGGCGTACTACGATGTGCCAATGGGCACGCGTATCACACTAGGACTTGTCTACTTCGGTCTTGCCGTTGTCCTTGTTCTAGGAATGACCATCTCACACTCACTCATGCCGATTGTATAAGATACAAGAAAAATCAGGAGGACAAGCATGCTTGTCCTCCTGATTTTTCTTGTACTAACTAATCTTGTTTTGTACGCACTTCGACGCCTACGTTCTGTTCGAGCACTTTCAAGAGCGCAGTATAATCTTCTTTACCGTAGCCTGCCGCCCGTGTCATTTCAAACATCTGGCGTGCTATAGCGGTCATTGCAAGTGGTGTCTGGTTCTCAGATGCAAGATCGAGGGCCAAGCCTAAATCTTTGTGAAGCAAGTCTGTCATAAAGCCGGGTTGGAAACTACCGTTGAAGGCTCGTAATGGAAACTGGTTCGAGAGTTGCCAGCTTGCACCACTACTGACGCCAATAACCTTCGCCATCGTCTCGACATCCGCTCCTGCTTTTACACCTAGCACGAGTGCCTCTGAGATAGAGGCTGCGATAGTGCCGCACAAAAGATTATTCACCAGCTTGATAACCTCACCAGCACCGACAGGTCCTACGTGAAAGATATTTTCTTTCTTACCCATGTTTTCCAGGACAGGTAGAGCCTTCTCAAACGCTTCCTGCTCACCGCCGACCATAATCGTTAGTGCTCCGTTGACCGCGCCTTGTGAGCCACCACTAACAGGCGCGTCGAGAAAGTCTACACCCTTCGTCTTCGCTTTCTCAGCTAGCTTACGGCTCATCTGCGGCGCAATAGTACTCATGTCAATGATGATTAACCCTTTACGTGCACCATCCAGAATACCGTGCGGTCCTGCCACTACCTCTTCGACTTGTGCCGAGTTTGGCACCATTGTAATCACGGTCTCTGATGCTATTGCTACCGCACGAGCTGATGGTGCGAGCATTGCCCCTGCCTGAATGACCTCTTGTACCTCTGGCTTCTCTGGATGACGCGCGAAAATAGTCACCTCATGTCCCGCTTTGAGCAAGTTGAGTGTCATAGGGCGTCCCATGACGCCAATACCAATAAACCCTATTTGCATCTATCTAGCCCTTCTCTGTTGCTATAGTCCATCTTTTTTATTTTTTTCTGATACAATAAATGTCGGCGGTACATCCGAATGCACGCGATTCACGACTTCTTGAATCATTGCGCGTAGTTGGGGTTCTGAGTTACCAATCAATCCATCAGAAAAGCGATCTCCTCTGCACACAATAAACACAATATCGAGCAATTCTTGAGTAGTATAACTGTTAACTGATTTTTGTGCTTTAATAGCATCTAGTTGTGTCGAAGTCCATTCGGCATCTTGACGATTATAACCATTTACGGATGTAGCAAGTTTGTAAAAATCTCTGAAGCGTTCGCGTTCAGGAAGAGCCTCTCGTTCCACCTCTGAAAGAAAACCTGCTGCATGGCTATCTCTGGTATAGGTTCCCCATGTTGCATTATCGCTAAGTAGCGACTAGGCTAGTGTAACAGGCCATTTCTGTATTTGCTCTAAACCATCCAAAACAACTGTATCCTGTAAGTTGTTCACACGTTTACTCCATTTCTACAACGACCGCCCCGCCTCGCACAACCGCCCCTTCTTGATAATGCACATGTCGTATCTTGCCTTCATGGGGAGCGATGATGGCATGTTCCATCTTCATCGCACTCAGAATAACCAGGACTTGTAGTGCTTCCACTGTATCACCATCATGGACCTGTACTTTGACAATGGTACCCGCCATAGGCGCGGTGAGAGTTTTTTGCGAACTTGCTATTCCACCACCATGTGAAGTCACGTCAACGTCAGGGGGTTGCCTGCGCTCTAAGCGATAAAAAGAACCATTTAGCAGGACCTGTACTTCGCCTGTCTCCTGTATATGTATATAGACCCGTGTTTGTGTCTCACCTTGTTTGAGCAGGAGCAAACCTGTGTCGCCTAACGCGTACTCAATGGTTCCTATCTCTTGCCCATCTATGCTGATATTCCAAGCATTCTCTACTAATGCTTGCATCAGCGCAACTATATATTCTTGCTCTTGAAAGTGATATACAATTCTTCGCGCTTCACCAATCATACGCCACGGACCTAACGTTTTCCATGGACTAGTCAACTGTGTTGATGTCCGCTTCTGTGCTATGCGTATTTCCTGTGTTGCTTCGTAGATAGCCGCCGCGACTAGCACATCTTGCGATAGTTTTTGTGAAGTCGATGGGGCCAGGAGATGATGTTCGCTCAAAAAACCAGTATGCGTGTGTCCTTCGCGAAACGCAGGATGAAGTGTGATAGAGTGTAGCAAGGGAATGTTTGTAGTGACGCCAAACAGCGCACTCTGCTCTAATGCTCGTTGTAAACGCGTAATTGCTGCATTACGATCTTCTCCATACACAATCAGTTTAGCGATCATGGGGTCGTAAAATTGCGTAATTTCATCGCCGCTCTCGATACCACTATCAACACGAATGCCTGGACCTTCTGGTACGACAAAGGTGTCGATGGTACCAGTTGAGGGCAGAAAGTTATGCTCCGCATCCTCTGCATAGACGCGCACCTCGATAGCGTGTCCACGGGAACTTATCTGTTCCTGTGTCAAGGCAAGCGGTTCACCAGCCGCGATCAACAATTGGTGACGCACAAGGTCAAGCCCCGTCACCAATTCTGTCACGGGATGCTCCACTTGAAGTCGTGTGTTCATTTCTAAAAAGTAGTAGTTTTTATCAGCATCGAGAATAAATTCCATTGTGCCTGCGTTGACATAGTTCGCTGCTTGTGCGATACGAACGGCACTCGCGCCCATTTCGGCTCGCAATGCTGGCGTTAGTGCAACAGATGGACTTTCTTCGACAATCTTTTGATGCCGACGCTGAATGGAGCATTCACGCTCACCCAAGTGAATCATGTTACCATGCATATCGCCAAGTATCTGTATCTCAACGTGGCGTGGCTGTTGTATCAAGCGTTCAAGAAATACAGTGTCGTCTCCAAATGATGCGAGTGCCTCACGCTTTGCGCCAGCCAGTTGCTCTAAAAATGCGCTTGCGTTGTGCACCTCGCGCATGCCCTTGCCACCACCACCAGCTGATGCCTTTACCAGTAAGGGAAAGCCGATGCGTTGCGCTTCATCGAGCAAGAGTGTTTCATCTTGACTCTCTCCCGCATAACCGGGAACAGTAGGAGCATCGACAGAACGCGCAATCTGTTTCGCTGAAATCTTTGCCCCCATCGCACGCATAGCTTTTGCCGATGGGCCAATGAAGACAATCCCTGCGCGTTCACAGGCCTCGACAAAATCCGCATTCTCTGAAAGAAAACCATAGCCAGGATGAATAGCTTCGGCTCCGCTTCGTTGTGCAACAGCGAGCAACGTTTCTATTCTTAAATAGCTTTGTGTTGCGGGTGCTGGACCAATAGGATATGCTTCGTCAGCCATGCGTACATGACGAGCGTGAGAATCAACATCCGAGTATACCGCAACGGTGCGTATATCCATTTCCCGGCACGTTGCCATGATGCGGACGGCAATTTCGCCACGGTTAGCAATCAAAATCTTTTTGAACATACTATGTTACTGCTTCACTTGTTCTGTAGAGACAATCCAACTCGGTTTGCGTTTCTCTAAAAATGAGTGCAACCCCTCTTGCCCTTCCTCACTAATCCGCAATTGTGCGATAGTCGAGGCTGTATAGTTCCGAGCCGTTTCATAATTCATCTGTCCAACTGTCAACGCCAGCGTCTTGCACACGCGTAGGGCTTGCGGTGCACTACTTAATAACTCATTCACTGCCTTTTGTACCGCGTCGTCAATATGTTCGAGTGGTACTACAGCATGGACAAGGCCGATTTCACGCGCACGCGCTGCGCTAAAACGTTCGCCCGTCACAAAGAGTACACGAGCGTTCGACTCACCAATTTTGTGTAGCACAAAGGGCGAGATCACGGCTGGTGCTATTCCCAGTTTTACCTCACTAAATGCGAAACGCGCACTCTCAGCTGCAATCGCAATATCGCAGACGGAAACTAAGCCAATCCCCCCACCCATTGCTGCCCCGTTGATACGTCCCACAACGGGGCAAGGAAGCGTGTTGATTGTGGAGAGTAGATCAGCGAGGCGTAGTGCGTCGTTCAGGTTTTGCTCCTCTGTGAATGCTGTCGCCGACTTCATCATGTTGAGATCAGCACCAGCACTAAATGAAGGTCCATCTCCTGTAAGCACTACGCCATGCAATCGCTCGTTGCTGCCTAGCTCGGTGAACGCTGCTATCAGTTCTTCGATGATCTGTCCATTAAACGCATTATGCACCTCTGGCCGTCGTAGTGTCACGGTGACGATGCGTTCTTGATGGCTGTACTCAACCGAGATATAGGTATAGGAAGTATGCTGTGTCATCGTTTATCCTTCTTTGTATTGCTACATACGGAACACGCCAAAAGGCGTTTCGGGCATGGGAGCATTCAGCGATGCTGCGATACCAAGTGCCAGGACATTGCGGGTATCGCATGGATCAATAATACCATCGTCCCACAGACGAGCGGTGCTATAGTATGGATTGCCTTCTTCCTCATATTTATCGAGGATAGGTTGCATAAATGCTTGTTCTTCCTCTGTACTCATCGTTTTTCCGCGTACCGCCAAACCGTCTTTACGGACCGTTGCTAACACTGTTGCTGCTTGCAATCCGCCCATAACTGAGATACGCGCATTGGGCCACATCCACAACTGACGCGGCGAGTAGGCACGTCCACACATACCGTAGTTGCCAGCACCAAATGATCCGCCAATAACGACGGTAAATTTTGGCACAGGGGCATTAGCAACAGCCATCACCATCTTCGCGCCATCTTTTGCGATACCACCGTTTTCGTACTGGCGTCCAACCATAAAGCCTGCGATATTCTGTAGAAAAATGAGTGGCGTGCGTCGTTGCGCGCATAGTTCAATAAAATGCGTTGCCTTAAGCGCGCTTTCAGAAAAGAGAATGCCGTTATTTGCGATGATGCCAACTGGATAGCCCATGATGCGCGAAAAACCACAGACAAGTGTTGTCCCATACAACTCTTTAAATTCGTGGAAGTGACTCCCATCGACGAGACGAGCAATAATCTCACGAACGTTATAGCTTTGGCGATTATTCTTCGGTACAATACCGTAGAGGTCTCTCGCGTCATAGCGTGGTGGTTCAGGTTGGTGAATATCCCAGGGAAGGTGCTTACGTCGGTTGAGATGTGAAACGATACTGCGGCAAATGGCGAGTGCATGTGGATCGTTGAGCGCGTAATGGTCGGTAACGCCAGAAATACGGCTGTGAACATCGGCCCCACCAAGGTCTTCCGCGCTTACCTCTTCGCCAGTCGCAGCCTTTACGAGTGGAGGGCCACCCAGGAAAATAGTTCCGTTTCCCTGCACGATCACCGTTTCATCACTCATGGCAGGCACATAAGCACCACCTGCAGTACATGATCCCATCACCGCCGCAATTTGTGGAATGCGTTGACTCGACATACGTGCTTGGTTGTAAAAGATACGTCCAAAATGGTCACGGTCAGGAAACACGTCCGCTTGTAAAGGTAAGAAGGCACCCCCCGAATCGACGAGATAGATACAGGGCAGTTGATTTTGCTCGGCAATTTCCTGGGCACGCAAATGCTTTTTGACCGTCATGGGGTAGTATGTGCCACCCTTGACGGTTGCATCGTTCGCCACAATCATGCATTCCTGGCCCTCGACAAGCCCAATTCCAGTAATGATGCCAGCCGAGGGAGCATCGTTGTCATACATATCATAGGCCGCGAGTGGACTGAGTTCGAGAAAGGGGGTGTCGGGATCGCAGAGAAGTTGTACGCGCTCACGTGCAAGCAACTTATTGCGTTTACGATGCTTTGCTATAGCATCAGGACCGCCTCCCTGCTGTACCTGTTGTATATGCTGGCGGAGGTCTTCCAGCAAAGAGTGAAAGTAGTTTGTGTTTTCTTGAAATTCGGGGCTGTTGCGTTCTATATGTGTTTCGAGAATACCCATAGATGTTTGTGTTCCTCTCAACGCCGATGGTGAGTGAGCGACAGCAGAGAACTCTGTGCCGTTCCGTTGCTCTGTTATTTCAGCATAGCACTGTGTAGGAAGAGCGTCAAGGTAAGTAGAAATCATGCGGAAAAGAGGAAGGGAAATGCAGTTGCCAAAAATATGGTGAGGGTCAGGTATTCACCTGACCCTCGTTTCATTCATCTTCTTACGTCTCCTGTTCACATATCGTGTCCTAATCAACTCAGATCAGAAAGTATTGATAGTGTTCAGTAGAAGCCTCTGTAATGCTCTGAGAATTCGGAGCGAATGTCGCTTTAAGACGTTGCAGTGTCCAGTAAGGACGTTTTTTATAGTGCACTGTCAAGTCGAATGCTGTCAGACATTCAGAGGGTTATCGAGCCCGCATCTACGGGCACTCCTGGTCAATCTGAAATACTACTCCAAGTAAGCGAACTGGTTTCTTCATTGACCACATGCTGTGACTCCTTTCGGATTACCGTGCAAGGCTTTAGCCAAGTGCCAGAGTATTTTTTCCCTGGATTGCACTCCATCTTTTGGAGAACACTTTAAGACTACCATGCAGATTCCCGAAAGTCAATCCTCTATTCCATTTCCGTATGGGAAGTAAGAAATCTTAAGGATTCTTTAATCCATTTCAAGCTGATATTCTTTCGCCGTGTCTTTCAACGTTTTATTCAAGCTGGTAAGTGCTGTATGTGGATCAACTGGTTCTTTCATCGCTTGCGCTTCGGAGTCTTTACGATCCCTCACAGAAGGAATATCTTTTCGTAGGTCCTCGACCAACTCGATCAGCTTGCTCACTTTGCGTTCAGTCAAAAGCGTAACTTGCAGGTCCAGATGACGACGTTGCTCCGTCATTTTCGCCTGACGGTTCTGTGTGATAAGTATTGCTGTTGTCATAAGCAACGCGCCTACGCTCACCGTGTCTTGTAGCCAACTAAACGGCGGTGGATCAATGGTTGGTAAGCCAAGAGTCTTGTAAAACTCATTGAGCAGTATCCAGAGTAGTACAAGGAGCAGAATTAAGTAGAGTGCTATTGGGCGTCCTATGCTATTTGTGACCTTTTCAATAGCGCGTTGGTGACGACTGACTTTGCGTTCGGCGACCAGGCGCATATCAACAATAGTCTCAATATCCTTATCGAGAATATCGGTCAGTTCCGTCATGCGTTCTTGTGTTTCGTTATCTGTTTGATTATCTATCACACATGTTTCCTGTTTATTTAGTAGTGCATTCTTCTCTATTATAGATACTTATACTATGCCTTGTCGGGTAATATTCCATGTGTTGTAAAATACAATTTGGCACAGCGAAAAGATCGCCGTGCCAAACTATACTTGTTATAGAACTACGAGTAAGCTGAACTTAGTAGCCCCTAAGCTCCTGGTCATCTCGAACCGTGTTAGCAGGGCCAGCTTGTCCGCCGATGGTTGGGATGTCTGTCTCGTTTGCTGCCAGGTCTCGATTCGTGGTACCAGTGATGTCGCTGTCTAACAATGGGCGATCTGTTGTCGCACCTGTACGCTGACTCGTGTTAGCATCATTGTACATTGTCTCATTCTGGCTACCTGTCGTAGTGCCTTTTGCGGCTGCACTATCGCCGTGGAAGAGGTAGTTTGACGAATTTGGATCAAGTGCACCAGAAGGAGCTTCATCAACCATGCGTGCAAAGTGATTCAAGTCGTTTTGCAGTTTCTTCTCAAAGTTGCCGCCAACTCCAAGGTTTTCGCCGATGTCGCCAAGTACTCCGGCTGGTGGGTTGTAGTTGATAAAGACATCAACCTTTGTCTGATCCGAGTTAATTGGCTGGAAGGTTACTTTGCCAAAGTTCTCGACACCACTTGTTGAACGCCAACCGATTTGCTGATCTGAAATCCAGTTCTCGTTTACCGCGTCCCACTCCTGGCGACCAACAACGTCAGCAACCCAGTGGCTGTTTTGATCATCCCGATATGTTACTTCTTTGACAAAGCTCATGAACTTAGGAAAATCATTGAAGTGTGTAAACAGCGTGTATACCTGATGAACAGGTGCGTTGACTGCAACTGATGCGTGATGTGATGCGTACTCTGCCATAATCTATGTTCCTTCCTTGTCTCTTTCAAAACTGTTTATGTTCCTCGAACTCTGCTAGAATGGTCTCGCAAGAGTTCGAGGAACAGACTCTATTCAGTTTGTTTTCTCATTCGTGTGTACACAGTAACCATACCATGTGTTTTCGCATAAAGTCAATAAATAAAAACACTACAATGAGCGTTCTAAGCGATTTTTTATGTTCCTCAATAAATACAAAGACAGACAATTATGGCAATGTTAAACGTTATATTGTTGTCCTTGTATACATCAGTAGAATGAATAGTAGGCAGAAACGCTGGTATGAAACATTTCTTTACAAGAAGTAGGAATGTTGGTACCCCCGTTTTGGAGTTTTCAGGCATCTAGTGTATGATAGAGATAGTGATAAGCTGAGTCTTAACAAAAAAATGCTGCTTCAGAAAAAAGATATCCTATGTTGTAACAAAACTTTGGCAACAAACGTAATGAGCAATAGAAGGATAGAAGGAGCGCGTGCTTTTCTAGTGGAATACTATTCACATAGATCGTGTTTTCGCAATTGACACAAGGTTCCTAGAGTATTAAGGGGTATCACAGACATGTCAGCAGCAACAGTAGAAAACAAGTTGAGTCGCGCCCTGGAACTGATTGGTGGAGCTATTGATCCAGAAATAGCTGAAACATATCCATCACTCGAAGCTCGCATTCTCGCACAGGCATTAGAAAATGTTGAGCTTGCAGAACATCGCTTGCGCGAGATTCAGAAAATTGTTGGAGATATTAGCGAGGTACTTGTCTAACCATTTGGAGGAACTCAGGGTTCCACATTCTTTTCCCTCGCTTTTCTGGTATAGCGTTGCCTATTTTCCTCTAAGACGGGTGCCATGAATTCTTTCATGTGTGAATGAGCTTCAATGACGAATCTCTTTCCCTTCTTGGGAATGTCCCTCTCTCTACAGTTTATACTCACAAGTATATCGTTTGCCCATCGTTCCCTCTTTGAAGTACAATAAAATCATGTCTGCATTACAATCACTACGACCTTATCTCAACAAACACAAAATCGCAATCATAATTGGCTTCTTTTTTGTGATCGCGGCAAATCTAGCAGCACTACTATTGCCCTACCTTATTCGTCTTGCGGTAGACAGCCTAAGTAATCGTGTAGATATTGGGCTGTTACTACGTTATGGCTTATTAATCGTGGGTGCAGGATTGCTGCAAGCGGTGCTATCATTCTATGGGCGTTTCTTTCCATCGAAGGCTTCACGCGAAATCGAGTACGAGCTACGCGGGAACCTCTTCAAACATTTTGAGAAACTCGAAATTGATTATTTCCAACACAACAAAGTGGGCGATTTAGTAGCGCGTGCTACAAATGACCTGTCTATGATTCGCGCCATGCTCGGTCCTGGCATCTCAAACCTAATGAACACAACAGTCGCGCTTGTTGCTACAATTGGGGTCATGCTCACTATTGATTTGCAACTGACCTTGTATGCCGCCGTTATTCTACCGCTCATCACAGTTGTATTCCTCGTTGTTGGAGGGCAGATCGAAAGCCGCTATAAGCGGGTGCAGGACCAATTCGGTGAAGTATCAGCTCACGCTCAGGAAAACTTTTCCGGCATTCGCATTGTGAAAGCGTACACACAGGAAGATTCCGAGTTGGTATCATTCCGTGAGTCAAATCGTGAGTATATGCAACGTAGTATTAGCTATGCTCGCTATAACTCGCTTTTATGGCCTGCTATGTTCTTTCTCGCGGGTCTGGCCTCCGTCGTCATACTCTGGCGCGGAGGGGTCGATGTGATTAATGGACGTATCACACTTGGGCAATTAGTACAGTTTACTGGCTATTTGGCTCAACTTACATGGCCCATGATTGCTTTTGGTTGGGTCGTCAACCTTTTTCAACAAGGTACGGCGTCGATGAAGCGCATCAATGAAGTCATGGACCATGAACCTTTGATCGCGTCACCTGCGACACTCCCAATACCATCAAAAAAACACATAAACGGTGATGTTGAGTTTCGCCATGTGCGTTTTTCTTATGGTGAACACGAAGTCTTGCATGACATCAACATCAAAGTCAGTGCCGGTGCCTCGCTTGCTATTATAGGACCAACGGGTTCTGGTAAATCAACGCTTGTCAATTTGTTGCCGCGCTTGTTTGATGCTACGGAAGGACAGGTACTCATAGACGGGGTTGATGTGCGTGAACTCTCTCTTGATGTGTTGCGCAGGCAAATTGGTTATGTCCCTCAGGAAACATTTTTGTTTTCTGTTCCGCTTACCGAAAACATTGGCTTTGGAGTGGAAGTGTTGAGCGAGGAACAACTACAGCATGCCTTGGAAGCCTCCCAATTGGCAAAGGACGTGGAGGACTTTCCAGAGGGCATCGCTACAATGATCGGCGAACGCGGTGTCACACTATCAGGCGGGCAGAAGCAACGCGCCGCTCTCGCCCGTGCTATTGCGAAGGACCCATCAGTTCTTGTCCTAGATGATGCTATGTCGAGCGTTGATACACATACTGAAGCCGAGATTCTTCGTCACCTACGCAATGTGATGCAAGGACGAACGACAATCATTATTTCTCATCGCTGCTCAACCGTGAAAAATCTCGATCACATCGTCGTACTCGATGAGGGACGAATCGTCGAAGAGGGGACGCATAACTCCTTATTGCGGATGCAAGGCTTGTATGCAGAGATGTATCGTAGACAACTTATTGGCGAAGAATTAGAGGATACAACCGATCATGGCGACGTTCTTTCAGGAAGATGATATTCTCGGCAAGGCGTATGACGCACGTATTGTACGCCGTTTGCTTACATACGTGCGTCCCTACATGCGCCTCTCAGTGATTGCGCTGGTCCTCTTATTTGTCGTCTCACTCCTGGACCTTGTTGGGCCAGCACTGACAGGGTATGGTATTGACCATTACGTCGCTCCGAATAATTTGCACATAAGCGCAACAGATCGCGGCTATGGCATTCTCTGGGTCGCCCTTGCCTTTCTCGTGGTACTCTTTGTCGGCTTGATACTGCGTTATGTACATCTCCTGCTTCTAAATATTGTAGGACAACGTATCATGTTCGATATGCGTTCGCAGATGTTCGACCATCTACAACGGCTCTCTCTCTCCTATTTCGATCATAATCCTGTCGGACGGTTGATGACGCGTTTAACAAACGATGTCGATGCGCTTAATGAGGTGTTTACATCAGGTGCGATCTCTATTCTCGGTGATATTCTGACTTTGATTGGTGTTGCCATTGCCTTGCTCATTATTAACTGGCAGCTTGCGTTAGTAACATTTGTTGTGCTACCACCACTCTATTGGGTGGCGACCTATTTTCGTGTTGCCATGCGTGACAACTTTCGAGCCATCCGAGTACGTCTCGCGCGTATCAATGCCTATGCTGCCGAGAATATTGGAGGTATGTCCATCGTACAACTCTTCAATCGTGAGCAACGCAACTTCGAGCGTTTTGACGTGTTGAACATTGATTATCTTGACCAGAATGTGCGCTCTCTGCTCTACTTCTTTCTTTTCAGTTCCGTCACAACATTTCTGAGTGCGGTAGCCATTGGTCTCATCATCTGGTATGGAGGTGGGCGCATTCTTGCGGGCGCGTTGACGTTAGGGGCTATTGTGGCGTATCTGCAATACGTAGACCGTTTCTTTTTGCCTGTTCGTGATCTCGCTGAAAAATACAACATCCTACAATCCGCAATGGCAAGTTCCGAGCGTATCTTCAAAATTATTGACGAACCCATCATTGTACAAGACCCCGAACAACCGCGTTCACTAAGCAAGGTGCGTGGTGAAATCGAGTTTAAAGATGTGTGGTTTGCTTATAACCCTGGCGAATGGGTTCTTAAGGGCGTCTCGTTCAAGATACGCCCCGGTGAACGTGTTGCCGTTGTTGGCGCAACTGGCGCAGGCAAAACATCGCTCATTAGCCTCATGTCACGCTTTTATGATATACAAAAAGGCGAAATCCTGATTGACGGCGTGAATGTGCGTGATGTGCAGCAACAAGACCTGCGACAGCATGTCGGTGCTGTGTTACAAGACCCGTTTATCTTCTCCGGCACCATTGCCAGTAATATCCGTTTACACAAAGAAAGCATTACCGATGAGCAGGTCCAGCAGTCGGCGGAGTACGTTAATGCAGCCCACTTCATTGAACAGTTGCCACATAAATATGATGAAGAGATACGCGAGCGCGGGGCAGGTCTGTCTGTCGGACAAAAACAACTGTTAGCATTTGCTCGTGCTATCGCCTTTAATCCCGAAATCTTACTTATTCTTGACGAAGCAACATCTAGTGTCGATACCGAGACGGAGATACTCATACAAGATGCATTGAATAAACTCATGCTCAATCGTACCTCTATCGTCATTGCTCACCGTCTCTCGACTATTCGCAATGTAGATCGTATCATCGTGATGCACAAAGGACGGATCGTAGAGCAAGGTAGCCACGATGAGCTATTGCATCGTCAAGGGATGTACAAGCGTCTCTATGAATTCCAATATGCTCAATAAAAAACACAGAAGACAGGGAGACCGGCCTAGGTCTCCCT
>CAZZVE010000099.1:0-17775 GCA_964657325.1 uncultured Ktedonobacterales bacterium
CCTGCCTGTCGCTGGGTGACGCGTAAGAAGCCAAAGGAGAGCACACAGGTCACCAGGGCCAGCACGACAGAGATCGTGGCGGCATAGTAATAGTTGTTGTTGCCAAAGGCAGTATAGTAGGCATACAGATTAGGTGTAAATGAGGTGGGGATGTTATTGGAGATGGCCGTAAGCACCTGAGGCTCATTGAAAAGTTGGAGTGTCCCAATGATGGAAAAGATGCCTGTCAGGACGAGGGCCGGAGCCACCAACGGGATTTTGATGTGCCAGGCAATGTGAAAACCCGAGCTCCCATCGATACGTGCTGATTCATAGATCTCGGTAGGAATTGCTTGCAAGGCTGCAAAAATGATGAGCATGTTATAGCCCGTCCAGGCCCAGGTGGCAATATTGGCAATTGACCATAACACCGAGCCAACGCCCAGGAAATCAGGCGTACCTAGTCCCAGAGCACTTATACCTTTCACGATAGGGCTAAGCGCCGGATCGTAAAGATAGCCCCAAAGCAGAGCAGCTATGATACCTGGAATTGCATAGGGGACAAAGAAAGCGAGGCGAAAGAAAGCTTTGAAACGCACTACAGTTGAGTCAAGCAACAGGGCCAGCACGAGGGCTAAGCCGAGCATGACAGGAACCTGGACAATGCCAAAAAGCAAGAGGCGCCCCAGACCCTCGAAGAACTTTCCATCCAGAAATACATCGTGATAGTTGCCTAAGCCATTAAACGTGATTGTCGGTGCACCTAGACCCAGACCGCTACGTTGCGAGCGAAAAAGACTCTGATACACCGCATAAAAAATAGGAATGATAAAAAACAAGAGGAAAAAGAGTGCGAATGGTGCGATAAAAAGGTAGGGCGTTGCAGCCCGGCGCATGACGTACTGTGTTCGTCGCTGTCTTCCCGGCGCGACTGTAGATGCTCCGATCCTTGTGGAGGTTGTCTCAAGAGCCATAGGTAATATTCCTCTCTATGATAATCTTGCGTCTTTGGGAGAGAATCGTCTTACGAATGTTGCCAACCTGTAAAAATCTTTTACAGGTTGGCACGCAGGACATGACAAGTTATGTCCTAGTAAAGTATTAGGAACTTACGCTAAAGCCCTGCTTCTTCATTGCTGCTATCGTACTCGTTTGTAACGCATCAAGTGAGGCAGAAAGCGTCGTTTTGCCATCAACTGCATTACTGAAGTTGTCACCAATGTCTGTGAACACCTGGTTCATGGTTGGTCCCCACTGGAAGTTGACATCCACGTTGTTGGATGCATCTTTAAAGATAGGATTGATGTCTTGTCCACCATAGAACGTCTTCACTGCGTCACTTGCAGGCGTATCCAACGCTGATGAAAGTGCTGGATAGAGTTGTGCAGTTGTAACCATGCTCTTGACGCTATCCGGGTTGGAGTTGAGCCACATCGCAAACTCAGTTGCTTCCTTAGGATGCTGCGAGTTCTTGAACACAACCGTTGTTGAACCACCCCAGTTGCCGGCAACGTTCTGACCAGCAGACCATTGTGGCATTGGCGCAACTGCCCAGTCGCCAGAGGTTTTTGGTGCATTGGAGAGAATAGTATTCGCGCCCCACACCGCGGAAATCCAGGTTGCGGCTCCGCCAGTCTGAAGGTCGTTGTACCACGCCTGTGAGAAGTCGGGATCGGTCTTGACAAGCTTCTTGTCTAAGAGTCCCTGCCAGTAATCACCGACTTTCTTTGAAGCAGCATCATTAACGCCAACAGTCCAGGATTGACCATTAATGCGGAACCATTTTGAGCCAGCTTGCCATGCATAGCCAATATACTGACCTGCTTCCTTTGGAGGAAAGTCAGTGATGTAGTCTTGTGGATTCGCGGCATGAAGCTTTGCGGCCGCGGCGGCATAGTCATCCCATGTCTTTGGCACAGCAATACCGTATTTCTTAAAGAGGTCGGCTCGGTAGAACATTGCCATTGGACCTGTATCCTGTGGAATTGCATATACTGCACTACCTTGCGTTGATTGGCTCCATGTCCAAGGCACAAACTGACTCTTGATCGAAGCTGCGTTATAAGCAGACATGTCGAGTAGACCGCCTGTACCCTCAAAGGTTGGCAAGAACTGGTACTCAACCTGACCCAAATCGGGCGCGTTCTTGGCCTGAATTTCGGTAAGGAACTTGGCATATGTGCCGTTGTTACCAGCCGGAACTGATTGTACGTTTATTTTCACGTTTGGATGTGATGCGGTGTACAGTGCCGCGGCTTTTTCAACCCCTGGTACCCATGATGCAAATGTGAGGGTAACGGGACCACTACTGGTACTACCACCACTACCACTATTTCCTGTGCTTGTTGAGCCTCCGCACGCTGCAAGAGGTGCTAGTACCAGGATGGAAAGGACGAGTAATGCGAACTGTGAGAGGAGTTTCCAACGGAACGAGGGAAGATACTGCATGCAAGCCCTCCTTTGGGCCTTTGAGTGTACACAACGTGTACCTAGCAAAATGTGCCTACACTGGACGCGATTCGAGGTCGCTTCTTCATGCTCTTCAATGAGCTATGGGAACGCTTCCAAAATATATATACGTAACAAAGTAAGCACTTCATCACGTTACATTGCAGAGTATCACAGTGAAGAGAATAGTGTCAATGCATGTATTTAGGTTACAAGATGGTTTGAGAGTGGTTAACTCTGATGGGGCAAGCCCTGTCATGTCCCCGCTCGCTGTCTTTCAAATAAACCTGTTTAGGTTATTGTAAGGTCGTCTCGCTACACTGCAAGCATCCTATCAGGTATAAGCACCATAATCGGATTGATCAAATCTACTATGCGAGAAAGATAGGTTGCGCGTTCTCATGGAAGTCAATAGTTTTACACACAATAATAGTGAACAGCTAGAGACAACACCGTCTGTGTTGGAACCAGCAATTGTACAGAAAAAACGTTCACGTAAGCGTAACATCACAATTTTTGTTGTGGTGAGCGTCTTGAATGTTGCTCTACTGGCGTTACTTTGGACACAACTCACAACCCCTGCATCTCAATCAGGCAACAATTCAACTGCTACAGTTGGAGACGTTACCAGTCCGTTGCTAGGGAAGGTTGCGCCTGATCTGACATTGATTAAACCAAATGGCTCGTTTGGAAGCACGCAGAAGATATCTATTTCGCAGTTCAAGGGCAAGCCTGTTATTCTCAATTTCTGGTCATCGGCATGCGTGCCGTGTAATGATGAAGCACCTTTTTTGAAAACGAATGTACCGAAACTACAGAGGCAAGGCGTGCAATTCATCAGCATTAACGCCGCCGCCGAAAGTCCAGGAGATATTGATGCCTTCAACAGAAAGTATGGTATCACTTTCCCTGGTGTGCAGGATACTGTGACAGGCTCAACGGCTGTAGCCTATGGTGTAGCAACAATTCCTGTGACCGTGTTTATCAATAGGAATGGCATTATTAAAGCGATGTGGAATGTGCAGTTGACAGATGCAGGTCTCAAGCTTGAATTGAGTAAGATTACGTCATGACGCTGTTGCTCGCAATACGTGTACTTATGCGTGTCGCGCACACTATAGCCGCCGCTGCCTGGGTTGGTGGCAGCATCATGTATTTGCTGGTTGTCATACCTGCTTTACGACTAGGTGAAGCGACTCCAGCCGTCGCAGGCAACATCGCGAACCTGTTCAGGCGGCTAGTCAATATCTGTATCGGTGTGTTGGTGTTAAGTGGTGCATACCTCACGTTTGACCGTTTGACGCAGACAACGCTCGGTTTCCCATATATCGTTGTACTGATACTGAAGATCGCGGGAGCTATCGGGCTATTTGTGCTCGCACTCTATATTGGGCAAAGTAATATTCGACGGCTGGCAAAGCGTACAACACGGCTTTCAAGAGTTGCGCCACAACTAATGCTCGCCCTCGGCATTCTCGTATTTATTCTTGGTGCTATACTCAATTCATTGTTTGAAGCAACCATCGCACCACATTAATAAAGAGAGGTTTCTATCGTGCAACCCGCTATTGATACACATACATCACTATCACGAGGCGAACAAACGCCACCAGCAAAGCCACGTAAAAGGCGTATTCCAGTGAGTTTTTTACTCGCGGGTATCGCGATTCTTGGTGCCATTGTATATCTCGTTTTTATTAATACGCAAGCAACTGCTGCTTATGATATGACTGTGACTGAGTTACACAACTGTATGACTTGTACATCGCAGACAGTGCGCGTTACGGGCACTGTACAGACGGGTTCGGTGGTACGCGATGATGCTCATGAGCGTATCTCATTTGTTATTAATGACGGCAAAGCAGCTTTACCTGTAACGTATAGTGGTGTAGTGCCTGATATTTTTCGCGTAGGTATCCAGGTTGTAGTTGAGGGAAAGTATACTGGACAAGGAGCGTTCCAAGCACTGACACTGCTTACAAAATGTCCATCGAAATTTCAGTCGGCGACACCATCAGCGAAATAACTAAGGAATAATGCATCGTGTATTTTTCAGATATTGGCACCATTGCGCTTATCCTAGCACTAGGTTTTTCTGTGCTCGCTATGATTGTTGCGGTTGTAGGAGCAGTGCATCGCACTCTTGTATCATCATTAGCATTAATTCTGACTGCGAAACGCAGTGTGCTTGCGGTAACGTTTTTTCTACTACTGGCCTCGTATGCGTTGGTTGAGTCGTTCCTGACGCATGACTTTGGGTTGCGTTATGTTTCCGATCACTCTAGCTTGTCGATGCCGTGGTACTATACCATCTCGGCCTTTTACGGTGGGCAAGAGGGATCATTGCTCTACTGGGGTTTGATGCTAGCGGTCTTCTCTGCTATCTTTATCTTCACATCCCGACGCGCGCCAGCAGCACTTGTCCCCTATGTCATCGTCACACTGATGGCTATCGAGACCTTCTTACTCATTGTACTAACGTCTGTCTCGAATCCCTTTGTACGACTTCCAGGTGTTGCACCCGCCGATGGCTCTGGCCTTAATCCACTTTTGATGGACCCAGGAATGCTTATTCATCCACCGATGCTGCTGATGGGCTACATGAGCTTCGCGCTTCCTTTTGCCTTCGCAGTTGCGGCTCTTGTGACGGGCAAGCTGGATAGCGCATGGCTCCGTTCGATCCGACGCTGGACATTGGCGGCATGGTCTATTCAAACGGCAGGTCTCGTTCTTGGCGCGTGGTGGGCCTATCATGTGCTAGGTTGGGGTGGTTACTGGGGTTGGGACCCAGTAGAAAACGCCGCTTTATTGCCGTGGTTGACTGCGACAGCATTTTTGCATTCTACGATGGTGCAGGAGCGACGTGGTATGCTCAAGGTCTGGAACCTGTTTCTAGTCATCGCCTCGTTCGCGCTCTCAATCTTTGGCACCTTCGAGGTGCGTAGTGGCATCATTAGTTCTGTGCATTCGTTCGCGTATTCTGATATTGGCTCCTACTTTCTTGTGTTTCTCATCCTCATTATTGTCGTCTCAACTGGTCTCTTTTTGTATCGTCTACCAAGACTGAAACCGGAGCAAGAGTTCGACTCGGTAGTCTCACGCGAGGGCGTCTTTCTGCTCAACAACTTGTTGCTCATCGGTATCACCTTTGCGACTCTCTGGGGAACGATTTTTCCACTTATCTCAGTCGCATTACGTAAGCAGGCGATGACAGTAGGACCCCCTTTCTATGAGAACGTCAATGGACCACTCTTTGCTCTCTTGATACTGGCTATGGGCGTTGGTCCTTTGCTTGCATGGAGACGAACCGCACTACGTTCACTGTGGCGAAATCTGAGTGTACCTGCTGTGCTTGCCGCGTTGTGTGCCGTCATTCTACCATTGGTCGGTGTGACCGATGTACTGGCGAACATTGGCTTCTCGGTCTGTGCGTTTACTGCTGGTGCTATTCTTTACGAATTGTGGCGTGGTATGCTGGTACGTCATGCACATGGCGAACCATACCCAGTCGCGCTCTACATGCTGTTTCAGCGTTATCGACAACGCTATGGTGGGTATATTGTCCATCTGGGGTTGGCATTGCTTGCAGTTGGCGTGATCGGTTCACATTTTTTCCAACTACAAAAAGACGTTGTACTCAAATCTGGGCAAGAGGTATCCTTTGCGGGCAATCGTCTTGTCTACTTTGGCAATCTTGATGACAAGCAATCTGATAAAGAGATCATCACCTCACAACTGCAAATTTGGCGTGATGGTCATTTACAGCAGTACATTTATCCAGGGCGTACCTTCTATCGTAGTTTCCAGGATCAGCCAGCAAGCCAGATATCAATTACCTCTATTGGCTTGAACGACTTTTATGTCGTGCTAGAAAACTTTAGTGGACCCGGTGAGGCAACCATTCATATCTATCTCAATCCGCTTACCTCGCTTGTCTGGTATGGTGGCCTGCTTATGCTCATAGGTGGTGTTATCTGCTGGTGGCCCGAACGACGTAAAGTCTTAGTAACGCAACGTGCGACTCAGCCAACTTCCGCAAAGGAGGTGTTGGCATGAAGCACAAAGAATCCCTGTACGGGTCTGCTTTAGCACACCCTCTTCGAGCATCCGAGACGATAGGGTGCGCTAAAGCAGACCCGTACAAGACTTCGCTATTCATTCTCATAGGTGCAGTTCTGTTGGTTGCGGCTCTCTGGTCGTATATGTCGATTACAGCCTCGGCACATCAGACACTTGATCAGCATGTACAAAAATTAGGTGCGCAGTTAAAATGTCCTGTGTGTCAGGGTGAGTCTGTAGCGGACTCACCGTCAGATCGGGCGCAAGAGATACGGGCGATTATTCGGCAGCAAATACAGGCGGGTCAGTCGGACCAGCAGATCATCCAGTATTTTAGTGATCGCTATGGCACGCAGATAGTGTGGTCGCCGCCGTGGTGGGGCTTCTCGCTGCTTGCATGGCTTGTTCCTGTTGCCCTGTTACTTGGCGGTCTCATTCTCATCTTTTTTACGCTTCGTGATTGGCGTATGCCTGTTGTTAGCATAGCAGCAAACACAGTAGAGCAGGGACATAGTACAACGAATATAATGCATGAGGAAGACGCGGAACTTGCCGACATTGACGAGACTGAGCTAGCACAGTACCGAGCGCAGCTTGAACGTGAACTTGCCAACGAAGATGCTCTCTTCGAGCGACCCGCACGTGACAATGGGCAGATGGAGGCGCGCTAATGATACTTTCTATTCTACTTGCATTAGCATTAGGCATCGTCGCACTTACCTTCGTACTTACTCCACTCTTGCGTTACGCACCTGGAAAGACTACGGGTCAGGCTATACAGATAAGCGAAGATACTGTGCCTGTAACACGCACTGCTATGACCGAGCGCGAACAGTCGGCACGAAGCGCGTTGCAGGAAATCGAGTTAGACTATCAACTTGGCAATATCTCAGAAGAGGACTACAATACGTTACGTGAGCGCTATATGCGCCGCGCACTAGTCGCGCTAAAATCACGTCACGACAACGGGCAAGACGTTGCTACCGAAGAGACCGTAGATACAACATATGACCATGACAAAGAACTTGACGATCTCATCGAGGAGCAATTGCGCACGCTAAAGGAACAAGGGACCGATGCAACGGATTGAACAGGAATATACAAAAATTGAATATAACGGCACCGCTATGTCAATGAATGTACGAGGCCAGGGCACCCGCAAGGGGATGCCCCTCCCATACAACGTTCGGTCACGGATATCTGGTGTATGGGAGGGGCATCCCCTTGCGGGTGCCCTGGCCTCCACTAGCATAATCTTTCTCTGCATTCTTACTTCATTCCTCTTGTTCCCTCTATCCGCTTCGGCCCACGCGTCTACTAATTCTGGACATATTACGGGGCAACTGCTCGATGGGACAAAAAACAATACGCCATTGGCGGGTCAGCAGGTCACGCTACAAGAAGCGCAAGGGGCTAATGCAAAAGATGTGTCAACGGTGACGACTGATGCTCATGGAGGCTATAGTTTCGCTAATCTCGCAACGGATAAGACGATTAACTACGCGGTCTATATGAGTTATCAGGGAGCGCAGTATGTAAGCGATCTCGTTGCGCTGGACACAACTTCAACACAAAAAGTGAATTTGACTGTCTACGAGGCAACGAAGAGCACTGCCAAGATTGCTGTATTACTGGATACGATTTTGATGCATCAACCCGATCCTCAAACAGGTTTGATGAACGTCTCTGAAATACTCTCATTTAGAAACCTGGACTCGCATACCTATGTTGGCTCATTTGACACGAGCAAGGGTAAACCTAACACGTTGCGCTTCTCGCTTCCTGGCAATGCGAAAAATGTTACATTGGGCACAGGCTTCGATGGCTATCAAACTGTTCAGGTCGATCTAGGCTTTGCGACAAACGCGGCACTACCACCAGGAATTACACAGTTCTCGTTCTCATATCAGATACCATATAGTGCTGCCGCCTATAACTTTCGCTATGTCGTTGTCTATCCGACATTGCAATTGTCGCTCCTGGTGCCTCCAAGCCTTCAGGTTGATCCAGGCTTTATGTCCTCTGCTGGCATCACAAACTCTGGCGATCATCCGTATCGGCTCTTCAAATCATCGGATTTGCTAGCAAATGATGAGGTTCACGTAACGCTTGAAGGATTATCAGCACCAGCAAAGAGTAGTTCAACACAATTGCTCAATACAAACACCATCTGGCTTGTTGTTGGTGGTATTGTCTTGCTTGCGATTATTGCTATCGTCGGCTTTCTCTCTAGCTTTAATCGGCGTAAGAAAAGGGCTGAGACACGCAAGCGGAGTAAGGGCAAGTCAACGTCTTCTGCAACTGCGAAAAACACAAAGCACGAAGTCGTTCCCGCAACACCAAAAGACAAGAAAGAAGCACTTCTGCAAGAGTTACTCACGCTTGATAAATCATATGAGTCCGGTAAACTTTCCAAGGCTGTCTACACCGACCGTCGGGCTAAAACGAAAGCTCGTCTCCGTTCTCTACTCAGCGAACAGGAGGCAGCGCGTCGATAATGAAAATGATACCTCTGTACGGGTCTGATGATCGCCTTTCACAAAAGGATACGTTCGTAGGGACCGATGTATCGCGTCCTTCTGGCCTCTCGATTGCCGAGCGAGGACGCGATACATCGGTCCCTACCTCAACGTACATGAGCATTGTTGGCCTTAAAAAGACGTATGGTCTCAAGCCAATTTTGCGCGGTATCGACCTGAGCGTACAACAGGGGGAACGCGTCGCTATTCTTGGCTCTAATGGGACAGGCAAAACAACACTGCTACGTATACTCGCGGGTCTGACAAAACTCAGTGCCGGAACTATTACCGTAGAAGGATTCGATAGTATAAAAGACGCGCAATTAGTACGACAACGTGTTGGCTTTGTTGCGCACCAGCCCTATCTTTACGAAGAGCTAACTGCGTTGGAAAACCTGCTGTTCTTTGGACGAATGTACAACGTCGAGCACGTGCAGGAACGAGCCATGATGCTGCTACAGCGTGTTGGTTTAGAGAAACGCATGCGTGAGCGTGTCAGCACATTTTCGCGTGGGCAACTGCAACGCCTAGCTTGGTCACGTGCCTTGTTACATACACCACATCTGCTATTGCTTGATGAGTCTGATACTGGACTCGACCAGGAAGGTCAAACATTAATAGATGCTCTGCTACAGGAACATACGGACTGTAAAGGAACAACACTCTTCACGACACATCAGTTAGAGCGGGCGTTGACACTTGGCACACGAGTTATAGTGCTCAACAAGGGACGTATTGTGTACCAGGATGAAACCACTTCTCTGACACTAGAGGAACTACAGCGTGTGTATCAGCAGGTGGTATTGCTATGAACACACACTTTTTTGAGCATGTATGGGCGATTCTTGCCAAGGATGTGCGCTATGAGCTACGTAGCAAGCAGACATGGACAAGTATGGGCATGTTCGCACTGCTCATTCTCGTCATCTTCAATTTTGCCTTTGACCTGCATGTTGACAACAAGTCCGCCGTGGCTCCGGGTGCGTTGTGGATAGCTTTCATCTTCGCCAGTCTTTTGGGATTGGGACGCACGATTGCCACCGAGCGTGAACAGGGGTCAATGGATCGTTTGTTGTTATGCCCTGTAGACCGAAAAGCTATTTATCTTGCCAAATTGCTTGGAAACTTGCTCTTTATTGGTGTCGTGGAACTGATCGCGCTTCCCGTGTATGCAGCCCTATTTGACGTGCCGCTTTTCGCGGGTGCGCTTATTCCCATTGTTTTGCTCGGTACGTTAGGTATCGCTATCATTGGCACTTTATTCGCAACAATGGCGGCGGCGACACGGGCAAGAGAGCTATTATTGCCAATCCTAGTATTTCCATTAATTGTGCCCGTTGTGATTGCGGCGGTGCGAGCGACAGAAGCTTTATTAGCACCTGCGTCGAACGAGCCTCCGTGGTTAGGACTTATCATCGCGTTCGATGTTATCTTTTTAAGCGTTTCAACGCTTACTTTTCAGTACGTTATAGAGGAATAAACATATGGCTCTTGCAAATAAAGAGACAACAGAGGTTGCACGACGGCAAGCCATCGGTACAATAGGCAAGGAACGGTTGCCTGTGGCCTCTCTTATACTTGGTGGTCTTGCTTTTGTTGGCTTTATGATCGCCATTCCAATGGCCTTCCTGTATGCGCCAGAGGATGCAGTACAAGGGCCCGCGCAACGCATTTTCTATTTTCACGTCCCAATTGCCTGGATAGGCATGCTTGCTTTTGTCGTCATGACGATTGCGAGTATTGGCTATCTCTGGAAACGTGACGAGCGTTTGGACTGGGTTGCGCGTGCTTCAGCCGAAATTGGAACCGTTTTTATCACATTGACGCTTATTACAGGCTCGATCTGGGGGCGTACAACATGGGGTACATGGTGGTCATGGGATCCGAAACTTACTGCTTCACTAATTTTATGGTTTATGTATATCGGCTACTTGATGGTGCGTAACTATATGGGGCGTACACCAGCAAGCGCGAACGCAGGTGCTGTACTTGCCATCATCGGTGTCTTTGATGTGCCTATCATCTACGAAGCAGTGAACCTGTGGCGTGGTATACATCCAAGCGCGGAAGTCGGCGTCGCTGGTGCCTTACCACCATCGGTTGTCATCACTCTTATGGTCTCTCTTGTCGGCTTTACACTGTTTTACGCATTTCTGATGCTACAACTGTACCAATTCCAAAAACTGCAAACACTAGCGCAACGTCTGCGCGCAACAGTAGAATACGATATGTAGTTTTGTAGGGACCGATTTCTCGCGTCCTTGCCAATTCACGTATGTTAGAGAATGCGTGAAACGTTTCAACAGCCTTTAACAGTGTTATTGCCAACAAGGACGCGAGAAATCGGTCCCTACAGAACAACATTCTCGCCAAAGAGGGTTATTATGCAAATATATCTAGTAGCAGCCTACGTTGTCGCGTGGCTCGGCATCTTCATCTATCTAGCAATCGTCGCCCTGCGAATTCGCGGTGTGCGTACGGAACTTGTCGCCGTTGAAGAACTTGTGCGCGAACAACAAGCAAAGCAACAGCAAACTACTCTACAACAATGAGGAAAAAATATGGATATCAAAGAACGTACAAACGAAATAAGTGCGGCAACAGCAGAAAAATTTGGTGTTGAGCGTAGTACAGGCTGGCAGCGTTCAGCAATTCTCGTGGTTGGAGATATTATCGTCTTCATCGTCTTTGCCGCCATTGGGCGACGTAGCCATAGTGAGGCAGGTGACATATTTGGCCCTGTGATCACCGCCTTACCATTCGCTACCGCGTGGTTCCTTGTCGCTCCCTTCGTTGGAGCCTTCAAGCGTGGTCTTGAGCGCAACACAGGCAAGTTCGCACTAAGAACCTTTCTAGCATGGCTTGCCGCATGGCCTGTTGCCATGCTATTCCGTGGTGTTTTTGTAGACAAAGGCGTGCCGCCATGGACCTTCGCGCTTATCACTCTTATCAGCAACACCATTTTGTTGCAGATATGGCGCGTCCCCTTCTCTTTGTTCTTTAGGAAACGCTGATAATGAATCTGCAATGTGGGTCGAGGACATGACAGGGGCAAGCCCTGTCACTACCATACTTTCCGCCACTGCGTGGCTTGCCACGCCAGTTCGTGTATTGTAGTGACAGGGCTTGCCCCTGTCATGTGTCTATGCTCCATACACCGTTCTCTTGTGTACAATGATGATATACTGGTAGCACATGTTGTTTGCTGTTACTTCGGAAAGGACAACAGTATGCGCTATCGTAACCGCAACCGTTATCGGAGTCCTGGGCGTCGGCTTGTCGGCTTGATTGTCTTAGTGATAGTAGCAATCGCTATCTTTAGTGGTAGAGGCTTTGGATCGGACTTTTTCTTGCCACTTCTCATGGTAGTACTTGCATTTACGACGCTTATCGGTTCGTTCTTCACACTCAATCCACGGCGTATTTATGGTGGCCTGATTGGTTTTGTGTGGTTGCTGGGTTTTGCGCTCTGCTTTGCTTTTGGCTTCGGGTGGATATGGCTACCGATAGTGATATCAGTGTTATTGAGTGTTCTTGCGCGTCCCCTTATCGCGGCATTGCTCGGCTTAGGCATTTTCAGTATGCTCAACAGAAATCAAGCAGCGCAACCGATGTATACGCCTCCTATGCAACCATATCAGCCTCCCATCCAGCCTTATCAACCTCCACAACAGCAACCACAATACTATCAGCCATATGGCGAAGGTTATCAACCTCCTACAGAACAACCCCCTCTATATCAAGAAGGTGGCTCCCAATATCAGCCATATAACTCTACTCCCTCACCACAATATGAGCAACCACAATCTCAGTATCCGCAACAGGAACTCCCCCCACAACAGTAGTAACGAAAAATGGCAATCAGTCCGAGAACAACACTAGCATTGTTCTCGGACTGATTGCCATTTTTCGTTACTACTTTCGCTACGACACAGCGTATATAAGTGGACATGATTTTAAATGCAAGAGAGAGTAAAACGCCAAGGCAGGAAGGATGGAACCCTATGGGCAGTCAAGAACAGCAATTCTATACTCCTGAAAATTCTTCTGAACGTTACCCCCCAACGCCATCAAACGCATACTACCAGACGCCCACAAATGTAAATGTTGATCTCCGTGAGCAGCAACAGCAAGAGATGTATGGTGGTCCCGAATACTATACAGGGCGTGGTGAAAAGCTTCAGCCAAATCCACCAAGACGCAAGCGTTCTCGCGTACTCTGGCTTGTACCAATTGTGCTATTTCTTCTGATTGGTGCTATTGGCTTTGGAGTTGGGTCTCATGACAGCTCTAACAAATCGTTCGGTTCAATTCATGAGCAAACTTTCAATGTTGGTGCTACTACTCCAACGCTTGTGATAAAGGATAATTCTGGCTCTATTCATATTCGTAGTGATGAAGATAGTAGTAATGCAGGTACTGTTACGGTACGTATAGACAAAAGTGGAAGGTCAGGGTCAAATCCCACTGCGATCTTTGATTCGGTGAAAGATATCATCACAGTTACGGCAAACACACAGAGTTTTGGAGATAACGATGTCAATATTGACATAACCACGCCAAAGACAAGCAACGTGCAACTAACAGATGGTAACGGGGATGTAAATATAGAAGGCGTAACTGGTACTACCAACGCGCAAACGACAAAAGGAAGCATTCATGCCGACCATATGAGTGGGCAGGTGACGCTTTCAACAACCGATGGCGATGTATCCCTTGATAACGGAAGTTTGAGCGGTGGCTCATCTCTACGAACTGTGAGTGGTGATATTCATTACAATGGTTCGCTTGATGCACAAGGAAGTTACAACTTTAATACTGTCGATGGTGATGTCAACGTGGGATTATCAAGTAATTCCGTATTTCATCTTGACGCGAAGAGCACCACTGGACACGTCGAAAACGAGTTTGGTAGCAACGATGTTGGAAGTGGCACACGTCCACAAGTCACTATAAACAGTGTCAACGGCTCAGTCCAGGTGAGCAAGAACGGGTAGTGTGTATGAACCTGTTCTATATGGTTTCATATACGAATCGGGATATAAAACGTCTGTAGGGGTCTAATTCTATTACACCCTGTGGAGCGATACACAATGTTTGCGAATAATGAGAAGTGTTTCAATATTCTCCAACATTGTGCATTGCTCCACAGGGTGTAATAGAATTAGACCCCTACATGTCTCTTTTTTACAACTTCAGCACATCGCGTGGGGAACTCTCTTTCATAATATCTTCCAAGCGTGCGTAGGCACCTAGTTTTGTGGTTGGGTGTGTGAAGATATAGAATCTTTCTTCACGAATGGCCTCGAAGGTGATATCCGCGACCTGTGTAGGTGGCATACCCTTCTGAATCTCCTGAGATTGTTTTTGTATCCCAGCTAGTGTTTCAGAGTCCATCTGTTGATAATCTGAAGCATGAGATAGCTCGCTAGGACGATTGCGCCCCGACTCCATGATGCGTGTCTGTACCCATTCGGGACACAAAATCGACGTTTTTAGCTGTGTTGTACGTTCCGCAAGCTCAAGAAAGAGCGTTTCAGAGAGCGAGACTACAGCATGCTTGCTTGTCTTGTAAATACCAGTACCTGCGTGTGCGACAAATCCTGCGGACGAGGCCGTGTTCACAATATAGGCTTCCTCGTTCTGCGCCAGCATGCGAGGTACAAAAAAGTGGACACCATGAATAACGCCCCATAAGTTGACACCTAATACCCATTGCCAGTCATCAAGACTGCTTTCCCAAATTGTTGTACCTGCACCAACGCCAGCATTGTTAAACAAAAGATGTACCGCTCCATAGGTTGCGAACGCCTGTGCTGCTAGTGCCTCGACCTGTTCAGCCTTTGACACATCAGTACGTATCGCTAGCGTATCTGCGCCCAGTGCTTTTAATTCATCTTCGGCCTTTGTCAGAGCCGACATCTCTACATCAGCAAGTACAACCCGCATACCTTCCTGTACACATTTTTCAGCGAGTGCGCGTCCAATACCACTGGCGGCACCCGTGACGACAGCAACTTTACCCTTAAAATCCTTCATTGCTTCAAGCCCTTTCTTTGATATAGGCTAGTATAGCATCTTGCATAAAAGTACAGAAATATGAAATACTGAGGAGAGAGGGCGTTTGTATAGATGGACACATCAATACAGAAAGCGTAGTTAAAGAGGCAGTCATATGGCAGATGCAACTTCTCACGAACAGAGAGACCAGGAATACTATGAAAGCGAAAAGAAGTTACGCAAGCGTGAAAAACGGTTGCTGGATCGCTTAGAAGAGGCACATATAGCTCAGAAAAATGCAGCCGAACGTTTCCAACGTGCAGAGGCACGTCTTCTCAAACGTCTGGCGCGTACCCAACGCCTTGAAGCACGTCTGGCAACGCTTCGACAACAGTTAGAGTCATTTACATCTTCTGCTGCTACAGATATAGCATTGAACACCGCTATGTCTTGGCAGGCAACCGACAATGTTACGAAGGAGCTTCTACCAGAAGAGGGCACTGCCCCAGGAGACGAAAACGACATAGCTGGAAAAGCGCGTGCTGCTCGTGCTGTTGCTGTAGCGACGGAACAGGAGGCGCGTCTCGCCGTCGAGCGCGCGCTGCGTGTTGCTATACGGTTAGAATATATGGCGACAGGTCGGCACCTTTCAGGCGAACTCCTGAGTCTTGAAGCCGAGGCCGCAAATGCGAGTGTCGCAGCTTTGGATGCGGAAATTGCGGCTCAGGAAGCTGAGCGTTTAGCTAGCGCGGCCCCTATTGCAGTAACTCTACCTCTGAATCCTGCAAGCGGCAATGAAGTTGAGGATACTTCTTCACAAACGATTGCACAAAATCCAAACGACAACGAAATACCTACAAACGCTTATGAAACGCCTATAAATGAGAGTATGCCGGATTCAAACACTCACGAAACGCCTACAAACGACAACGAAACGCTTACAGAAGAGACGCTATCAGATGCAAACGGCAACGAAACGCCTGTAGAAGAAACACCATCAGATGAGAGCGAGACAAATATACATACAGGCTTACCCACTCCTGTGGAGCAGGAGCGTGTCGAAGAGATTGAGGAAGACGAGGAAATGGTCGAGATGGTTGCGGCAATGATGATTGCGGATGTTGCGGCAGCCAATGCCGCGAAAGCTGAGTCATTTGCTGAAGAGGCAAGTGCTCGTACCGCCGAAGCTCGTCGCTCCACACAAGAGGCTGACGCTGTCCTTGAGCGTATCCGTGCCGCGATTCGTAGCGGTACTTCATCCGGTGACGCGGCAGAGGCGATTCTGTTTGATGCGGAACGCGATGCCACTCATGCTCATGCTGTGCTCGCTGATGCCGAGGCTGCCGAGGAACGCGCACGCCGTGCCGCTATGGAGGCGGAAGCGGAAGCGGAAGTCGCTGAAGGCATGGCCTTTGCTACCGGGGACCGCAACGAGCATGACGAGATGCGACGTGAAGAGGAAACTCCATCCTCTTCAATTCTTGAGGGTCAGCAACATACAGGTGATACAGGTGAGATAGAACGTCTCGCCCAAAACACAACCGAGAAATCCCTGGAAGACGAAGACACCGTAGAGGTTCCCATTGTGCGTCCTAGCCTGTAGGGACCGATTCATCGCGTCCTTGTTGGCGTTCGATCACCCAGCAGGACGCGATAAATTGGCCCCCATAATTGCCGAGTCATCTTTACCACAGCAAGACGTTGTTGTTCAACGCTGGTGGTCGCTTTCATCAGGTACACATCTGCCACTTATAGATGGTAGAGTATGCCAGCTCATATTTGCAGGGCGTCCTGGTGGCTCGGTGGGACCAGATGTGCGTGATGCTGTATTGCTCTTTCCTGATGGGGAGCAACGCACCGGAGATATCGAATTTCATGTCCGTGCCAGCGATTGGGTAGCACACAAGCACGCCACCGATTCCCGTTATAACAATGTTATACTGCATGTGGTACTACTCTACGATGATCCTCACACGACACGTCAGGATGGGTATATTCTACCTACATGCTCACTTTATGATCTTCCTATAGTCTTTGCTCTTAAAGATGTAGATAGTGAGGTTTGGCCCTGTCACATTGTAATGCAGAGTTTGAGTATTGCAGAACAAGAGAAACTTTTATACCGTGCAGGTCTCTTACGCTTTGAACAAAAAACACATACATTTGTCGAGGCATTGCATAAAATGGAGAGTAATGAGTTAACACAAGGAGTTGGGCATGACAGGGCTTGCCCCTGCCATGTTGCCAACTATGCTGTCTGATGAATCCATTGAACCCGATATTCCTTGTATATGTCGATCTTCCATACTGTCAAACGCGTACAACAGTTGTCTCATTCCCGCACTAGCGGAAGCGTTGGCCTATGGGCGAGACCGTGCGTTCTTTCGCGCTGCAGGACAGCACCTACTTGGACAGGATGCTCATATTCCAGAACCCCTTGGACGTGCTCCTGCTCCTTCGCCACTTGATGCAAAACGTCTCAAGGTATTGCGAACACTGCTTGCTAGAGAATCGAACGTATGGGATAGCTTGCTGCGTATTCTTGTACAAGCGCAATATGACGAATATGAGAACACAACGCTAGAAGCCCTACGAAAATATTTCAGTGTTACAGGCTTAAGTCTTGCTCGTGCTGATATACTGATATGTACTATTAGATAGCTTTCTCTCTTACCTCATCCTCTGAAATATCTACGTATACCTTCATCCAAACGTAGGAGCCAAGCCAAAGCAAACAACCGCTAAGCTATTTTACTCACTTAACGGTGCT
>CAZZVE010000100.1:0-15857 GCA_964657325.1 uncultured Ktedonobacterales bacterium
CATTGTGTCAAAATCAGCAAAGCTGATTTTGACACAATGTACTACATCTTCTCTTCAGAGAGTGCTATGCACCGAGTTGACGTAGTGCGTCATAGGCGGCAGGCGAGAGGTCGCTATGGGCATCAACGAGATTGCGCAGAACAGGAATTGCATCGCTATCCCGATATTGGACGACGAGTTGTGCAGCTGCCCGTACTACCGTGTCACGTGGGTCGTTGAGGGCTTCACGTCCAGCGACGCGGCTACGTATATCTTCACCTTTAGGGTCTATGTGTTTGAGGGCTTCAACGGCTTGTGTACGAACGTAGGGATCAAAATCGCGTGTAGCACTCAGTGTACTTTCCAATGCTTCTCGCTCACCAAATTGTCCATCGGCGCGTAAAATGGCGGCGTAGAGGATGCTCCCAGGAATTTCTCTATCACCAGGAGCAAGATTATCACGTCGTTTGGGCTGTTGACCTCGCCTGTTGATGTCTACAACTCTATTCAAGAGTTGGGACATGGACGTGACAGAGCGACGATCTCCGAGCCGAGCCAGCGTTTCACATACACTTGCTAATGACAGGGCTTGTTCGCGGGTGCTAAGTTCACGGGTGTTATCGAGTCGTGTGAGCAGGACAGAAGTAGCGCGTGGGTCACGAAGTTCGCCTAGTGTTTTTACAATGAGGGGAAATGCCTCTTCGTTGGCATCTGCAAGCGAGGCGAGCAATACGTCTCTTCCAGGGCCGTTCATCCAACGTTCAACCTCGTTCATCATTGGGGATGTGGCATATACGGTATCAAGAATACGTGCGTCTTGAATAGCACCATGTGAGGCTTCAGCCCAATAGCGACCAAGAAATAGGCCAAGGCGATGTAAGGCGAGTGCGGCTTGCCATGTCGGGCTACGACGTGCACCCTCAAAAAGCGCATGGGCGAGCGGTGGCAGATCGTTTTCAAGAATAAGAGGTAGCTCGTTCGTTTCTTGTTTGGGTAGAGTCATACTATCTTGTAGTACCTGTCCAAGCACAAGGGCCGCTTGCTCTGAAAGGCGAGGTGCAATATCGCTACCACCGTGTAAATAGCTTCCTAATGGAATGGTGCGATAGATGGGAACCGCGACATAGCTTTCTAGCCCTGGTACGCGATCAAGCCCGCTTGCAAGTACAATCTCGTGAAATTGTGTCTGTTTGAGTGACAGGATGGCCTCGACCACATCGACCTTTGCCCAGCCCTGCGCGTCTTTCAGCGCGGTGACGAGTACCTGTATCGCAGGCGAGATGTTTTGTCGTGCTAACGACTGTGTAGCATAGAGTGAGGTGTTCGGGTCGATAGCAAGTTTACCCAATATCTTGATAAATTCTGGCGTCTTAATTGTTCCAACGCTCGTACTCGACTTTGCGAATCCTACAGCTTTATTTGGGTCAGCACCATCCTGTGTCTTGTAGTTACCAAGCATGAGAATTGCATAACGACGCGCACGCCCTAGAGGTGTTTCGGCGGGATTCGCCGTGGCTGGCAAGTCGTGCGGTTCCTCTCGCTCAAGAATTTTGAGCCACACGGGAATAAGATTCCCTGCACGGTCAATCTCAAAAAGAGATGGAATAAGGAGTGGTCGCCATTGCTGAACAGGGCCAATGTTGAGCAATGGAATGATGCGCTCCGTCGTATCGTCTACCGACTGACCACCCCAACGTAGCCCTGTAACAAGTCGTGTGACCTCAGCCCGTAACTCGTTCAGGCGGTTTTTCACATCTGGCTCATCTACGTGTAGCTCGGTTACTGGACGCCGTGCCGCTAAATGTTCTGCCGTCCCTGTACGCTCCATCGCGCGTGACGAGATCGGTACCGTTTGACGTGGCATTGTTGCCTGCATGTTATTGTTAGATGTCGATGGAGTATCCTCTTGCTTTTCCTCTAAGTGAAGGAAGCCACCAGCACCAGCAGACTCTGTGAAGTCACTGCCAAGAGAAGGTGTAGACTCGCTTTGCCCCAGGTTTGTTTCTGCCATAGCTCCTGTCTCTACTTTCGTTTCAGGCACCCTAGGGCATCTTCCATGATACCTAGAACGCATTTTTCTCGATTAAGGCATATTATACGGCGTTGCTCATCTATTGTCTACACGGGCTACTTTCTCTCTTATATAGAGATAAGATTTAGTGATGTGTTGGCTTACCGAAAAAAGCTGGTACATATAGTAATAGCAACACAGGTAGGGCTATATCAGCAATGAGACTATATACTAAGGTCGTTGTGCTATAGTGGGCGATGGCAAAGGTGTAGGTGAGGTTAGCGAGCATGGGAATCCAGCAGGCCCACCAAGCCCAGCGAGAGCGTTGTCGAAACGGGATTGCGACAATGATGAGAAAAAGTAGGCCAAAGACAAGTTCATGAACTGTATATGTCACCTCGAGCAAGGTTACATACTGCGTGATTCTCGGCGATAGAAGCTTCGCGCTATTCCAGGTCATACCTGTAATTGTATGGAATGCCTCTAAATGGTCAGAAGGAAGGCCCGTTCTGGCATCAGCTATCAGGTCGGAGACTGATGCAAACAGAAAGAACGCTCCGAGAAGCAGTAGGAGAATCCAGGCTATCAGTAAGTAGACAGGCTGTTTAGAAGAGGTGCGGTTCTGAATTACTTTGTTCGCAGGTTCGTGTTGGATCATATCTTCTGATGCACTCTCATCTGGTCTACGCTTCATAAATGGTTCCTTCCGTACTATTATGATTTTTTGCCTCTTGAAAGCAAGTGATAGTACAGTATACCTTCATCATAGTCTGCCTCACATCCATTTAGATGCGCAATTTCTCCTCTCTAAAGAGAAAGTGAGAGCATCCTTCAAAGATGCCCCCACTCTTTGAACTACAAACTACGAACCTTATTTATACAGCTCAGGCTCAGTCTGATTGATTTTCACTAACATTCCGTCGGGACCCTCAAGCTGAAGCTGATAGCCAAAGCCTTCATCGCCTGTTGGACGCACTACGGTTACGCCTGCCTCGCGTAACTGTTTCTCAAAGTCCTCTAACGAGTCGCTATACTCAAAATTGAGTTCGACTTTGCCCTCGTTCTGCTCTGGATTCGCTGGGTGAGCGAGCAAACCTAATTCGGTGTTGCCAATGCGTAGTAAGGCCCAATCGCCATCACGGCTACCATGAAGCACTGTTGCACCAAGTTTCGTGTAAAAATCTAATGCTTTACTCATGTCTTCAACATGTACCATCGGTTGTACGTTTAGCATTGTTGTCTCCTGTGCTTGTTGCACACGCTCTTTTGCGCTATCATTATTTCCAGTTTTCGAGAGATACGTAGTAAACACCTTCTCAACCAGATCAGACAGAGAAAGTTGCTCATCAACTGAGTGATGCTTCATACGTCTGACCGTATCAGGCTTCAGATACACGTTGAACTGTTGCTTCTCTTCTTTCATTCTCTTGTCCTTTAGCGTTATGACATCATTCAATATACTATTATGCTAGTATTATAGCTTGCTATTAAAGAATTGTCAAGGGATTAAGGATAGAAATTGCTGTTGAACTACTTCTTATAGTACGGCGACATTTTGAGAATTTGCTGTTTAATAAGCGGAGCAAATAACGGTAAAATGTAGCGTAGAGGAGCAGGAGGCGTGTTGACCTTTGCAAGATCAGCCATGATCTCGTCAAAGGTGTGATGTTGATAGTGTAGTAGTGCTTCACTCTTGCTTGTATCAAGCCAATCGGTACAGTATTCTTTGGTTGTGAACGCACTCTCTGGTAGCTCTTTGATACCAGTTACCCCGCAATGAACGCTTCAAATAATCACGATAGCGTACCTGACAACTTTTCCCGCCTCCGATGAGCCAAATACTGTTCCAGATAGGGCTTTGAATGCCATTAGCGATGGCGCGTCCAACATCATGAGTATGCACCATCTCGAAGCGCGTATCGAGTGGAATGTTGAACATAATTGGGCGCGGCTTCTGTGGCTCTAAAGGCGGCACGTTGGCGAAGCGAAAAATAGCCCATTCTAGTCCCGACTCCTGCACTCTTGTTTCGCATAACAGTTTGTGTTCTGTGTAGGCGTCTGTTGCCATAACGGGATCATCTACGGTACGCGGTGGAGATAGTTTTTGGGTATGCCCAAATAAATCGAGTGTCGAGCCGAAGAACAACTTTGGACGTGGAGAAGCTTGCTGTGCGGTGGCAATAACATTTAATGTCCCCTCGACATTGATTGCGCGTGCCTCTTCGAGGTGTTCATCGACAGCAGGAGGAATCATATAGGCTAGATGGATGATAAGCTCTTGCCCTCGAACTGCATCCGCGACTTGTGTAGCGTTGCGAATATCACCCCATACTGTCTCGAACGCAAATTGCCGAGAGAGTTGCTGCGCGCGTTGCACATTTTTCTGTGTTTGCACATCAAAGCAACGCACCATGTGTCCCTGTCGTGCCAGTTCTTGCAACGTACTGGAGCCGATGTTCCCGAATGCTCCTGTTAGCAAAATGTTCATATATTTATATTTCTTTCCTTGGTGTTATGGGCGTTCGCCCGTTATTAAAGTAAATTATATACTAGCTAACGTATTGCACGCGTTAAATAATATTTATAAACATCATTACCATGCTGGTCATGTGTACGCTTTCCACGAATATAACCTCGCTAATGTGGCAGTTCACAGAATCACCCTCTGCTTGTTGTGATCCCCTCTATACTGAAAAAGAATTTCATACTTGATGTAGTTGGGAGGGAAGAGACATGACGACAATACACACATCTTTACATACTATCGCACAACGTATTCGCACACTGCTTGAATGCACCTATGTCACCCTGTCTCTTGCATCTCCTTCTGAAAAATCTCATCCTTTGCTCACACTGTTTCCAGCATCAGCAGAAACCGATGTTGTCTCTCTACTTATACAGAACGAAAACTACAGAAGTAGTGTTATTGTGCCGATTGTACGTCCTGCAGGCTTACTTGGTTTTCTTGTATGCGTCGATATATGGCCCAACAGATTTCTACGGGGCGAATATGCATTGTTGGAGCAAGTTGTACCAACGCTTGCACGTGAGGTAGAAGACGTTCTTTCTCTTGCTGCAATGACTGGTTCGCAAGAAGAGCAAAAGCCCCAAATACACACAGTACTACCGGAACAGCAAACGCTTGTCTCATTGGTAGGTCATGATCTGCGTATGCCATTGACCGCGATCAAGGGCTATGCTGGTCTTTTACAGGCATATGGGCCGACACATACAGACATGGCACCAGAACTACAACAACATTATCTTGACGTTATTATGGAGCAGACGCAGCATATGGAGGTCCTTGTAAATGATCTCCTTGATGTGTCGCGTATCCAGAGTGGACAACTTACACTTCATTGTACATGGGTCAATATCGTTTTTCTTTGTCAACGGGTTATCCGCGTCGTACAAGATAGATGTGAGCAGCAACAGCCAGGAAAATATAGTCTTCATTGCCGCTTCGATACAGCATCCGAGCTTGTATGGGCTGATCCAGATAGAGTGCGACAGGTGCTCATGAATCTTGTAGAGAATGCGGTAAAATATTCGCCTGACGGTGGGTCGATAGAGATACGTGTGCGCAACTCTGCTACGCGCTCCTCAATTACTGTACGTGATTGGGGATTAGGAATTCCGCAACTGCGACAGGACGCACTATTCCATGCATTTCAGAGGGGTGAACGGTTAGAGCAACAGAGAATTGCTGGTCTTGGTCTCGGTCTCTACATTGTACGTACATTGGTTGAGGCAATGAATGGTTCTATCACGTTGCACAGTAGTAAAGGCAATGGGACCAGTGTCTCTTTTACGCTACCTACTGTTCATGATATAGGGAACATGACAGGAGCAAGTTCAGTCACTACTATACACGAATTTGCGTGGCGGAGCCAAGCCGCGAGGTCAGTATAGTAGCGATAGTTCTACCCCTGTCATGTCCCAACCTGCATCATAGGCTCTTTTATGAGTTAGGCTGGCATCAATAGGCTTGCCTCCGTCATCTTCCACTAAATTCCTTTACTCTTGCGAAACATTGTCCAGTTTGTTATAGTGAGCATGTAGAAATTAGTAAATATTTGTAGAGTAAAGGATTGAGCTATGCATGTAGGACTTCTTGAGGATGACGTAGCGATTCAGGAAATGCTTCTTCTTGTGCTAGAGGACGAGGGATACACTGTTACGAACTATCCTAATGCCAAAGAATGTCTTCGAGCATTAACCTCCATCACCACGAGAGCACAATCCCCTATAGATTTGCTGATCATTGACTGGCGCTTGGGGGGCGATACTTCTGGTACCGAAGTGATACAACAAATTCGAAATAATCCCATCCTCAATTCACTCCCAATTATTTTAACTACCGCCGCGACATTTAATGATATTAAAGCACTACAGCATTTCCAGGTTTCTCTTCTCGAAAAACCTTTTTCGGTTGATGACATGACTCTTTTAATTAAAAATCTAACGCAAACAAAGAGCATCTAACACAACTACACGTTTTTCGCCCTCTCCTCAAGAAAAAACGGAATATTTGTGCCATATTTCTTGTATATTCCATCTCATCATTTTCTAAGAAAACAAAAGCTTCCCCCCTTTTTCAATGAAAAAATAAGCACAAAGAGCGTTATTAGCTCATCATTTTTCTTAAAAATGGTTGAGGCTACCTTAGAGAAAGCTTATACTTTCTATAGATGACTTGAACTGTAGTAGAGTACCTGTTATGCTTTGTTTGGTGGAGGTCACTAATATCTGTTCTGTCTATTTAAGAACAGATACTGGAAAAAGTTTCTTTAAAAATAGAGAGAGCGTATTTGCTAAACGCAAGAGGAGAAAAATAATGCAGACACAAAAAGGTCGCGGACGTGGTTTTGCTTCGATGACTGCTGAGAAGAAGCGCGAGATTGCTAGTAAAGGTGGCAAGGCCGCTCATGCTCTAGGTACGGCTCACAAGTGGACTAGTGAAGAGGCGCAGGCCGCGGGTCGCAAGGGTGGCTCAATCAGTCGCCGCCGTTCCAAGTACACTGTACAGGCATAAACCAGATACGGACATTACAAGGCTGACATCCTCGTCAGCCTTTTTTGCTGTCATAAAAAGGTTTCTTACTCCTCTTCTTGTCTGAATTCCCTCGGTAAGAATGGTACTTTTTGAGTATTCATTCGTCATATATAGCCGTCGCTGGTATAATGATACGAAATAATCTCTATAATATACTATTTTCGTTAGGAGGGCGCGTCATTTTACACGAATCGCCTGAGTCAAAGCCAGCTGTTCCAATAGATACGGATGTTCAAACACCGCTACCAGAAACATCTATCGCCCCTTTGCTAAAAAAAGAGCTTGGAAAGCGACGGAATGTGTGGGGAGGAAGAACATTTCGCTTTAATCTGAAAAACTTTCTTCCTGGAAAAAACTTCTCGCTGCGCCGTTTCAGCATTGTGGAGGCTGCTCTTTTGCTTATGGTTGCCCTTCTTGCGTCGCGTGGTTTAGGGGTGGTACGTCAAACTATATTCAATGCTCTTTTTGGTACTGGCGCAGAGGCAAACGCTTATTATGCTGCCTCTCGCCTGCCTGATACACTCTTTAATCTTATCGCGGGTGGTGCTTTAACGCATGCTTTCATTCCTATCTTTCTCTCGCATGAAAATGAGCATGGTAAGCGAGAAGCATGGAGACTGGCGAGCCTTGTCTTTAACATGATGCTTGTTGCCCTTACTCTTTTCATTTTTGTGGGAGAATTTTTTGCACCAACCTTCGTTAACACGCTGATCGTGCCGGGCTATTCGCACTCCGAGCAAGTGCTAACAACATCACTTACGCGAATTATTCTGGTTCAGCCTCTTATCCTGGGACTTGGCACCATCATCACGGCGGTGCTGAACGGCAAACGTCAATTTTTGTTGCCTGCACTCTCTATCGCTGTCTATAACTTTGGATTAATTGGTGGCTTGCTGGTATCGCTTGTTGTCCCCCATGTGGGTATTTATGGTCCGACATACGGTATTCTCGTCGCTGCCATCCTGCAAGTCGCGGTACAGATACCTGCGTTGCTCAAGCAAGGCTTTCGTTATTCGTTTGTATGGAATATCCGCGATCCTGGTCTGTGGCAAGTGATGAAACTTCTCGGCCCGAATGCACTCGCAGTCGCTATTGGCTCGACAGGCTTCATTATAGATACCGCGTTCGTTTCGTACTTGCCAGACAAAGCCAGCCTTGCCGCAATTCATAATGCACAACTCCTTTATGCTCTACCAGAAGCGTTGATGGCGCAAGCTATCGGGCTTGCATTGTTACCGCACCTTGCGACGCAGGCAACTGCTGGACGCTACGTGCGTATGCGTCAAACTGCCCTGAAAGTCATGGGTGCTGCAATTGTGCTTGCTGTTCCCTGTGCTATTCTCCTCTGGTTACTCGGCAAACCAATTATTCGTCTGTTGTTCCAGCATGGAGCGTTCACAGCGCATGCGTCGGCTCTTACAAATCTTGCGTTAATTGCCTATGCGGTCGGTTTGCCCGGCATCATCGCGGGAGGACTCATGGCTAATGGTTTCTTCGCGTTGAAGGACACGCGTACTCCTCTCATCACAAACACATTAGCACTCGGTATGCGCTATAGTTTAATTGTTTTTCTCTTGCAGGTGTTTCACGGCACGTACATTATCCTGGCGATTCCACTCGCCCTATCAGGATCGGCGACAGTGGAGGCACTCGCCATGTGTGCTATTCTCCTCTTACGTTTACGTTGGAAAGTGAAGCAGGATCAAGGTATGATGCGTTTGCGGAGGCGACGTGACTATGAAGCGCGACATGAGCAGGTGCAAGATGATATGCTGGTGGAGGAAAAGATAGTCAATTAACCAGCGAAAGAGGCACACATGAAACTACAGGTCAACGGAACTGAACTCTATTTCGATGTGGTAGGCAGTGGGTTAAACGCCGCGACAGACTTTCAGCAGAAGCCGACAATGATACTTCTGCACGGTGGGCCTGGATTTGACCACAGCTATCTACGTCCCTGGCTCGACCCCGTAAGCGATGTTGCTCAACTTGTGTATGTCGATCAACGTGGCAATGGGCGTTCACAGCGTCACACACACGAATACTATCAACTCGGTATCATGGCTGACGATATTGTTCTGTTGTGCCAAACACTCTCTATCGAACATCCAATCGTGCTTGGACAATCGTTCGGGGGCTTTGTTGCCCTCAGCATTGCTCAACGTCACCCAAGTTTTGCCTCTGGTCTTGTGCTCTTTGATACCTCGCCTGCGTGGACAGGTGGTTATGACCTGGATGCGTTAGAAAAACTTGTGGGTGGCGAGCGTGGCAAAGAACTGCGTGAAATTGCCTCCCGCGAATCGACTGGACAGGCAACCGAGGCCGAGCTAAAACGCTTTGAGCAAGAAGTCATGCCGCTCTACTGGCATCAAGGTTTCAAACAAGAGTACATCGGCGACCTGTTCAACAACCCTTTGATGAACGTGGATATCGCCACCTACATGATGGGAACACTCAGTAAAGAATACGACCTGCGCCCACATCTAAAAGATATTGCTATCCCCACACTTGTCCTACAAGGGCGTTACGATTGGGTTACGCCAATGGCTGGTGCTGAAGAGATGGCGCACACCATCCCAAATGCTCAACTACACGTATTCGAGCATTCAGGACACATGGTCTTCATTGAAGAGCAAGACGAGCTAGTCGGTGTAATCAAGCAGTGGATTGGTTCACTTGGTCTATAACTGTTGAGGAGGAGGCATTACCACTGTCTGACGCCGACTTCTGAGAATTTGTAGTACTTGATAGCCGTCACTTGGATAGCCTGCATATTTCCACCACCATGATGGGTAGCGCATTGGAATTATTGTAAATAGAAATTGGAGAAACGCGGCAATTGCGGCAAATTCGTTGATGTAGTACCAGATCGAAAACGCATGGATGTGAGATCGTGCGAAATATGTTGTGACGCTGAAAATAATTGTAAGTAATAGTGATGCCAATGGACCTGCGAGATAGGTCCAAAGTTCATGTTCATCGATGGGTTCCCAGTGAGCGAATCCGAGTGGTCCACTAAGTGGCTTTAAATGAAACGTGATTCCTGCAAGTGTGAAAACGAGTGTGCGTGGACGCTTTAATTGTGGGGTGAATACCTCATCGTCCTGTGGAATGATGCCAAGATATACCTGTGTTGGTTGCTTTGTGAGAATTCGGCTGGTGAGCGCATGTGCTAGTTCGTGTATAAATGTCTCAAAAGGACCCAGGATACAAATATAGACCGCGGGAATAATGAGGTAGAAGGTTAGATAATATATCAAGTCTGTTAACATCGTTGCACTCGCTCTCTCTGCATTTGTTCTATTGTGGCTCTATTTCGCTCCGTGCATGGAGCGAAACAGAGCCACAATAGAACAAATTTTAATAGCTCCAGTTCAGGCCGCATTGTGAACAATGCTTGGCGGGATGGTAGCTCTCGAAGGCTTGGCGGAAGGCTTGGTAGTTCTCGCCTTGCCAGATGTCCTGTATCGACTGCTCAAAGACATTGCCCAGTACCCGTTCCTCTTTGTATTCTCGTGCACTTTTGTGTCCAAAAGGCGCGAAGCAGCAAGAAAGAACATTACCACTGGATGTGATGTATGTCAATTCATAGGGACGGCGGCATCCTGACCATGGACGATCCCCGAAGTCTCGTACAAGGCTCTCCACGGGTGTTGCGGAACCGGCGGCGTTAAAGCGAATCCCTAGTTCATTGCAGCGTGCCTCACAGGAGCGTACAAGCTCTAGCTCCTCTGCTGAAGAGCGGCGGAAGAGTGCTTGCTTTGAGGCGGCTAGCCCTTCTTCAAAATAGACGAGGCGTTGCATATACACCTCTCTGACGCCTGCCTCACCTGCAAGCTCGACCAATCCAGGTAGTTCATGCAAGTTTTCACGCATTGCCGTGAACCAGACTGAGAGAGCAGGCTTGGTCGCATCCTGGGCCTTTTGCATTGGAATGAACGCTCGTACATTGCGCCAGATTTTGTCGAACGCATCGACGCCGCGCACGTGGGCATACATCTCACGTGTAGAACCATCCATCGAGAGACGATATTCATCGAGTCCTGCGTCGATCAATGCCTGTCCGCGTTTCTCATTCAGGAGAATACCGTTTGAGTTGAATAGGACATAGGTGCCACGGTCTTTAAGGTAGCGAATCATGCGTGGCAGTTCTTTGTTCAGCAACGGCTCACCCAGCCCGTGCAGCACAACACGATCTAGTACCGGAAATTGCTCTACGATCCGCAGAAAGTTATCGTAGCTCAGGTCGCGGTCATCCTCGCGTGAGAGTAGTGTGCGCGGACACTGCTGGCACAACTCGTTACATCGGCTGGTTGGCTCGATGTAGATTGAGCGCGGAAGTGTCATTACTGGTGTTGTCTGTGTTGCTTGCGTAATAGTCATCAAAACTCCTCATGGTTTTCAAATGTGCGGCTGTAACAGGTGCAAGTGTTGAGTCGTCCTTCAACATCTGTGCGAGCCGTACTAGATCGGAAAGTTCATCGACATCAAAGAGCGAGTCGAGAAGACGAACTGTCAAGCCCTGACGTTGTGCTGCTTCAAGTGTCATCTGTGCTACAACATCGGTACTCATCGGAATACCACTAAAAACATCGAATGGTACACGCATACCGAGTAGATAATAGCCGCCATCGTCGGATGGACCTAGCACTACATCAACCTCATCGAGTGCCCTTCGTGCGGTCATGATACACTCTCGACTAATTTGAGGTGAGTCAGAACCGATGAGAATCGTGTATGCAAAGCTCTGCTCATACGTCCACTGAAATGTATGATGGAGACGTGTACCAAAATCCGTCCCCTGTTGTGGAAAATAGCGCATGGTAGACGCATATTCAGGCGAAAGCGTTACTATTAGCTCTTGATAGTTGACTTCAGCAGGTGTATAGGCCCAGCAGAGCGTATACGCCTGTCCTGCATGACGTTGTGCAATATCGCTGAGAAAAGCACGATAGAGAACTGTTGTCTCATGCTCACCAAGAGTACGGGCAAGCCGTGTTTTGGTTTTTCCTAACTCAGGATAGCGAGCCATCACGACGAGCGCGGTATCAGAGGTGGAATCAGGCATGCGTCTCTTGTGCCTCCCGTATCATCGCTACATTTGTTGTACTCTTTATGCCAGCATAACGAAGTGTTGTACTTAGCATGTAATACGCTGCTTTGATACTACCTGCAATCGTGCCCGCGACTTTTGATTGCCCATGACTACGCTTGCGGTAGTGAATGGGGAGTTCAAGAATGCGATAGTTCGCGCGTGCTGCTTTGACGACCATTTCGACAGGCCAACCGTAGGTCATTTCACGCATGTGCAATTCCTCTAATGCAGAGCAACGAATGGCGCGAAACGAGCCTATGTCATGAATACGGGTCCTATATAAAGCACGAATCATGCCGCTGACAAGCCAATTGCCTAGACGTGCTTGTGCGAGAATGGCTCCCCGTTCGGCTCGCTGACTCACACGTGAACCAATCACAAAATCAGCTCGTCTTTCAAACAGGGGTGTAAGCATCGGCGTAAGATCAGCAGGATCATCACTGCCATCACCATCCATGAAGACAAGTATATCTGCCCCCAACTGTCTCGCGGCCTGAAAGCCACTCAAACAGGCACGACCATAGCCCCGTATCGGTTCAGATATCACAGTAGCACCCGCACCTGTAGCAACAGTAGCAGTAGCGTCGGTACTTCCATTATCAACAACAAGCACATACTGGGCGATATCGGGGGGAATCTCTGCCAGCAGGGGTGGAAGAGCGGCCTCTTCGTTCAACGCAGGAATGATAATAGCAACCTTCTCGGTTGTCATCGGACTACATCTCCTCAGCTACATTAGGACAATAGATAAGTTTCCATATTAGCATACCACGTTTTGAAAAGGGAATTATTTTCAAAGTGTGAATTCACGCGGCTGATCAAAGAAGCGCAGCACCATCTCCGTAAATTCTTGCTCATAGCGCAAATGTGCTGCATGCCCTGCATCAAAAAGCCGCAGGTGAGAGTGTGGAATGCGTTCATGCAGTACATCGGCATATTCAGCACGAACAACACGGTCTCGTTTGCCATGTATAAGCAGTGTTGGACATTGTATCGCTGCCAACTCTTTCTCTGTCACCAGGATACCTCCGGCTTGTACAAGGTCTTCTTGTCCTTTGACAAACATCGGCAAAAGTGAACGCCAGTAGGGGTCTCCATGTAGACGTGTCAGTTCTTGTTGCCATGTTTCAGATAGTGGTTGTTCGAGTAGCCATTCACGAAGTGCTGTAGCATCCTGTTCGTCAACTGTCGCCTGCGCCCCAAGCACAGCTAATGCTCTAACACGTTGTGGATGTAAAGCGGCGAGCAATAACGCAACAATACTTCCGTCGCTGAACGCGAGTACGTTAACGGTATTGAGGGAGAGTGCATCCAGAAGCGCGATCATATCCACGACATCTTCACGATAATAAGAGATGCTGTATGCTGTACGATGGGAAGAAAGTCCATAGCCATGCAGCTGCGGCGCAAGTACGGTATACTGGCTCATCAAGCGCGGTAGTTGTGCTGCAAAGTCACTCGTAGGGGTCCCCATAAAGCCGTGAAGGAGTAGCACAGCGTCAGGTGGAACCAGGTCCGCGCTTTCTGTGATATCTGGCGAAAAAATGTCGTAATACAAAGTAGCATAAGGCGCAGTAAAAAATGCCATGATGTACCTGCCAATGTTCTTTAATGTCTAAATGCAGGGAACGATGATGCATATTGACAAAATAATGTGGTAGTTAGAACACGGATGCCTACAAGGGGCTACCCTACTATACATGGTGGGCGTGGCCCACGGGAACGTCGTATAGTAGGGTAGCCCCTTGTGGGCATCCGTTATATTCCCAATGGAGTTTATTAATATACATTATCACGTCCTTGTCGGCGTTCGATTGTTAAGAGGACACGATACATCGGTCCCTACCAAACAGTTTATCATATGCTTGACAGAGTATTTATGAATCCCTATACTTATTTCAATACTACATGGCTGCGTTTTACCGACGATAATGGCTGCCTTGTATCGTCGCGGAGTGCCTTTGCAGCAACGAAGGAGCATCTATGAACTCCGAAGAGAATAGAATATCTGGTGTTGTCCCCACGCCTGCCACCATTGTAGAAAGTGGCCCTCTCTCGATTAAACCCGTTGAGGGCGATTTTATTATTCAGGCCAAGCAACTGAATAAGTTTTTTGGTGATAAGCATGTCCTCAAAGATATTGATTTTGAGGTGCGCAGACGCGAAGTCGTCGCCTTGATTGGGCCTAGCGGTTCCGGTAAAAGTACACTTATTCGCTGTCTCAACGCGTTGGAGAAGGCCACAAGCGGCGAAATCCACATTGAAGGAAAACTACTTGACTCCTCTCTCTCCGTAAAGCAATTAAGCCCTATCCGTCGTGAAGTTGGTATGGTCTTTCAGAACTTCAATCTTTTCCCACATATGACGGTCATCCAGAACGTTATTGAAGCTCCCTTGCTTGTACGTAAACTTCCAAAGGATCAAGCAATGGCATTGGGCGAAAGTTTGCTGTCAAAGGTGGGTCTTTCTGAGAAGCGTGATGTCTATCCAAGCCGTCTCTCTGGTGGACAGAAGCAGCGTGTGGCTATTGCACGAGCACTGGCAATGCAGCCACGGGCGTTGCTCTTCGACGAGCCAACCTCCGCGCTTGATCCAGAACTTGTAGGCGAGGTCCTCAAAGTCATGAAAGACCTGGCCTATGAGGGTAGCACGATGGTGGTGGTGACACACGAAATGCAATTTGCACGCGATGTATCTGATCGGGTTGTATTCATGTCCGACGGCTGCATTATCGAGCAAGGCGATCCTGAAGAACTTTTCAGGAAACCAAAAGAAAAGCGCACGCAAGTATTCCTGGAACGCGTGCTGTCTGTCTTGCCTTAAGTGTTCTTGATATTTTCCAGGAGCGATAACAGAAAGGCATTCTATTCCATGTCTTATGAAATGAATCGTAGAACAGTCCTGAAACGTGTGGCACAGGCAGGTGGTCTGCTCTCAGTTGCAGGTGGTTTAGAAGCGTTGCTAGCAGCATGTGGTGGCAACGTGAGTACTACCTCAGGGGGATCAACCGCGGCGACTGCTGGTGTGACACCCGTTGGTACTGCTGGTCTAAAAAATTCTGCTTTACTACAGTGGGGATCGGATTATGTCAGTGGTGCTCCCTATGTCTTTCAAAACCCTGCCAATCCTAATGGGCCTCTTGTTGGCTTTGAGGTCGAGATTGCGGCAGCGATGGCTAGTCTTATGGGTATTAAGGCCAAACAGGTTGAGGTATGTTATGGCAACCTAGAACAGGCATTGCAAGCAAACCAAGTTGACTTCGTAATGAATGGTTGGGAAAAGACTTCTGACCGCGAAAAGACCGAATTATTTTCTGATCCTTACTACCGCTATGGGCAACAAGTCATCGTGCGTAAGGATGACAGCCGCTTCACAGGCAAGACGCCTACGAGCGTCAAAGACCTGGAAGGTTACACGGTTGGAACAGGTTCAGGCTATCTTGCTGAGACGCTCATGAAGGCAGACTCTAAGATTAACGTGAAGTCGTATCAGGGCAACATCGCCTTTAGCGATCTTGTGCAGAAGAAAGTCGATGCTTTCTTCCTCGACTTCCCAATCGCGGCCTACTATGTCTTGGGTACAGGTCCTGGTGCTACACCAATTTCACAGCTAATGCTGCTCGGTAAGCCAATCTACCCTGATAACTATTATGTAGGTTTTAACAAGAACAGCCCCAATACGGCAAAGTTGTTACCTGAGATCAATCAAGCGTTTGC
>CAZZVE010000100.1:15957-17671 GCA_964657325.1 uncultured Ktedonobacterales bacterium
GCCCCTGTCATGCTACCTATAGAGTTGATAGGCTTACTTTTCTGCGAAAAAGGACAATTGCTTATGGACCTCATTCTACAAGCTCTTCCAGATTTTCTTGATGGTATAAAAAACACCATTATTTATTGCGCTGTTTCTTTTCCCCTCGCGTTACTCTTAGGTTTCGGACTTGCTCAGGCGAGTAATTCTCCTGTCCTCTGGCTCAACACGCCGGCACGTATCTATATTGAGGTTGTGCGCAGTACACCAATGCTTGCACAAATATTTCTTATCTATTATGGCTTGAGTTTGTTTCTCGCAAACTATGGCCTTGCACCATATGATAACGCATGGACTGCCGGCATTGCTACGCTGGCCTTGAACTATTCAGCATATGAGGCAGAAGTATTTCGAGCTGGCTTTGCTTCTGTGAATAAGGGACAAGGCGAAGCTGCATTATCACTGGGTTTAACAGAGCGACAAAGCTTCTTTCGCATTATCTTCCCACAATCAATTCCGCTCATGATTCCCCCCTTCGCCAATGACTTGATTTATATGCTGAAAGACTCCGCCATTGTCAGCTTTATTGGAGGCTTTGAGCTTACTTCAAAGCTTGATTTCTGGCGCAGTCACAATGGGAGTAACTTACTACCAATCTACTTTTTGACTATTGTATGTTATCTCATTTTGAGTATGCCTATCTCGTATTTCGCGCGATCTTTTGAACGTCGGCTACGCGCTGCACTGTAATAGAGGAGATGAGTTGATGCAAAGAGCAGCCGTAGCTGAACGACGCGGTTTACTTGGGACGGGTTCCGGCTTTGCCGCACTGAATTATGGGTTCTACGTCATATTGGCACTTGTTATTGCCGGAATTCTTTACTATTTTTATTCCTACCGTGATACCTTGTCTTTGGATCTACCTGTACTGCTCGAAGGAGCAGGTCTGACGATTGCCCTATCAATTGTTAGCATGATACTAGCAACCGTTTTTGGCTTAATTGGCGCGCTTGCTCGGCGTTCGCGATTTGCCCCTATACGTTGGATTGCGTTTATTTACGTCGAGATAATACGAGGTTCACCAATTTTAGTACAATTGTTGTTATGGGGCTTTGGTGTAAGTACAGCCCTCTCAGCAATAGGCTTTGATCCGTATAACATCGCTTATCAGGTCGCTACGGTTTTGCAAAGTAATAGTCTACTGCCTGATCCACAGCCGTTCGATGCTGTCTTTTATGGAGTCATTGGCCTAAGTTTCAATTATGGTGCGTATCTGACCGAGGTATTTCGTGCAGGTATCGAGTCGGTGGACAAGGGGCAGGGTGAGGCAGCAATGAGTCTGGGCTTGAACTCACAGCAAGCAATGCGTCACATCATCCTGCCACAAGCGATACGTATCACGATACCCCCATTTACCAACTACTTCATCACGCTTGTGCAGGATACCGCCCTTCTTTCTGGTATCGGCGGCGTTATCGAGTTACAGCAAACAACTACCGCTTTAGCCAGTACACAGTCGTCAAACCCCCAAAGACAACTTTTTATCTATATCCTTGGCGCGCTTATATTTCTCCTGATTTGCTATCCACTTGCCCTGCTCTCAGGGTTACTGGAACGCAGATTAGCACGAGCAGATTAAATAGAAAGATATATAACATTGATGCATCCCTTGTCGTCAAAGACGACAAGGGATGCATCAATGTTATATATCAAGAAATACCTCTTGCTCACGCAC
>CAZZVE010000101.1:0-17592 GCA_964657325.1 uncultured Ktedonobacterales bacterium
ATAAATGTGGTCCCTACGAATCAATGTCAAATATGTACCATATTTTATGAATTTACATAGGTAGAGAAAAATGAAAACAGTAGAAATGCCCAAAATGGGCGACACAATGGAAGAGGGAAAAATCCTGCGCTGGCTCAAACAAGTAGGCGAGCCAGTCAAGAAGGGCGAACCTCTCGCGGAAATCGAAACCGATAAGGTCAATATTGAAGTCGAGTCATTCGCAAGTGGCGTACTACGAAAGATTCTTGTGCCAGAGGGTGCGTCAGCAGCTATTGGTGCAAGCATCGCGCTTGTTGGTGCTGCTGATGAAGCTCTTCCAGATGAAGGGAAAAGCCCCACTCCCCCAGTTGATAATATAGGTGTTGAGAAAGCTACTGACGCGCCAAAGTCAGTACCAGTCAACGGTAACTATACAGTGAAGGAGTCGTCTGCCTCCGTCGTAGGTGCTGGACAGACACAAGTAGCGTACCGCGAAGATGCAGCACAGACAGCAGAACGCGGACGTATCTTTATCTCACCTCTTGCTCGTCGCCTTGCCGAAGAACACAATCTCGACTATACGAAGGTACAGGGTACTGGACCAAATGGGCGCATTATCAAAATGGATGTAGAAGCTGTCATTGCATCTCCTGCTTTAGCAACCGGAGTTGCAACGCAGACACAACCAGTAGCACCAGCACTACCATTTGCTGAAACATATGTCGAACCGAAGGCAGAGCCAGAAGTTGCCATTCCCGCGCCCATTACTACAAGCACTGGCGATGTTGTGGAGATTCCTCTGACAGCTATGCGTCGCACAATTGCCAAACGGCTCTCGCAAAGCATGCAGACCGCGCCGCACTTCTATGTTACAACTGTCATTGATACGGGCAAGCTGGCAGAGCTACGCAAGCAAATCAACGAGTTTTCAGCAAAAGATACGACGCCAATCAAGGTAAGTTTCAATGACCTGATTGTTAAAGCGGTAGCACGCACGCTGGTACGTATGCCAGAGGTGAATGTCTCTTTTGCAGAAGACCGTCTACTCCAGAAAAAGCAGGTCAACGTGGGCGTCGCGGTAGCTCTGGAACAGGGCTTGATTGTGCCAGTGGTGCGTAACGCCGACCAGCGTAGCATGCTTGATCTTGCACGCGAAACACGTCGCTTAGCGGAGGCCGCACGGCAAGGCAAACTACGTCCAGAGGATTTCAGTGGCGGCACCTTTACCGTCAGCAATCTTGGTATGTTCGATGTGGATAGTTTCACTGCCGTCATCAATCCACCGGAATCAGCTATTCTTGCGGTTGGTTCTATCACACCCACTCCTGTTGTCGTTGATGGACAGGTGGTTGTGCGCGACCGCATGAAGGTTACACTCTCTTCCGACCATCGAGCTATTGACGGAGCCATTGCCGCTCGTTTCTTACAAGCGGTCAAACGCCTGTTGGAAGAGCCATTTGGTCTACTGGTGTAAGCCATGTTAGAAGAGCAGGGAGAAGAGTTTATGACAACTCAAGTCATACATGGTGTAACGCTTGTACTGCTACGAGGCAACATCGTAGAGGTGCAGGCGGATGCTATTGTCAACGCGGCGAACTCGGCTCTCGCAGGCGGGGGCGGTGTTGATGGTGCTATTCATCGTGCAGGTGGTCCCACTATCATGCAAGAATGCGACAAGTATAATGGTTGCCCCACGGGAAGCGCGGTCGCAACAACGGCTGGTCGTCTTAAAGCGCGGTATATCTTTCACGCTGTCGGACCGATCTATTCTGGACGTGATGAAGATGCACGTCTACTCGCCAGTGCGTATCAGACTTGCCTGACACTTGCAGAGGAACGCAAGCTGAAGAGTATTGCCTTCCCTTCAATCAGCACAGGTGTCTATGGCTATCCAATCGACAAAGCTGCACCCATAGCGTTGAAAACGGTGATTAACCATATTCAACAGCCAACAAGCTTGCAGCAGGTTATGTTTGTTCTGTTCGATAATGGAACATATAACGCATATAAAAATGCGTTAGCACAACTTGTTTCATAAACATTCATAAGGTATACATATGACAAACGATATCAAATCGACAGAAGAAATTGCCTTGATGCGGCAGGCAGGCTTGCTTGTCTGGCAGGCTCATCAGGTTGCGGCGGAACTGGTAAAACCAGGAGTCTCAACGGGTGAAATTAATGCAGCAGTCGAAAAACTTATCGAGGATAATCACGCTGAGGCACTTTTCAAAGGCGTTCCAGGTCCGAAGACTCCGTTTCCTGCGGCTGCGTGCATTTCTGTCAATGAGCAGATTGTACATGGCATCCCTGGTACACGTCGTTTGCAAGAAGGCGATATCGTCAGCATCGACATTGGTTGTCGGCTGAATGGCTGGTGTGGTGATGCCGCTGTGACACGTCCTGTAGGCAAGATTGACGCAAAGAAACAAAAGCTGCTTGATGTTACTGAAACCTCACTACATCGAGCGATAGAACTTATTCCCCAGCGTCGTAAGTGGAGTCAGATTGCCAAAGAGCTTGAGGCATATGTCAAACGATCTGGGTTCTCCGTCGTCGAGGGACTGGTAGGACATAGTATTGGACGTGAGTTGTGGGGTCCTGTGCAGGTGCCCAACTATTACACTCGTCAATATGAGTTATATGGTGATTTTGAGTTAGTGCCAGGAGTGGTTATTGCCGTTGAGCCAATGGTCAATATGGGTATCAAAAATTACAAGATGCTCGCCGATGGCTGGACAATCGTCACACAGGATAACCAACCCAGTGCTCACTTTGAGCATACTATCGCTATTACGGCAGATGGCCCACAACTACTTACCGCAGGCCCAGATGGGAGAGCGTGGGCAGCGTAGCATGTCCTCTCTCTTGAAATAATCTTTTACTTGCCTTACGATATGAAGAAAATAGAGAAACTCTACAGATAAGGCATATAGGAAACAAAGTACATGAAAACTGCACCAAGAGTCAAAAAAGGAAAGAAATCGGCAGCGTTAGAAAGAAGTAAAGGCTCTCAGTATCAGCCGATGAACACGAAGCCGACGAATGCTACTCCCTCCAAGCCCATGAACACAGTCCCTACCAAGCCAGCTAATACTCCTTCTAAGCCCACGAGCAAGCAACGTTATCGCGTGGCAAGCGCACGACGCGATCCATGGTTCCGGCTAGGCATCATTCTCATTCCAATTATGCTGATCGCGCTTGTAGTTGTCTTAATTGTACGTGCGCAAGTAAGTAGTGCAGACCCTAGCACGACAGGAAACATTCCTGGCGTTGTCACCTACAGTAACTTAAGTCGTCAGCATGTCACCACTCCGGTGAATTATCCTCAGGTGCCTCCCGTTGGAGGAGCACACAATCCCGTATGGCAGAATTGCGGTATTTACACTCAGCCTATTGGTAATGAACATGCGGTTCACTCTATGGAGCATGGAGCGGTCTGGATCACGTATCAGCCTACATTGTCAGCGCAAGATGTCAGCCAATTGACCACTCTGGCAAGTGGACACAGTTATGTCTTACTTTCACCTTATCCCAATCTCCCCTCGCCTGTAGTTATCTCGGCATGGGGGGTACAGTTAAAGGTCACGAGTGCAAGCGATCCTCGGCTTGCTCAATTTTTGAAATATTATGAGCAAGGACCTCAGACGCAGGAACAGGGTGCCGCTTGTAGCGGGGGCACTGGCACTCCTAGCGGGCAATAAAGATACCTGCAAGGTCAAGTGTAGACGCTGTTGGCATGACAGGGGCAAGCCCTGTCACTACTATACTTTGCGCCACTGCGTGGCAAGCCACGCCAGTCCGTGTATAGTAGTGACAGGGCTTGCCCCTGTCATGTCAGCTTATTCCTCACGTAGTGCTTTCCTGAGTTCGCGTACAAAGCCAAATGCGCCTTGCATCCAGGTCATCTTCGGCTCTTCGGCTTTTTTGCGCTTGACGGCTTCTTGCTGACGCCGTATCGCATCGGCAATTACAGCCGCTCGTTGCTCTTCGGCACGGAGACCGTCATACGCCGCACGTCTTGTGGTGCTACTCAATACACCATAGGCTTCGTTCAATTGTTTGATATGGATATCTTTTGCCTGCTTGTTCAGGTCAGGATGATGCAATCGTACAAGACGACGATATGACGCCTTAATCTGCTGAAGCGTTGCATCAGGTGAAACCTCTAACCGTGCATAATAATCTGGTACGATCATTCCCCCACCTCTCTTAGTTGCCCGTACTGCCAAAGCCACCGCGTCCCTGGCCCACTGAATCGACTTCGTCCCACACAACATGCGTTACTGGCACAAACATGCCTTGCGCGATACGCTCCCCACGTTGTATCGTCACCGCTTCATCACGAAAGTTGTAGACTTGTATCATCAACTCATCACCTTCACCACAATAATCTTGGTCAATCACGCCAACCCCGTGTGGCACCAATAGCCCTTTTCGACGTGGCGTACTACTACGCATGGTCAGGAGCAGCATATATCCTGGTGGCGTCTGCACAATCACATTCCCTGGAATATAGCCCAGCTTGCGTGGAGCAATCTCTGTTTCCTCGCGGCATATCAGGTCAAAACCAACCGATCCCGCCGTCGCATAAGTTGGTAGGGGTAAACTTGTGTCGATACGTTTAATTGCCACATGTAAGTGGTGCTCGTCTATACTCATAGGTATTATTTTACCACAGCAAGCTATGCAATGCGCGTTCATTATTCCCTACGAAAAACACAGTATTGTAGATCATGATTTTTGGAACGTGATGTCTGTAGGGGTCTAATTCATTACACCCTGCGAGCGATTGACCATGTTGGAGAACGCGATACACGTTTTCACATTCCCCTATATTGGTCAATCGCTCGCAGGGTGTAATGAATTAGACCCCTACAATACGATATACTAGCTTATCGCTTCCGCTCGTTCCACTCAACGTTATTGTAATAGTGAGTATCCTGCGGATCATCAGCTGATGTACGTCCTACTAGTACCCAGACGGTACGCAAAATCATGCCTCCGACGAGGACAAGAAGAGAAGCAGCTATGACCATAGAGGATGGTGTTGTCTTTTTGCTCACTTTCCACCCTAGTTTGATACCCAGGGGCAAGAGTAACCCGCTTCCAATTGTCCCTATGGTGAAGAGCTGGCCCGTTTTTCCTTTGAAGAGATGTCTCGCAAGCGGTCCCAATGTGGGAACAAGAGCAGCAATTAAGCCTAATTCGGTAGTCTGTGCAATTATTTCCGCACGGTCTAAACGCTCAAGTGTATCGTGCTGTCCCTTATAGCGTCTGAACGAAAGGATGAGGGAGAGCGCGGAAAGTCCCGTAGAGAGACCCGAGGTGAGAAATAGAGGACCAAGCAGGTGCTTTGCTCGTCCCCAGATAGGTACAGCAGTAGAGGAGAGCAAAACTCCTGTATAAGAGGCGACAAAGAGGCCAAAAAATGCTCCAATTGCCTCAATGAATTTCACAGGTAGTGCCTTCATTATACGCGCCATAAGTGGAAACCAGTTTAAGAGACCATCTTTCGCCATCTGGTAAGCAGCAGTAAAACCACAGCAGAGTCCAAAGAAGGTAAGACCCCATGTGCCAAGCGACATAGCAGAACGAAACTTTAGCACACGCAACATGTGATGAAAGCGCTCAGGGCGTCCCAGGTCCATAATGAGGAGAATGGGACTGGCAATAATGCACACAAAGGACAGGTAGCGACCGGCACGTACTAAATTTTTATCTATGTCAAAGAAATCAGCCAATGTCGCTACCAGATAGGAACCACCCGCGATACCACCAAGAAAGAAATAGACGATGATTTCCCAGCCCCAATGTGCCTTCTTCACAAGTGGCAAATTGTAGTATGTACTTGGCTCGCCCGACCACTGTTTGCTTGCACCCGCTAAAGTTCCGCGCAGATTTGGCTGAATGACAGAAGTAATATTCGCTTTGCTTGATGGTTGTGTATCATTACGATTGTTCATCTCATTATCCCAATCATGAAGTTTATGACTTGCCTCTCCATAACGAGAATGCAGTAGCAACCGTCAGAAATGTTGCCGCAATAGCACTGGCGACAAATCCTGGTAGCACATTGTTTTGCGGCAGTTTTGGCGTCTCTGGCAAGTTATAAACAGAAGGACGATCTGTGAGCAAGAAAAATGCGTTGAGATCGCCAACAGAATTTTTTTCATCAACACCATAGAGATAGGCGGTTGGGACATTGCGCTCCTGAAGCACAGTAACACGTCTTCTTGCCTTCACCTTCAATTCGTCCAGATCGCCAAATTGAATTGAATCAGTGGGACAGGCTTTCGCGCATGCTGGCTCGATGCCATCTTTTTGACGATCATAACAAAGTGTACATTTGGCGGCATTACCAGTTTCTGCGTTACGGCCTATCACTCCGAAGGGACACGAAGGCACACAGTAGCCACAACCATTACAGATGTCAGGCTGTACGTAGACATCGCCGAACTCGTTGCGAATAAGTGCCCCCGTTGGACACGCCTGCATACAGCCCGGATGTGTGCAATGTTTACACACGTCGCTCATCATCAGCCAGTTGACCGTCTTCCCAGTGCCATCGGCTGGACGTGTATGCTCAACAAACGCGACGTGTCGCCACGTTGTAGACGACAGAGCAGTTGTATTGTCATAGCTGTGACCTGTCAGTTTATAGCCATCAGAAGGCAACTGATTCCATTGCTTGCATGCCACTTCACAGGCTTTACAGCCAATACAGAGCGTAGTATCGGTAAAAAATCCATGCTGGCCCATAAACGTATTGCTCCCCTCTTTATTTTCCCGATTTACTTTTCGCCCTGCGCAGGCTCCGTGTAGTAAGAGCGCACAGGCATCTCACGACCTACATTACTTCCATCCTCGCCTTGATGGAAACGCCGACCTGCACGCATATTACAGCTAAACGATTTTGCATCATGCATACTCACGTTACGGTCTGCGACCAGGAGCAAGAGGTCGTTGGCAACATCGCCCTTCACCATGCCTGAATAGCCCCAGTGAAATGGGAGACCGATTTGATGAACGGTACGTCCCTTCATCTTTAAGGGTTTAATGCGTTGCGTGACCATTGCCTTTGCCTCGATCTCACCGCGCTTAGTCCAGATGGTAATCCAATCACCCATCTTAACCCCCTTTTCTGCTGCCAGTTCCTCGCTGATTTCAGCAAACAACTCTGGTTGCAGTTCAGAGAGCCACGGCACCCAGCGCGACATAGCACCACCAACGTGATGTTCGGTCAGCCTATAGGTGGTAATTGCATATGGAAAGTCTGGATTTCCCATACCATTTTTGGGATTATCCGGTCGATCCCAGTATTTCACCACTGGATTGTTGTCCTGCTTGGGGTAGAGTGAATTGTGCACTGGCGACTCAATAGGCTCATAGTGCGTGGGTAGAGGCCCGTCGGTCAGTCCACTTGGCACAAAGAGCCTTCCTCGCCCTTCGTTATTCATCGTAAATGGGTCTGCACCTGAATGTGCATCTATCCCATGACCATGTGGGTCAGCTTTTGTAGTAGGAGCCTTAGTCACAGGGAAGTCAGGCTCATCATAACCAACCCATCGACCTTTTGTGCCATCATCATTCTCGTGTTCCGGGTCCCACCAGACGTATTTCTTGCGCTCCGACCAAGGTTTACCATCTGGGTCTGCAGAGGCACGATTATAGAGAATGTGACGGTTCGCGGGCCATGTGAAGCCCCAATCGGGACTTACATAGTTGTCAGGATTGCGGTGGCGGGACTGGTTATCTCCTTCTTTAGGCATAATGCCACTAAAGATCCAGCAACCACAGGCAGTGCTACCATCATCTTGAAGTTTTGTGTAATCTTTGACTACCTTGCCATCAGCTACAGTATAGCCATTGATTTCTTTGACAATATCCTCGACCACGGGTTCCTGCAGCGATCCCTCACGACGATAATTCCAAGTGACATGTTGAATGGGCTTATCGCGCTCCTTTGTACTATTCTTATATAGTTCTTTCATACGCAGACACAGTTCCGTTGTAAACCAGTTTTCCGAACGTGCATCATCAGGCGGTTCTATAGCCATATCGCGGTATTGCACAAGTCGCTGGGTATTGGTGAAACTACCTTCCTTCTCGACATGTGATGCCGCTGGCATAAAGAAGACTTCGGTAGGAATCTGAGTTGGATCAACACCTGGACGCTTCCAATATGATGCTGACTCTATCTCGTAAAGGTCTCGAACCACTAACCATTCCAACTTCTCCATAGCCGCACGATGAAAGCCAGCATTGACACCACCAGCAGCCGGATTCTGGCCCAGGAGGAAGAAGCCCTTCATCTTGCCGTCCTTCATACTGATGAACATAGGCAGGTCTGAGTGGTCTTCGACAATTTTGGGCAGGTAGTTATAGGCCCAGTCGTTCTCCTTTGTAGCGGCGTCTCCGTACCACGCCTTCATCAAGCTGACAAAGTATTTAGGATAGTTCACCCACCAGCCTGTATCCTGGCTGTTATGTTCCATGTAGGTCTTGAAGTCGTACTCTTCGCGTAACGCGCTGGGCGTGACCAGATACCCCGGCAACAGATTGTATAATGTTGGAATATCGGTGGAACCTTGTATGTTGGCGTGCCCTCGCAATGCCATGATGCCACCACCTGGGCGCCCTATGTTACCCAGCAAGAGTTGTAGGATGCCACCCGTACGAATCATCTGTACACCGACAGTGTGCTGAGTCCAACCCACAGCATAGGAGAGATTCGTGGTTCGTTCCCGCCCAGAGTTTTCTACCAGCGTGTTAGCAATCTTATAAAAGAGGTCCTGCGGGATACCGCACACCTGCTCGACCATCCCTGGCGTGTAGCGTGAATAGTGTCGCTTCAGAATTTGCAATGCGCAGCGCGGATGTTGCATCGTTTCATCACGCTCAATCTGGCTGGGGTGAGCATGAGGTAGTAAACCCTGCCCTTCCTGACCATCAGGCATGGTTTGTTGCTCATCGTGATGAGCAGTATCTCCTTTGCTCGGAGCTGAGTTCCTGTTAGAGGTGTGCTTTGTTGGCTCTTGAGAGTCACCCTTTTCTGTCAATTGATATTGCCAGCTATCGGTCGTGTAGGCACTACCATCAGCTTTCAAACCAGAAAAGACGCCTTCCAAGTCCTCTGTATCCTGGAAATCCTCGTTCACTATAAAGGATGCATTTGTATATGCCTGTACATACTCCTTGAAGTAGAGGTCATTCTGAAGAATGTAGTTGATGATTCCACCAAGAAACGCGATATCAGTGCCCGCACGAATGGGAGCATAGATATCAGCCATCTGCGAGGTACGGGAGAAGTGCGGATCGACATGAATGATTGTCGCACCACGCTCTTTCGCAGCCATAACCCAGCGAAACCCTACCGGATGGGCTTCCGCGAAGTTGCTGCCTTCAATTAAAATGCAATCGCTATTCTGTAAGTCCTGTTGAAAATTTTGAGCGGCACCACGACCGAAACTTGCGCCGAGACCCGGCACGGAGGCACTGTGTCATATACGGGCTTGGTTCTCGATTGCCACCATTCCTAATGAGTGAAGGAACTTAGTAAGTAGGTAGTTTTCCTCGTTGTCGAGTGTGGCTCCACCAAGCGAACCAATCGCAACTGTATTATTGATAGGCTTTCCTTCATCGTTCATCTCACGGAAGGTGGCCTCGCGCGTCTCGTAAATTCTTTGTGCAATGCGTTCCATCGCCCAATCTAATGGTTTATCTTCCCAATCTGTGGCATAGGGTGCGCGGTACTTAACAGTTGTCCAACGATTATTATTATAGTCTAGTTGACGACTCGCACTACCTTTAGGACAGAGGCAGCCTTGATTGATAGGACCATCAGGATTACCTTCGATGTCGATAACCTTGTTATCTTTGACATAAACAAGTTGCGCACAGCCAACAGCACAATAAGGGCAGACGCTATGAAATACTTTGGCATCACGTATACGTGGTTCAAGCGTTTTACTGCGTTTACTCAGTGGATTAGGAACGGCACCCACATGTGTGGAAAGCGTTTCGCCGATGGCATCAGGTGAAAGTCTCTGCGCTAATTTACCAAATAACGATGCGAATACAGCCATGTTTTTCTGCTTTCTGCTATAAACAGCAATAACGCTGTAAACAACTCCAGAGTGCAGTCTGGAATCATGTCATTGAATCACACGCTATAAAATATTAAAAAGTTACAGAACTCTATTGTCAATAATTTTTCAGGGTTTGTCAATTGTTTGCCTCTCATACGGAAAATTTGCTACAACAACGGTTCATCTGAATTATTGAATCACTGACATTGCCACTTTCGTCGTGTTTGAAACGTATAAAAAGGAAGAAGAAATATATTCTTCCCGAAAATTGGGACAAATGGGCCGCTTAGGGACTAGAATGATAGGCCAAGATGCGTTATAATGAGTGCATGGAATATTTTCCGGTCTCATACTGTTTTACTATGTGTATTTACAAACACAGTGACTAAAACAGAATGCATGTCCTTGATTTCCTCCCGGTAACACTTAGTCAAAACAAATCGCATCTAACGGCTTGTTTTTTCTGGGTGTAAGATTGACCGGATTGACGAACGACGTATCTTGCTGCTTAGGATACTACTTTTCATGGAGGGCGCAGAATGATTGACTTAGAGCGTGCCATGACGGGAACAACGCTTACCTTGAACAATACAGAAGCTGCGACTGGTCTTGAAAAGCCGTTTGACATTGTTGAACAGCTTTTTCCAAAAGACTTGGATTATACGCAAGAAGATGTGGAAGAGGAGGAGAAAGACGAGCCAGAACTTGAAGAAGACATGACCAGTTTAGAACCCGCTTCCCTGGAGATGGACGACTTGCCTGAGATGCAGGAAGACCTTCCACAGGAAACGCGCGAACTAGACACAGAACCTCTCCTCCCAGCCATTCCCGCCGCACTTGTACCAGAAACGGAACCACCCGCACGTCGCACAATGATGCGTCGCCGACGCTCGGAAGAGCAAGACGAAAACGCAGCTAATGCCACCGATGCAGGCGAATCTGACGCCGTGATGACCTATCTCCGCGAAATTGGACGCGTCCCTATGATTACGCATGATCGAGAAATTGATCTTGCGAAACGCATAGAGAACGGTGATCGAGATGCACGCAAGCAATTTGTCCTTGCAAACCTGCGCCTCGTTGTCAGCATTGCCAAACGCTATGTTGGTCGTGGTCTTTCACTTCTGGACCTCATTCAAGAAGGAAATATCGGGCTTATCCGTGCAGTTCAGCGCTACGATTGGCGCCGAGGTCATCGCTTCTCTACTCATGCAACATGGTGGATTCGTCAAGCTATTAGTCGCGCAGTCGCTGATAAGGGTCGTACTATCCGCCTTCCTGTCTATGTCAATACCGCGCTAAACCGCATTCGTCGTGAACGGCAACGTCTCTTACAAGAATTGGGGCGTGAACCCACTGAGATTGAACTGGCGGAGGCGACTGGATTAGACCCGATTCGTATGGTTGAACTACAGGCAGCCCCTGGTGCTCCCGTCTCGCTAGAACTTCCCGTCGGCGAGGATGAAGAGCAAGAGTTGGGTGATGTCTTAGCCGACACTGAATCGGCCTCACCAGAGGATATCGCTACTACTCAGACTCTCAAAGATGAAGTACAGCGTGTCCTCGAATCGGTCCTCACTCCGCGAGAACAGCTTGTTTTGCAGTTACGCTTTGGTCTTGGCAATGGTCAAGCACATCCACTCGAACAGGTCGGACGCGAACTGGGCATTACCCGCGAACGTGTGCGTCAAATCGAGGCTGGTGCATTAGCCAAACTGCGTCAACCACCCGTGCTAGATCGCTTGCGCGGCTAAATAAGCTCGCGAAATACGCCAAGAAGCACAACGTCAACTGGTTTCTCCAACTGACGTTGTGTTTCTTGCTTCCTATTACTAACAACATTTTGTAGGGACCGATTTACCGTGTCCTCTTAGCGTCTCGATTGCTAACAAGGACGCAATAATGCAGTTTAAAATTTAATCTGGAATGCAACGGACGCCCAAGGGGCTACTCTACTATACAACGGCATGAGGTGCTCCGCACGTCGTGTATAGTAGAGTAGCCCCTTGGGCGTCCGTGGGTCGATTACCATGTTATTTTGTAAATGTGCATCATCGGTCCTTACAATTGACCTACTCTTTTCCTTCGTAAAATATATGTTACAAAAAAGCAAAGCAACACAACTACAGGTGGACCGTCTGTGAGCAGTTCACGCGTGCCAAGCCAACTATCGAAAGGCTGTAGATAGTACGGCATGATGTACGTGAAAAATGCTGAAACCGAAAACACAAAGGCGAACAAGATAACTGTTTTATTTTTACGACTCCCTTGTTCCGTGAGTAAAGGTGCCGCCAGCGCAATAACCCATAACACATACCACGGGTAGAACCACGGCGTTACTATCAGCACTCCCTCAAATACAATCAAGGCAGCAAACACCATGCTACGAGTGGTGGGAGCACGCCAAAGCAACACGCCTCCCATACTAAGAGTTGCTATAAGCAGCATCACATTTATGCGATCCCACATAATACGATGAGACAGCGAATAAACTGGTCGGTACAACCATGAGCTATGGGGTGGTAGACCATATAATTTCACCCGCTCAACAAACACGCGCATTATGGAGTTCTCAGCAAAGTACGAAGATGGTGCTAAAGAGAAACTCCGCACTATCGCTGAAATACTATGCCCTATCCAGAAGGGTGCGTAGAAGAGTAAAACAGTAAGACCGCACAGCGTGCTCGCGATACAGACCTGTAGCAGCGTGTGTCGCCAACGCAATACCCCTCTACGCGCTAAGGGATACATATGCGTTTCCATCAATGTTTTACGCATAAGTAAAAATATAAAAAGAATAATAAGTGGCGTGCTAGTAAATTTGATCAGTACTGCCATTGTGAATGCAAGTAACGGCGGTGCGTATCCTCTTATTCGTGTAAAACCCTTACGCTCTGCTCGCAGCGAGAGCCAGACGCCAAGCAATATAAAGGTAATCATACATGCATCATTATGTGCGTCAAGGCAACTCTCCAACAACACAAGAGGATTACACCCGTAAAGAAGTATAGCTAGCGCAATAGTTCGCTGCGATTGACCCATCGCTCGTAGGATTGCTATTACGAGGATAATGTTCAGCCCATGAGTAAACAGGCCAAACACACGAAAGGCAAAGATATAGTGTACAGGTATATCGCCTAAAAACAGCGAGAAAAACGAGCAGATATAGAGCCAAAGTGGTCCGTAAGTATTTACTACTGCGTTCCATTTATCAAGTTGCGTGAGTGGATCAGTCACTGATGATTGTAGGGGTGGAACAAAGTAGGGATTTGAATGATGCACAAGAATTGTTCGTCCATAGTCGGCGTATATGAAAAGGTCTAAAGAAGGAAGGGCTGGTGTGAAGATAAAGATAAACGCGGTTGCTCCAATACCCAGGCCAAGAATGGAGTATATGAGTGTATAGTTTACCTCTTGCGATACCTTATACCGAATAACCCAAGCACATAGTCCGTAGAAAATATATGCTAAAGCTATTAGAAGAAGGAATTCACCGTTACCTGTCGTTACCCTTGAATTTTGAATATCTTGTAACATGTGAAAGTCTGAAGGAAGCCATGCACCTATACTAGTAAGCATACTGCTAATTGGTATTCGTGATAGGAACGGTGTATTCGCCATTCGTTGCAATGGCGCAACAGATAGAGCGAAACAAAGAGCAAAGACAAACATACAGAGGCTTATTAGCCATAACAATGCAGTATTGTTTGTAGTATCCACTTCGTCATCAACGTATGGAAGCATTCTAGAGGTAAGAATTTTCATGATATCACTTTCAGGAAACATGTTCTATGTTGGTGCAAATGTTGTCGTCAAAATTATATATGCATAGAACACGAACGTGAGCGTGTAGAATTGACACATCCAAAGCAACATCTTGTTTCTGGTTTGCCAACCATACAGCAGCGTTGCAAGAACAAGACCTGTCGAGAGGCGTCCAGAAGAGACAAACTCACGATATGAGTCGGGCGCCATGAATGTTACCAAGGCAAGATTGAGTACCCATATCATCAGGACGCTACTCCACCGTCGTCGTACAACTTCAAAAGCAACAAATAGCCAACCCGCTATTGTCGGCACAAACATGAGCATGAAAAGCTGCCAAAACAGCCTTTGTTCAGAGAAGAAAACAAATAGGCCAGCAAAGGGAATATGCTCAAATGGGGGTGCGGACTTAACTCCCGTCTCCCCAAATATCTTCCAGAGAAATCCATACCACAAGAGAAGCGGGAAAAATGCTAACACAACGAAACGTGTTACATTCCCCCACTGTCTATGCAACAAAAAAAAGAGCGTGTAACCAAGGGGAAAGAGAATCGCGGTATCACGCGAGAGTGCCGCCAGTCCCATAGTGACCGCAGCACCCGTAATATGCTCTTTTTCTATGAGCAACAATCCAATGCAAATGAGGGCATAGGTGAATGGTTCCGTTGTGTCAAAAAGTAACGCTGCCCCTTGTCCAAAATAAAAACCGATTGCAAGACTGAACCACGGTGACAAACCGTACTTTGCCAGTAAGCGTGCAACAATCTCAACACTCACCACGATAGACACAAAGTTTACAAGTAGCAGCATATAGGGCACAAGCGCGGTCTGTCCCGCACTCAGTACAAACACAAGCAGGGCATACACAATACGTTGGTAGCGATAGGGTGGCTTGTCCAGGAACGGGGCTGCATGTAGAGGGTCACGCGCTATCTGATAGTAAAACTGCCCATCATAACCAGGATTAGCAGTAGGAATATGCAAGGCAAAGCGCGTTCCTAGATGTACATAACTCATCGGCGTATAGTGATGAATCAATGTTACCGCACCAAAGAAGAGAATGTAGACAAGCCCAACAAGCAATGACGGTCTGAGCAAAACAGATGGTGAACGCCGTTGTATAACATTCACCACTGGCGAAACAATGCTCATGAACGCTTGCCCAGGTTGCGTTCTACATGACTCACATCCTTGATTTTTTCCAAGCGCGTGAAGAGCCTTTGCAGTTGCTCCATGTCGTTGACTTCCAGCGTGGTCGTGACAATCACCGATTCGCGGTTCCCACCTCGACCTGTACTAAAATGCGTACTCACAGAGTTCATGTTGACACCTACATCAGACACAACCGTGGCGATGTCACGAATGAGACCGGGACGATCACGAGCTTGAATGACAGCGGGTGCAAGATAGCGCGTCTGGCTCATGCCCGACCAGCTAACATGAACAAGGCGTTCTTGTTCACGCTCTCGATAGCGAATGAGGTTATGACAATCGGCCCGATGCACAATCACACCTTTGCCACGACTTATAAAGCCGATGATGTCATCATCTGGCAATGGACAACAGCAATTCGCTAATTTTGTCAGAAGCCCACTGACACCCGCAACCTCTAAACTTGCCGATCCTCCCTGTTTGGTGGTTGAGGTCGATAAGCTGGGGATTTCCTCATGCTCTTTGCTCGTCTCTTTACCTTCGCGCAGTTGCCAGCGTTCAGTTACCTTGACAGCCACCGGATGTGGGCGTACATCATCGGCACCGATGGCTGCAAGCAAGTCTTCAAATTCAGCCATACGATATTCTTCGCACAGCCATTTGCTTGCATCCTCATTGACGCTCTCGATACCACGCACACCCAGCACTTTCAGTTCGCGATCCAGCCGTTCACGCCCGATCTGAATGTTGATGTGCCGTTCGTGAATTTTAAGATACCGCCGTATCTTGCTCTTCGCTGCTGCTGTACGTGCAAAATGCAACCAATCACGCGTTGGGTGCGCGGTACGGCTAGTGACGATATCTACAACCTCGCCACTTTTCAGCTCGTAGTCAAGCGGTACCATACGCGTCACGAGTCGATCACCATCTCCGTGTTCAGAGTTGGTGATAATACGCGCTCCGGCACAAGTATCACCTATTTTTGAGTGAACACGATAGGCGAAATCAATTGGGGTTGAGCCGACAGGCAAGTCTTTGACCTCTCCACGCGGCGTGAAGATAAAGATTTGCTCTTGAAAGATATCATCCTTGACCGCCTCGACAAAATCCGTATCGCTTGTACTTGACGAATGCATTTCGCGTTGCCACTCCGTCATTTGACGCAACCAGGACAACAACTCTTTTGCCGAAGACGACGCACTATCACCTACATCTTTATAGTGCCAGTGCATCGCTACGCCATATTCCGCCGTCTCGTGCATCTCATGTGTACGTATCTGCACCTCCACAAGATGATCGTCTTTACAAAAAATGGTTGTGTGTAGTGCACGATAGCCATTAGGTTTGGGATTGGCAATAAAATCCTTGATACGCCCCTCTTTGGGTCTCCACAGGCTATGAACGTGTCCAAGCGCGACATAGCAATCAGGTGTAGTATCCACGAGGATACGAAATGCTATGAGATCATGAATCTGGGTGATGTCGGCAGACTTTTTAATTTCTTCCAGGTCCTCAACTTCGCCCGCGCTACGATGAAGCTTTTTGTAGAAACTGTAGAGATGCTTGACCCGACCCGATACCTCAGCCTTGACGCCAATCGCCTGCATTTCAGCGCGTAATATCGTACAGATATCCTCGACATACGAACGCCACTGCTTGCTCTCTTCCTCCACCTCGTCACGCACCCACGCGTATTTCTCCGGTTCTAACACACTGAAGGCAAGGTCCTCTAATTCGCTCTCCACGCGTGACATACCCAGACGACCCGCTAACGGTGCGTAAATCTCGCGTGTCTCCAAAGCCATTGTAAGCGTGTCCTGACGGTCTCCTCCATCATAAAAAGGACGACCTACAAGGCGCATCGCATGTAGACGATAGGCAAGCTTCATCAACACAACTCTTGGGTCATCTGCCATTGCAATAAACATTTTGCGCACCGTCTCGGCTTGCTGACGACGCATTGCCTCACGCACACGGCGTTTCTTATTTTCTACTGGTGTATTCTGTCCTGCATCATCACGCTCATCCCCTGACTTGGGCGCATTAGCACCAGCAACACTTTGTTTTTTACGCTCAAGAATATTGAGACGCGACATACTCCCAATAATACGTGCGGTTGGCGCGCCAAGTTTCCGCTCCACGTCTTCCAGTGAAAGCAGGTCCGCGTCTACAGCCTCGAAAACAAGCCCTGCCGCAACACCAACGGCATCGGCATGCATAAGTTGAGCTAAGATTGTAGAGATTGCTAATGCATGTTCCAGGGGCGGGATAGGTCGTACACCAACAACACCTTTGCATTTCTCTTGTGCAAGGTGAAGTGCTTCGATGACGCGATTGACCTCATCAGTACTCATATAACGTCGTACCAGCGTCAGAAGCCGCTCAATTTCTTCTAAGAAGTCAGGTGGTGAAGCAGAATGTTCTACAAATCTTTCAACCATAATGATATTTATATTCTCGTTAAATGCTTTCGTATTATATATTACAGACGGATACACACATTGGTTCCACAGAACCCATTTTTGCTCCCACGGACGCCCACAAGGGGCGTCCCTACTATATACGATATCACAGCATATTGGTTGGTATAGTAGGGACGCCCCTT
>CAZZVE010000102.1:0-17116 GCA_964657325.1 uncultured Ktedonobacterales bacterium
ATTCTATTACACCCTTTCGGCAATTAATGATATGGCAGGATTTGATGAAACGTTTCAATATCGCTCAACATTTGTGCGTCGCCGAAAGAGTGTACTAGAATTAGACCCCTACAAATGTTTCATATCATAATTCATTTATTACATCACACAACACCAAATGTAACAACGAGCAGGTCTAGGGCCATTTCTGGCTCGATGCGGCTCCGCTTGAGTGCGGCATCAGTTGACAATAGTTGTCGGTAGGCTTCCTCTAATTGTGGCATGGTGAAATTTCCGACCTGTCTCAGTGCTTTTTCCGCGATAAAGGGTGCCATACCGATTGTGGATGCGATGGTGGCAGAACGCATGCCCTTCTGTGAAAGTTCTTTGACGAGCAAGAGAGTTCGCACCTGTGATGTGATAGTGCTGATAAGCTTAATAGGTGGCTCGCCATCGGATAACAGATCGTGCAGGATGTTCAAGGCTTGTTTGCGATTCCGTTGGGCGAGGGCATCGGTCAGATCGAAGATACGCGCCTCTTGCACCTGTGCCGAGAGCTTGCGCACGTCGTCGGCGTTGATGGTCTTGCCTTCACCGACATAGGTCGAGAGTTTGTCAATCTCGTTCGAGAGCAGACGCAGTTGATTGCCGATGAAGTTCGCAAGCAAGGAGCTAGCCTCTGAACTGATCTTGACGCCATTGCTCTTCGCTCGCTTTATAATCCAGTTGTCGAGCGCGGCGCCTTTGGGCAATGTGCATTGCACAACTTTGCCATGCTTCTCCGCTGCTTTGACGAGTGGATTGGCGGCGTCGATGACCTCATCAACCACTAGGACTAGAACGGTGGTATCGGGCATAGCGGGAACGTGTTCGGCTAATGCCTTCTCGAAACCTGCGCGTGTGAGAGCCGTCGCTTTACTCTTCTTGCCCTTTTTACCTTTTCCACCCTTTGCGGTAACTTCAGGTTCGGCGGCGGGTTTGGCGACAGATTCGGTTGACTCACCACGTTTGCGTTTGGGCAAGCCCTCAACAAGCACCAGCCGTTGCTCTGTGAGGAACGGCATGGTGTCAGTGGTGGTGGTAATGGTCGTCAGGTCGGTATCGGTCCCGCTGTAGGTATCTTGATTGTACTCGAATTTGCCTGACTCGCGTAGCTTTTTGACGTGCTCACGCGATGTAAACTCGTCGTCGCCATGAAAGAGATAAAACATGAATGGCGTTATTCGTGCTGTACTTGACGACGGTAATCGCGTTCATTGCGCTGCGAGATTATGAGGTCCGTCAGGATGCCAGCAGCTAGACCAAGTGCGGAATTGAGTAGCAGCGAACTAAAGAAAGTCGCAACACCATCCACATGTGGCAATGGTTCTGGGTGAATCAGCGTCCCAACGACGCAGAGAATACCAAGAAACCCAATGAGAATACCAACGAGTGCTCCAATAATCACGCCAACCTTGTTCTTCACATTGCTCAACCAGAACGCGAGAAAGAGAGCAACGGGCAATGCGATAACTGTACCCCAAAAGTCACCAATAAAAATAGGGTCGCCAAGACTGAATTTCAATGCAGGTAACATATAAAAGCCTCCTAATGCATAGCGTTATTGTATAAATGCTACCTTCATTATACGGCAGGTAGGGCACTGTGACAATATACAAAAATAAGAAACACGAATACACATATTGATGCGCTTTAGCGCATCAATATGTGTATTCGTGTTTCTTATTTTTTCTAAATTCCACCTAATTCTCAGCAAAACACCGTTTTATCTAACAATCCGTTCATCTTTATGTTCACTAGCTCACTCCTATCTCTTTCTCTATGTATGTATGCTTCTACCTCTTTCTATGATACAGGGTTGAACGGGTTGCAGTGTATTCGTTTTTCTATATTGGAGCAAAACCGTATTATGAAAACCTTTTGGATGATGGCTTCAGGCCATCGGCGCACACTGGTCGCAACGATAATGCTTGCACTCTGTGCTGGTCTTCTCTTCTTCCCCAATCTGCTCAGTGCACGCGCAATGTTTTCTAGTAATGCCGCTCTGACGCCACTCTATGGCAGTGCACCACAATGGACGCGTGGTGCGCATGTCGTTGGTCCGCACAATTCGGCTGATACGTTGATGGTTGGTTTGATGTTAAAGACATCACATCAGGCCGAACTACAGGCACTTACAAAGTCTCTCTATGACCCCAATAGTACCTCGTATCATCAATGGCTTAAAGCGGGTGAATTTAACGCGCAATTCGGTCCGAGCAGTACTGATGTTGCAACAGCAACAACCTTCTTGACGCAATCTGGTCTACATGTCACAACACAAGCGGCTGGTCCAATGATGCTCTTCGCAACAGGTAGCACTGCACAGGTCGCATCGGTGTTTCACACACAAATCAATGATTATACTCTGACCAATGGTGCTACCTATTATGCGAATGCCAGTAATGTACTGCTCCCTTCATATTTGAGTAGCAACGTGCTTGGCGTGTATGGTTTGAATAGCTTCGATGCGTACAAGTCATACGATATGATTGAGTCAGGCGGTAACACATCGAATGGTACAAATGCTACACCTCCGCCAGCTTATGGTGGTGGTCCTCTCGGTAGTGGCCTGACACCTTCACAGATCGCTAGCATTTACAATGTGACACCAGTTTACAAGCAACTCAAGGACCAGGGACACGGCACGACACTCGCCCTGTTCGAGCTATCGGGCTATACGGCAAGCGATATCGGCGCATACACAAAGCAGTTTGGTTTGCCAAATGCGAAGTTGGCGGACAAAAAAGTGCTTGGTGGTGCGAAGGATGACTCTGGTGCTGGCGAGGTCGAACTTGATATCGAGCTACAAATTGCGCTTGCCCCACATGCTAACAAATTCCTGGTCTATCAGGCACCGAACACAGAGCTTGGTAGCCTTGCAGAGTACCAGCAAATCGCCAACGACAATAAGGCAGACGCGATTAGCACAAGTTGGGGCGTACCATGTGAGTATGGTGTAACCTCACAACTCACCTTGTCTGAAAACCAGATATTCTTACAGATGGCGACACAGGGACAGAGCTTGTTCGCGGCCTCCGGCGATGCAGGTGCCTATGGCTGCACCCGTGCGGGAATTGCGCTACCAGCAGATCAGGGTCTACAGGTTGGCGATCCGAACAATCAGCCCTACAACACGGCTGTCGGTGGCACCTCGTTCAAGAAGCTCGACAAAACGATTACTTTTGATCCAGGCACAAACGCAACTCCCGCCTATCCTGGTACTGACAAAGAATTGACCTGGATACGCCCAAATTGTACCGCGACAGCCTGTGATGGCGGGGGTAGCGGTGGTGGTGTGAGCCGTATCTGGGGCAGTCCCGACTACATCTACGATAGCAATGGCAACCCGCTTCCAGGCGTTATCGAGACAAAGGCCAACGGCTACGACAAGGATTACAGTCAAGTTGGTGCCTACTGCAACCAGCAACCCGGCGTACAGTGCCGCGAAAATCCAGATGTCTCTCTGGATGCCGACCCTGCCACAGGCTACTCGGTCTATTGTACCGACCCCGCCGACTCTTTCTGCAAAACGGGCGAGTTCGGGCAACCCGGCTGGATTCGTCTTGGTGGAACATCATGTGCGGCTCCCCTCTGGGCAGCTATCGCGGCCCTGGACATTGAGCATCATGGCAAACGTCTTGGCCTGTTCAACTACATCCTGTATCCCTTCGACTCCACAGCAGGCTATGCCAACCAGTTCCACGACATCACGCAGCAGGACAACGGCTACTATCCCGCCAAGCCCGGCTACGACATGGCAACCGGCATCGGCACACCAAACGTGTATAGTTTGATTACGGCATAGTACACAGTCAACCATATTGTAGGGGTCTAATTCATTACACCCTGTTGGCAATGAACCTTGTTGGAAGGATTGGTGAAACGTTTCGTCAATCCGCCGAACATCATCAATCGCCAACAGGGTGTAATGAATTAGACCCCTACAGGCGTTCACGTAAGGAATCAACGGGACCAGGGCACCCGCAAGGGGATGCCCTGGCCTCACCGGAACCATCTTTTTTGCCTTTACGTTAACGTCTATGGGACTTGCCCCTGTCATGTTAGTGTTAGAGAGGGACACGACATATTTTCGTGAGGACGCGTTTGCAGCGTCCATAGTGGTATTCTTATATAGAGATATATTTTATACAAGGAGACAAAATGAATACTGAATATTTGGTGCTAGGAGGCGAACGCGTTCCTGCCGCCGAGGGCAAGACCTTTGATGTGATCGAGCCTGGGCTGGGTAAGGCGTTTGCGAGGGTTGCAGAGGCAGGCATAGAAGATGTTGGGCGTGCTGTGCGAGTCGCATACGAGACGCTCGAAGTGGGAAAATGGTCGAGGTTGAGCGCGACTGAGCGTGGGCGTATTCTGCTCAGGGCGTCGGTGCTGGTACGGGAGCGGTTGGAGACACTGGCAATACTCGAAGCACGGAATGCGGGCAAGCCTATTCAGGATGCACGCGGTGAGATGAGTCTGGTCGCTAACGTGTTTGAGTATTGGGGTGGTGCCGCGAACAAGATAGCGGGCGAGACGCTTCCAGTACAGGATGCTGGCATTGAAATCACGTTACGTGAACCTGTTGGCGTCTGCGCCCTGATTACACCATGGAATTTTCCACTCGTCATTGCCTCGTGGAAGATCGCACCCGCGTTAGCCTGTGGCAATACAATTATTGTGAAACCAGCACAACTCACGCCGCTCTCGGTATTGCAGCTTGCCGATATTTTGATGGAGGCTGGCTTACCTTCTGGCGTCATCTCCGTACTACCGGGACCCGGAACGTCTATAGGGAACGCGCTAGTTACGCATCCACAGATAGCGAAGGTATCGTTTACGGGTTCAACTGAGGTAGGTGCGGGTATCATGCGTCTCTGTGCCAACAATATTACGCGTGTATCGCTTGAGCTTGGAGGCAAAGCTGCCAATGTTGTGTTCGCTGATGCCGAGTTAGAGCGATGTGTGAATGCATCTGTCTCCGCTGCTTTTGGCAATACAGGCCAGGACTGTTGCGCTCGCTCCCGTATTCTAGTGCAACGTTCAATCTACCAGGAATTTATTGAACGTTTCTCGCAACGCACAGCCGCGCTACGTATTGGTCAGCCACTTGATGAAACAACGGAAATTGGTCCACTCGTCTCGGCGAGCCAACGCCAACGTTCGCTCGACTATATCGCGTTAGGTCGAGAGGAGGGTGCGCAGGTAGTGCAGGGAGGCACCATTCCAACCATTGTCCATGGTGAAGATGGCTATTTTCTGAAACCAAGTATTCTCACACACGAGAGCAACCAACTACGCGTGGCACAAGAAGAGATATTTGGTCCCGTCGTCTCGCTTATCCCATTCGATAGCGAGGAGCAAGCCCTTCAGCTTGCGAATGACACCGTATATGGTCTATCGGGTTCGGTATGGACACGTGATATTGGGCGCGCTCTTCGCGTCGCAAAAGGCATTCGGGCAGGTGTGTTATCCGTCAATTCCAACCACAGCGTCCATACAGAGGCACCCTTTGGTGGCTACAAAAAGAGTGGCATGGGACGAGAAATGGGTATGAACGCTGTGCAATTGTACACGGAGGTCAAAAGCATCTTCCTATCGCAAGAATAATCAATAAATTGGGGACACGAAACGCCTGTAGGGACCGATGTATCGCGTCCAGGCGAGACAACGTGTTATATATAATAAGAAACAACACACCTTCTTTTTCGACGAGCAATGGGAGACGCCGAATGAATGCTGATAATAGTTCTACCTCACTGGCCTCAGTGCAACATGTCGCTGATACCATTCGGAACAATGTGGCGCGCATGATTATCGGCAAGAGCGATATCATCACACTGTTGCTGGTTGCTCTCCTCAGCGATGGACATGTGTTGCTTGAGGACGTACCGGGAATGGGCAAAACGGTGATGGCGAAGGCATTAGCGCGTTCGCTGGGCGCGACGTTTCAGCGTGTGCAGGGTACACCTGACTTGCTGCCAAGCGATATTATTGGAGTGAGCTACTTTGACCAACGCAAAAGCGAGTTTGTGTTTCGGCAGGGACCAGTGTTCGCGCAAATATTGCTTGTCGATGAGGTTAATCGCACCACACCACGCACACAATCGGCACTACTCGAAGCAATGGCGGAGCGACAGGTCACGGTTGACCGCGATACGCTTCCACTACCAAAACCCTTTCTTGTACTGGCAACTCAAAATCCACTCGAACTGGAAGGCACATTTCCACTGCCAGAGGCTCAGCTTGACCGTTTTCTATTGAATATACAGATCGGCTACCCAACAGAGGATGAGGAACAAGACATTCTGCACCGTTTCAAATATGATGACCCGCTTGACACCTTGCAAGCCGTCATTAGTGCGGAACACATTATTGAACTGCAACACGCCGTTCGTGCGGTGCGCTGGCAACACGCTGTGGAACGGTATCTATTGGCGATAGTGCGCGCGACTCGTAACAACCCAGCTATCCAAATTGGTATTAGTCCACGCGGTACACTTGCCCTGTATCGCGCTTGTGAAGCGTATGCAGCGATACAGGGACGTGACTATGTGCAACCCGATGACGTGAAATATCTTGCACCGCGTGTATTAGCTCATCGTCTGCTCACCACGACGCGTACCCGAATGCGTGGCAAGCGTAGCCTGGAACTTATGGAAAACATTATTCGCTCCGTAGCCGTTCCTGTAGAGAAAATTGCACCAACACTCAGCAAAGGCTCGTAGTGTGATGAACACCGACTCTGCTTCCATTACGATTGATAAGGACATGCTCAGGAAGCGTCGTCCGTGGTATTTCTTGTCTGTCGTCCTCTTAATAGTAGGTGTGGTAACAAGTCAACCACTGGTGTTCGTTGCAGCACTCTTCACGTTGCTTATCGGGCTTATACCAGAGTTGTGGTATCGTTACGCATTGCGGCACCTTGTGATATGGCAAGAGGTAGACCAGCAACATCTTTTATTTGGTGAAGAGGTAACGCTTTCGATTCATATCGAGAATCAAAAACTGTTGCCTCTACCATCATTAAGTGTTGAAGACTCGATTACGCCTGCCCTGACCGTGTTGAAAAAACAAGAGCTACGCCTACAACGTGTCAGTCAGGATATGCTGGCAACAACCTGGCTATTAGGACCTCTACAGCGTGTGACGCGTCGCTATCATATACGGTGTCTCTCACGCGGGCTGCATACATTTGGACCAATACGTTTGCACAGTAGCGACCCATTTGGCTGGCTCGAATCTGATGTCACGCTTCCTCTTGCCGAACCCTTACTGATTTATCCTTTAGTGGCACCGCTCGAAACATTAGGGCTTGCATCGCTTCACCCATTTGGCGACTATGCCTCGCAACATCGTCTTTTGGAAGACCCGTTACAGGTCGCCGGTGTACGTGACTATCAACTTGGAGATGAGCCACGCCGTATTCACTGGAAGGAGACGGCACATACCGGCGTGTTGCAGAGCAAGGTATACGAGCCGAGCAGTTTGCGTCGTCTGCTTGTGCTCTTAGATGTATGGAACCACTCAGACATTTGGAAGGGAGCTGACCTCGATATTCAAGAGTTGTCAATTACCGTTGCCGCGTCGCTTGCCATATGGGGGCTTGACGAAGGCTATAGCGTTGGTGTCTTAACCAATAGTGCGGTCACGTTGCCACCCGAGCAACAGAAGAATACATTGCTACAAACCAACGCAATACTTGACACACCAGACATGCTCCTCGACAAAAGACGCTCTACCGAAATTTCATCTGTCGGTACAAGCATACCCTACTCACGCGATTATGGACAGTATGAGCAGATACTCTCGACCCTCGCACAGCTTGCACCGCAATCGACAATACGTATTGAACGATTACTCGCAACTGAGGAGAGCATGTTTCCCGTTGGTACAACCGTTGTCCTGGTTAGCGCGACCTCGTCACTGATAGACGACACGATTGAACAACTAGAAGAACTACGTCGGCGCGGTGCCGTTGTCCATCTTGTCCTGCTTGGACACAAGGCCGAAAAGACGCCTCTTGAGACATATGCCTTGCCCGTGCACTATCTGGGCGGAAGTGAGAAATGGCATGAACTGGTTGCAACCGTCAGCACTACAAAAGATGGGACACTGGGCACAAGTACGACTGCGCTCCAACTGGATTGACCTACTTGCCATTCCTATTCTTGCGAGTATTATGGAAGCGCAACCTATCTTCGTTGTGCTTATCTTTACCAGTGGAGATGCAGACCGTCCTTTTCTGAGTGAACTAAGCATTATTTTGCTTGCCCTGGGGCTACGCTGGTGGGCAACAGGTGTCCGCGCCTATTCACAACGAGGTGTAAGCGAACAAAATGAACGGCTTCTGCGTGTGCTTGGCCTTTTGCTTGCAGGTGGTCTTGTCATAGGCACACCTGTGTTGCTTGTACGTTCTGTACTTTCACTTATTCTTGCCTCGGCTCTTGTCCTTTTGCTTTGGTGGCACAGTATGCAACAAAGAACATATGAAGAGGATGGACTACTCCTCATTACCTTTAGAATTGGTTTTGCCATCTTGCTATTCTTATTAATCATTGCTGTTTTCTATTCCGATAGCAGTGTTACTATCGCGCTCCTCACCGCACTTGCTCAAGCCATTCCCATTTTCTTTCTGAGCGGCTTGCTTGTAATCTCGTTCACCCGTATTGCTCTTATTCGACATGAAACTGCTCGGTATGCATCTGAGAACGTAACAGGTTTAACGCGCAACTGGCTGTTTGCGTTGACGGTATGCTGGCTAGCCGTTGTTCTCGCCGTACTAGCACTCGAAGCATTCTCGTTTCAAGCTGTCGTTGTTCTCATAAGTGCCATATTGTCTGTCATGCTTATTGTTTTGGAATATCTTGTAGTAATCCTCGCCTATATCCTGACACCTATCTTGTATGTCTTTAGTTTCCTCTTCGCCCTCTTGTTTCACTTCTTTCCCGTTGGTGGACTCCTTACTACCCCTCCCCTTCCTCCAGCACACAACAAGCCCATTGGGCAACAACAAACGTTCTCACCTGAAGCTCTTGCGGCTGGACGCTTTGTACTGTTACTTCTTTCGCTTCTTGTTCTCTTTTTTATCGTACGCGCAATTCTGCGCCGACTACCCAAAGCGCGTAAAGATGACGAGGTAGAAGAGATACGTGAAGGTCTCTCGCTCCGTTTTATTACTCAGCAACGCCGCAATGAACGCATTGAACATGCATTATCACAGGCACCTCAGCTAGAAACACTTGAGCCTGAGTCCGCACGCGCTTACTATCGAGAACTGCTACAAACAATCGCAAGCGACAATCCCGCCTTTGCTCGTCGTCCCGACGAAACACCAGCCGAGTATCAGGCACGACTACTCATTGTGGCACAGCAGACGTTCGCCGAGACGATGCAAGAGGCAGACATACCATCAGAGCAAGCGATATTGGACGTACTTACACACGATTATAACCTGGAAAGGTATAGCGGGAAAGATATGGATGCAGAGCAAAGAAACTATCTTCGCGCATGGGTACCACGCCTCATCGCACGCGTGACACGTACACGCACCCAGTAAACGGAAATACGAAAATTCGTCATAGAGACCAGATGTATCGCGTCCGAGGCCGATTAATCGGCTATGATGCCTTTCTTCTCCAGCTTTATAAACCGCGCGCAATAAATTGCACCTCGGACGCGATAATGCGGTTTAACAAATTACTATGGATAGGTCTGTTGTAGGGGCGCAATTGATTGCGCCCCGGACACCCTACAGCCTCCTGATTATTTGGTTAAAGAGCATAATCTGGTCCCTACGAAACCTATCATCATGAATAACAAAACATTATACATCTTATAATGTATTCAAAAGTACTAACCTGCTTTCTGTACTTTCCTATTTATTCATATATCATTGTGTTTCAATGCATTTCATATAATATTTGTAAATCTTAGTACACTATTTCTTGTTACTGACTAGATAGGCATTCGTCCAAAACGTTGGATATGGAAAATTAGATATTTTCTATGTGAAGAGGGGAAGTTTCAGGTATGTCCAAGAAAAAATTTATTGCACTCATAGCAGTTGTTGTATTCCTCACAATTACCATTATCTCCGCGCTTTTCACCGTTCGTTCGCAAGCAAGTGCATCCAGTCCCAAAACGACGACGGTTCATCTTGCCTTTTCAGGTCTTGTGACAAAAGGAGAGGCCAAGGGGAGCGCGATCACGGGTGGTCTGACTGAATTTGTTCAATCCGATGGCTTTTTCAGTGGCAATCTACATATTTACGATGGCACAAAAATCTCGACGGGCGGTAAGCTCCACGATGGGAAGCTCAGCATCACATTCTATGATACAACAGGCACTCCTGTTATCAGGGGGGCAGGGCGTATCACAAAAGTTGGGAACTTCGTTGGCACCTTCCAGGTCTTTTATCAGAACGAAACCACCGACTTCGGCATCTGGAGCGCACTACCAGTTACCAATTCAAAGAAAGTTGTCGCGCTCGACTTTAGTGGCAATGACACTCAGGGTCCCGATCAAGGTACCGCGTATAATGGTGCTATCATTCTTCACACTAAGACACATAAAGGCACATTGAACGCGCCCGATGGCTCTATCATTCCTGTAAGCGTGACGTTTGGCAAGAACGGTAGCATCAACATCTCTTTCCATCTTTCGCGCACAATTCACATCAACGGTAATGGTTTGCCATCCAACGAAGATAGCATTAGAGGGGTGCAAGGAAGCTTTCATGGTCCAAAGGCTGGCGACACCGGGCAATGGTACGCCTACCACTTTTCATTCTAAGTTCATATCTTCCTTCAGTATTGACATGACAGGGGCAAGCCCATTGAGTCCAACTAACTCTTGAAGCGGCTCGATGCGTCTCTCGACGCTTGAACAGTACAAACACAACAATATAAAACTTGATAAACGCTCTACACACATGGTACAGTAGACACATCACAATCTCTCTCCCGCTTGTATTGTATGTACACTGACGACCCGTGAAGGGCTGTCGTAAGAAGGAGCTGCCCAACGGTGGACAACTCTAGCAGGAGGCAAACCTTGAGTATTCTGGAAGAGCAGCGTATGACAGACGCGGACCTCCACGTTCTGTATGACCTTGCTATCTACAATTGTTCTCGCTTTGGTTCATTTCTTCAGTTCCTCTATGAAGACCAGCAAACGGTACGCGAATATACCAATATCGAGATCGCGAAAGAGGCAACACAGCTCGCGGCTGGCCTTCGCGCCCTCGGCGTTTCACCAGGGGACCGCGTATTGATGATGATGCCCAACCGACCAGAAGTCGTGATCGGTTATCAGGCCATTGCTCGTGCCGGAGCTGTCATCATTCCCGTTTTACCCTTGCTAAAAGCACCTGAAGTTCGTTTTATTGCGGAAAACTCTGGCGCGAAAGCGATCTTCACCAGTGCATTACTCCTCCCACTCCTACAGAGTGCGCTCACCGATATGCCAACTATGCACTACATCATCAGTACCGATGTAACCACACCCGCAGAAAATTCTGTCACAAGTGATAATCCACAATTACTCGCATATACCGATGTTGTAGCAAAGGGGCTTGGCAAGGAAGAGCAGTACATGACGCATCTGGACGGTATTGCACCAGAACCCGATGATACTGCCGTTATTCTATACACCTCCGGCACTACCGGGCGTCCAAAGGGAGTGATGCTTACACATCGTAACCTTGTCTCCAATGCGCTAGGTGGACGTGGGCCTGAGTACGAGCAGAGGAGCGAAGATACGCAACTTATGATTTTACCGCTTGCACACGCTTTTGGTATTGTCGCGTTAAATGTTTTTTATGTGTCTGGCGTTAAGGCAGTGATGCATCCTCGTTTCGACACAACAGCCGTCCTCTCGGCGATTGAACGTCACCATATCACTGCATTCGCGGGTGTGCCTGCCATGTTTGTCGCCCTGCTCTATACACCGGATGCGGAGAAGTACGACACCAGTAGTTTGCAATATTGTGTCAGTGGTTCGGCACCGCTGCCAGTCAACGTCTTGGAAGGCTTCGAGCAGAAGTTTGGCTGCAAGATACGTGAAGGTTATGGGCTATCCGAGGGCAGCGCGGCACTGACGGGGCATGGGTCAGATATGGTACGTAAAGCTGGTTCGGTTGGTCAGCCTCTCGCGGGCGTTGAGATACAGGTTGTCGATGAGCACGATACGCCTCTGCCTATAGGTGAGATTGGCGAGGTCGTAGCGCGTGGTCCTAACGTCATGAAAGGCTATTACAACATGCCTGACGAGACGAAAGAGGCATTACGCAACGGCTGGTTGCATACAGGCGACATGGGACGCTTCGATGAAGATGGGTACTTGTACATTGTAGAGCGGAAAAAAGACCTGATTATTCGCGGTGGCTTCAATATCTATCCGCGCGATATCGAGGAGGTACTTGCCACGCATCCTGCTGTTATCGAGGCGGCGGTGGTTGGTATTCCCTCTGAACGTATGGGGGAAGAGGTCAAAGCTTACGTCGTCACACGCACTCCTGTTGATGCCGACACGCTCATGATCTATTGCCGCGAAAAACTGGCGAACTATAAGACGCCAAAAGAGATTGAGTTTGTCAATGCACTTCCCCGTAACGCGATTGGCAAGATAGATAAGAAAGAGTTGAGGAAACGCAATGTCCATTGATATGCCTATTGAAAACGCCTCCCTTACACAACTACAGCAGACTCCTATCGACAATGTGATGAACATTATTGACGAGGGCCTGGTGCATCTCCCCACATATCGTGAGTTGTATTACCGCTGGGAACGCCAGCAGTGGAAAACGCAAGATATCAACTTCGCCTCGGACCGTGCTCAATGGCAGGCTATGTCAGCAGAGGAACAACGTATGCGTCTCTTCGGACTATCGGCCTTTTTTAAGGGTGAGGAATGCGTCACCAATACACTCGCACCCTACATCACCGCCATGCCCGATGACGAGATGCGTATGTTTGTCACAACGCAACTGGTCGATGAGGCACGCCACACCGTGTTCTTCTCTCGCTTCTTCAGCGAAGTACTCGGCATCGACTATGGACGCTTGGAAGAAACTCTCGCGGTTGTGAGTCAGAACATGAACGATAAACTACGCTATATCCTGGTCGATGCACTCAATGATGTATCGGACCGCATTCGCAGAGAACCAACGCAACTAGCTCATCTTATCGAAGGAGTGACGCTCTATCATGTTGTGATCGAAGGTATGATGGCTCTCGCGGGACAGCGCAGCATGCTAGAGACGTACCGACAAACGAACACCTTTCCAGCATTTCGAGGAGGCTTTACTGCCGTTGCGCGTGATGAGTCGCGGCACGTCGTCTTTGGCGTCAAATTCTTACGCGACATGGTTCAGCGCGACGCAGCAAACGCTCATGTCATTCACGATGCGCTCAACAAATACGCGCCTATCGCTATGGAATCCCTTGCGCCCGATCCCACACAGGTACCCAGCATACTCGCCGCTGGTGGCGACCCGTGGCAGTCCCCGCGCTACGCGCAAGAATCGCTCAAAAAGAAACTTCGTGTCATCGGTTTAAGCGTGGATGTTCCCGCTGTACCGTCGATTCCAAGCATGGGTGCATAAACCGAAACCAGGGCACCCGCAAGGGGATGCCCTGGCAACACATTAACAAGTATCATTTACAAAGCATTTCTTACACAACGAGGGTGTGCACAAAATTTGCGATGATGGCCTGTACCTCTTCGAGACGGCCCTGAAAGAAATGGTCGGCCCCCTCAACGGCAATCATGCTTTTAGGAGCTGGCACCTGCTCAAACCACTGCATCGCAAGCTCATAGGACGCGAGTTCGTCCTGCGTGCCATGTATCAGCAACTTGGGTTTGTGGCAGCCCTGCAATGTATCTCCTTCAAACCATTTAGCAGGCACACCTAGCCCAATCATCGCTTGTGCACGGTCATCATGTGCCGCGACACGTAGACCAACAAACGAGCCAAAAGAGAAGCCTGCAAGCACAACGGGAACACTCGGATAGCGGCGACTCAAGAACTCCAACGCATAGCGCACATCATCCATCTCGCCGCGCCCTTCGTCATATGTTCCAGTGCTATGTCCAACGCCACGAAAGTTGAAACGTAACGCGGGAATGTTTAGACTTTGCAGTGTTTGCGCGACCTTGAACACCACCTTGTTATGCATCGTCCCACCACCAAGTGGGTGTGGATGACATACAAGACCAGCGTACAACGGTTGCGACCCCTCTTCTTCCGGCTTGAGAATGGCTTCGAGATGACCCTTCGGCGTTGGAATATTCACATGTAAAACTTGATTGCTACCCATAAAAATGTCCCTTGTACTTCTATACATTCAATACAACACAAAACAACAAATAAGGTAAAACATGTTTCGTACAATGAAAATAGGTTATCATAGATAGTATCACATGTTTACATAAATGAGAATATAAAGCGGATAGAGCATGACCCCGTGAGCATTGAAGATGCTCACGGGGTCATGCTCTATCCGCTTTTTTACAATGATGCAAGAAAATTTAGCACAATAGAATTAAACTGTTCAGGTTGCTCCATATTGAGATGGTGTGCGGTATTATGAATAACTGCCTTCTTCGCACCTGGAATGCTTGTGGCAAGCGTTTCCGCGACTTCCTGAATTGGCACAACATCTTCATCACCGATAATGACAAGCGTAGGAGTATGTATTTCAGCAAGTCGAGACAGAGCAGGTTGTTCCTGTGGTCGTGGCTCTGGCGTATCCTCTGTTTGCAATGAATAATTATGCAAATTCATGTCTCGGATACGCGCCCGTACCGTTGGATTGACCTGATCGGGCGTGCGATTTGGTCCATCGGTCCAGATGCGATTCTCTATTTCGACTACTCTTTCAAAATCACCTGCTTTGAGTGCCGCGTCTATGATCTCACCCAGTTTCTGTGTCTCTTCATTGCCAGGCCACTCGAAGCCACTCACGCCTGCACCAACTGTGATTAGCCCATCAACCATATCGGAATGTGCCAGTGTGAAGTCAATCGCAATACCGCCTCCCATCGAGAGGCCCATAAGATACGTCTTCTCGATACCAAGGAATTTCAGCAGGAAGTAGAGGTCATCAACCATTGTAAAGTTGCCATCAGTGGGAATCGATGAATTGCCAAACCCGCGTATATCATAACGCAATGTGCGGTAGTGTTGCGCGAACACATCAAACTGATCGTCCCAGAGCTGTCTATCAACCAGCCCACCATGTATAAGCGTCAACGGATGCCCTTCACCCGCAATCTCATAATAGAGTTTCGCACCGTTGACCTCGGCATATCCTGTGTGTATTTGAGTAGACATGAGTGTGTCCTTCCTCTCATAAATACTGAGTCCTACGTGCTTATAGTCTTCTGCTTTTTAGCTCACGTGCTCACTCGAAAATCTGGTCTTCGTGCTGTTGGGCTTCTTCTAAGCGTTCGGCGGCACGTTGCTCTTGCTCTTCGTAGGGAATAAGTTCGTCGGGTGACGAGGGATTGATGACGCCAATCAGGGTACGAATGATACCGGCTAGCACGATGAGCGCACCAAAGCCTATCAATAGTCCCTCGCTGGAATAGGCTCCTGTATTTAGACCCATACCTACAAAAATAAGCACGAGACCCACAAGAATAATCAGTAAGCCGCTCCATGTATACTTGTTCGACTTGCTCTTCTCTGCACGTCGTAAACGTCTCATCCGTTGCGCCAGACTCACTCGTTGCTTTGTTGCCACAGCACTGCTCCTTCCCTCCTATGTACGGAGGACCATAGAGTGACGAAGTATTGCTCGTCTTGCTACGAATTATACGCTATAGCGAACACGAGGACCAATTGTAGCCAAAACCAGGATACTCCAACTCCCAAATATGGTTTGAGGATGGCTTTCATCAGAAGTAGTCGTTTGCCAAAGCAGATTTGTCAGGTGCCAGAGCGCACGCAAGGGGATCCTCCTGTATAAAGCGGCGTTCACTGGTGTTGAGGTGAGATTTGTTAGATGTCAGGGCACCCGCAAGGGGATGCCCTGGTTCAAGCGACATATGACGTTTGACCGTTTAGTAGGGGTCATAATTCATTATCTAATCGCCCTATCCAGCTATAGATTTACCATCAGAGCTATAGAATTAGACCCCTACAAACGAGTTATTTATTTAATTTCTTCTTTTGCTCCATTTCCCTCAATTCTACTCTACGTATCTTGCCTGAAATCGTTTTGGGCAGGCTATCCACGAATTCGATCTCACGAGGGTACTTGTAAGGAGCAGTCACCTTTTTGACATAATCCTGTAATTCGGTGGCTAGCTCTGGCGAGGGCTTGTAGCCAGGAGCGAGAATGACGTAGGCTTTGACGATCTCGCCACGCATCGTATCAGGGCTAGCGATAACGGCAGACTCGGCAACGGCTGGATGTTCCTTGAGTGCGCTTTCAACCTCGAATGGTCCAATACGATAGCCAGCACTGATGATCACATCATCAGCTCGTCCCACGAACCAGAAGTAACCATCCTCATCTTTATAGGCACGATCACCTGTGATATACCAGCCGCCACGGATACAGGCCGCCGATGCCTCAGGGTTGCGCCAATACTCCTTGAACATCCATGTTGGACGCTGTGGCTGAATGCTTACAGCGATATCGCCCTCTTTGTTGGGTGGAAGTTCTTTGCCATCATCGTCAATGATGCTCAAATCGAAGCCGGGGGAAGGCTTGCCCATTGAACCGGGTTTGACCTCCAAGGGTGGGAAGTTGGCGCAGATCAGCACCGTCTCCGTCTGCCCATAACCATCGCGGATGGTCAAGCCTGTACTCTGTTGCCATGCACGTATCACTTCTGGGTTCAGAGGCTCCCCTGCTCCAACAACGTGACGTAGTGCTTTGGGCGGATGCGTTTTCATGTAGGCCATTGGTTCTTCAAGCACCAGCATACGATAAGCAGTGGGAGGGGCACACAGTGTCGTAATAGGGTACTTATTCAGCATTTCAAGGGTTTCTATGGCGTTGAACTTGCCTCGTGAGTCCTGAATAAACATCGCCGCACCCATCATCCACGGCCCAAAAAGATTGCTCCAAGCTGCCTTTGCCCA
>CAZZVE010000103.1:0-16950 GCA_964657325.1 uncultured Ktedonobacterales bacterium
CCTCTTCCAGCGTGCGGTTCACGGGCGTGAGCGAGACGATTGAAATATTCGCGTTGACAAGCTTTGCTAATACGTTCGCTTGTGCTGAATCGGCGATGCGTAACAGGTTGCCTTGTGTCTCCGGGACCTGTCCTGCGATGCCCAATTGTGTCACAACCTTGTCCGCATCCTGGTCATGTGCTAATACAATCTCGACGATGCCTTGTGAATGCAGCAGGTCCGCAACGGCTCCGCTCAGGAGAAGATGTCCACGGCGTAAAATGCATACTGAATCGCACAACGCCTCAACCTCTGATAGGTAGTGTGAGCATAATAAAATTGTCTTGCCCTCTTTACGTAGCCCCGCCACAATCTGGCGTACCTCCCACTGGCTACGCGGGTCCAGTCCACTCGTTGGCTCATCCAGGATCAGCAGTTCGGGATGAGTCAACAACGCCTGCGCGATAGCGAGACGCTGCAACATGCCTTCGAGTACGTACCAATGTTGCGGTCCGCCGCCTCATGCAAATTGACCTGTTCCAGCAACGCCTGTATACGCGTACGGTTGGCATCGTCCCACAAACCTGAAAGTTCACCGAGATAGGTCAAATAAGCGCGACCCGTGAAGCGGTTCTCGAAAATGGGCCGTTCATGCACATAACCAATCTTCGGATGTGCTAGCGCGACCTTCTCCTCGCCAAACACCCGAATGCGGCCCGACGTAGGAAAAATAAAACCCATAATCATACGCACAAGCGTAGACTTGCCCGCCCCATTCTCGCCCAACAAACCAAACGAAGTGCCTTGCTCGATGGTAAGCGTGAGGTTGTTCAGTGCTGTAACACGTGAATCATATGCTTTTGTGAGGTCTATACATTCGAGAACTGGTGGCATATAAAACTTCCTTGCTCATCTGGTTACATGCTTTTATCGTAGTTGCGTGTACTATAACAAATTGAAGAGAAAAAAGCACCTGTCGAAGGTTAATGTTGTGTTGCCCATTGGGCAAATGTAGAGCAACCTCATACTAAAAAGAGTTATGCAAGAAGCAATTTATCAAATTGAGGAACCAAGTCTCTTAGTGATTTATAGACACTATTGCGGTCGTCAACTGATAGCAATTCCTGTTGAATAAGTGAAACGTATAGTTGAGCAGCAACACGCTTCTCTTCAATATTGGACCAGTTTTGGTTAAATGTATTTGCAATTTGTAGTGCATTCTCACTAGAGAGGTCAGCCCGTTGCACCAGCGACATCAGCAACGAGGCCGCGAAACGACGTTCCTCGGAGTCAGGAGCACTATAATGATAGAGGAATTGCGCCGCTTGCATGCTTTGCTCAAACGAGAGGTCAGCCCGTTGCACCAGCGACATCAGCAACGAGACGGCGAAACGACGTTCCTCGGAGTCAGGAGCACTATAGCGATAGAGGGATTGAGCCACTTGCACGCTTTGCTCAAACGAGAGGTCAGAGCGTTGGACTAGCGACATCAGCAACGACGAGGCGAAACGGCATTCCTCAGAGTCACGGGCACTATTTTCATAGAGGGATTGAGCCACTTGCACGCTTTGCTCAAGCGAGAGGTCAGAGCGTTGGACTAGCGTCATCAGCAACGACGAGGCAAAACGGCGTTCCTCAGAGTCACGGGCACTATTTTCATAGAGGGATTGAGCCACTTGCACGCTTTGCTCAAGCAAGAGGTCAGACCATTGACTAATATCAGCTACTGTTTGAAGGACTAGCTGTTGTATATCCATAGAGCTATTCACATAGAGGATAGATAGTACATTTATTATTGTCTGGATAGCTATTGTTGTGTCTTTTGTTGCTAACTGCAAAAGTGCTTTTTGTGCGATAACGCTATATTGACGTGAGTGTAGTAGTGTGCCGAGGTGTATTAATGCATCTTCACACTGGGACGAGAAAGGAGATGTTTTAACCAATTCTATAAGCAATGCAATAACTTTCTCTGCTAAAGTTAGTTCAACGACTAGCTCCTCTTCCAAACAGGAGCTGACAAAAAAGAGGTCTTGTTGCAAAATGTCAGTATACTGGCTACGACGACTCACGATTTTGCGGTCGAGGATTTGCTGTAGACGTGCCGTTAATGGTTTGCGTCCGAGTTTTCCTAGCAGTAGCAGTATAACCTCTTGCCAGTGTGGATCGTGGAGATACTGCACTAAAAACTCGTTGATGATTTCTGGCTCTTCCTCTTGTAGGTAACGCATGTAGACATCGGCGGCAGCAAAGTACTCTTGAAAGGTGCGATGCACAAAGCCATAGAGCGCTTTGTCGTTTTCGCTTGTGCCACGCTCGACAATTAAGCCTGCCTCGACCCGCATCAACTCAAGAAAGCGTTTCGCCTCGGTGCGTTGTTCCGCAACCTCTTTCAGCAAACCATTTTTATTGAGAAAGTGTTCTATCTCACGGGCCAGAAATCGTGATGGTACATCAGTATCTTTACTCAGACTTTCTTCATCTCCATTGGCTTGCTCTTGAGAGCGTGTATGCAATACATAGCCGAGATGGGCGACACAGGCATACTGGTCATCCTTGCTCATCTTCATATTTTGCCAGCGTGTATCGGTACCTTTAAGCCGTGCCCATGTATCTAACAGTAGGTCGGCACAACGGTCATACACCAGAATTCTTTTATCGGGCAGACGCTCGTAACGATGCAGTGCAGTGATAACCGTGAGCAACAACGGGTTGACCGCCAATTTGTGTAAGCGTGGATTATCCTGTAGCGTTTTGTAGAGTGCTTCGAGTTCTTGTCGATCATCGCTTGGTAGGGGCGAAAGTCGTAGCACGTGCGTATACCAGCGCTCTAAAAATTGGCGGATTTGTGTGTCGTCAAATTCCTGTACCTCGGCCTGTGCGAACCATTGGCTAGAGATTGGTGCAAGCTCATAGCCAACTGGACGCGATGTCACCAGCACGTAGTTCCCAGGATAACGTAGCGCGAAGCCTTCAATCTCCTCGACCAGCCGGCGCCGTTCATCAAGAGTGGCGACCTCATCAAGACCATCAAAGAGCAACACCATTGACTTGCGTGCCAGCAATTCCTTAAACATCTGCGGGTGTATCTCGACGCCTTCACGTTTCAAAATCACCTCAGTCGCATACGACAGAAAATCATACTCATGGCGTCGTCGGTCCTCAACGAGGCGGCGTAGCTCGATACGTAGTGGTAAGGGACGCCGTGCCAGCAATGTAGCATGAGAAGCAGAAAGCGATGTACAGTTTGCCGCCGCGTGACTCCATGCAACATGCCGTGTGACGGTCGATTTTCATGATCCAGGACCACCGAGCAGCACGAGATATGGGAACTGCTCTAACGATGTTTTGATAGCATCAGGTTCGGCGTTTTCAATATCTTCTGTAGCTTCGTCTAGCATATCCTCTTCATCGTCATCTACATCTAATGCTACTGCCCTAACCCGTTCCTGTTTTCTTGACTCTTTAAGGTCGATGCGCAACGGCACAAAGATACCGTTTAGTTCGGGGTCACGGTGTCTGTCGCTACGATCTTTTGTTGGCACAACACCCGCGATTTTGAGATAACGCAGCGAACCCTCAAGGTGTGTGGCATACGTTTGGATGTCCTGCTCAAACTGCTCTGCGGTGTAATCATTTGCGAGTATTGCACCCATTTGACGTAGTAGCACCACAATCTCTACAACGGATGTTTGCATATTTATTGTGGCTAGCGCGGCACGCATCTGAATAGCATCATACATTTGCTTTGTGAAGAAGGGGTCGGCATAGAGTTCCGCCATCAATGCTTTGAAGAAGGCGTCTAAGTACGAGGCGGCATCGACTGCTGGTATTTCTTGTGATGAGAGGTTGCGTGAGCGTAAAGAGCGGTTGTAGGCTTCATTCAATTTGGCAAGGTCGGGTTTGTCCGAAAAAGAGAGAAGGCGCAAAGTTTCTTGTTGTAACGCTGCGCTATGTTCTCCTGGCTCAAAAAGATTCTTAAGTATGGCACGATATTGGTCACGCTCTTCCAATGTCTGAAATGTAGCAAGCCCTCGCTCAAACGCATTCTTGAGAGCCTGTTCAAGGTGCTTCTGTTGTTCTTTGTCATCAAGGTGAAGACGGTCACGAACAAACTTTGACCCTCGCTCGACAAGAAAATCCTTTCCCTTGTCGATAGCAACTTCTTTGCCCTTATCAAGCACTGTGCCGCGTAGTGCTTCTAGCATGTGAGGAGTCGCTGCTGTGATAAGCGCAGTTATCGCCGTGATGCTAAGAGGATCAAAGACCATTATTCATACCACCTCTTCTATAGCTTTTGGCTCTAGTAATTATTTGGATGCATCCATACCGAATTGCTCTTAATAGAGATGCTTTTATGCTGCTGATATGGGCGAACTAAGTATAGCGCGCACTGTTACTTCGTCAGACGCTGCAAAAATTTGGTTTAGCATGTCTTGCACTATCGCTCTCTGGGCGGTTTTCTCTGCACGTTGTCGTGCTAACTCTGTTAATGCAGGATAACGAATGCTGATATAATTAACGAGCACTTCCTTCGAGATTTCAAGCCTACCCTCTTGCCGACCGCGCTCACGTTGCCGTTGCACAAACTCGTCTTCTTCTAATATTTTGTCGAATAAGTCCATTATGCCGCCGATGGATTGAGAATAAAACGTGCCGTGTTTTCGTCATTTACAGCACTGACGAGATTGATAACCTCACGGAGAGCATCTACCTTTCTCGTTTGTGCTGCTCTCCGTTGCGCTAAATCTTCGAGTGAAGGAAACTTATTCTTAACGATATCTACCAGTATTATCTGGTATGCTTCTATTTGCCCCTCTACCTTGCCTTCAATTCTGCCTTCAATCCTTCCCTGTTGTAGACCGCGCTCACGTTGCTTTTGCACAAATTCGTCTTGTTCCAATAATTCGTCAAACATTTTTAGTCGCTCCTGTACTCGTTGCTTTTCTAGCGGTGGCATCACTTCTGCTCTTCTCAAGAAGGTGCTTAGCCAGAGCAGCCTACGTTCTAATTTGGATGCATCCCCTTTACAATACTCAATCAGTTCGTCTATAGCTTGTAATAGCATTGTATCATTTATGTTTTCCATCATAGGAAGCAGAGTGTACATACTAATTTTGTGCTGCTCTATGTATGGTCGCCCATCCATATCCCACAAAGGTAAAACACGAAAATTAAATCTTAGTAGCTCTTCTGTTCCGCTAAACTCTTGCAACGGTGATGTTACGATGGTTGTCTTAAACAAATATACCACCATTGAGATTATTGGCAATTCATACTTTTCCAATAATTGTGTATGATAGACCGCCATACGAAAGGCCATCTTATCATCTCTATTCGCTTGAAACTCCAAGTGAAAAATATGCGGTTTGCCTCGATAGAGGACACGATACACTCTGTCTGCACGCATCGGTGAACGTAGTATCTCTACATCGAGTATCTCAAGCACCTCAACCCCTGGTAGCAAAAGTGGTAGAATAGCGGGAGCGTCCTCATTAAGAATGGCCTTAATCGAACTATCATATGGCTGTTGCTGTTGTTGGCTCACGATATACTGTCCCTTCGACCCTATTTTTCGTAGTATACTCTACCTATCATTGACGTACAAGGGAGTTTAGGGCATCCATAAAGGGATGCTTTCATCAGGATGTTTTTGGGGGAAGAACGGATGTAGGGGCTTTAATTCATTACGCCCTGTTTTGCATCGCACACAGCGAGAGGACGTGCAAATGCTAACATCAACGCGCTCGGAGGGCTGGTCTATCGCTCAAAGGGCGTAATGAATTAAAGCCCCTACAGACATACTATCTCTTGCAAAACCTTCTGTTGAAGGCAACGACTGCCTTGTTAACAAGAAAGAGCACATTACACTATGTACATTCCACAATTTCAGGACGTGTTGCTGGCACAGCGACAGATACGCCCATATTTGCAGCGTACACCACTGTACTCGTATCCTGCTATCAACGATTTGATTGGCACAAGTGTGTATGTCAAACATGAAAACTATCACCCCGTCGGCGCGTTCAAGGTGCGTGGTGGCGTGAACCTTGTGTCGCAGATGAGCGCGGACGAGCGAGAGCGTGGCGTCATCGCGGCCTCGACGGGCAATCATGGACAGTCGGTAGCGTATGGAGCGAAACTTTTCGGTGTGCGAGCGCGCATCGTGGTGCCAGAGGGAGCCAACCCAGGCAAGGTCGCCGCGATGCAAGGCATGGGTGCCGAAGTCCTGTTTCATGGCGTGAATTATGACGAGGCGAAATTGTATTGCGAACAACTCGCGCAAGAACATGGCTATCGCTATATCCACTCTGGTAACGAACCTCTTCTGATTGCAGGTGTTGCGACAGGCATTCTTGAGATGATGGAGGACGAGCCAGGGATAGAGGTTATTTTTGTCGCTATCGGCGGTGGCAGTGGTGCGGCAGGTGCGTGTATTATCGCCAATGCTATCAATCCAAACATTCAAGTGATTGGTGTGCAAGCCGAAGCTTCGTCGGCTGCCTATCTCTCCTGGAAACAACACAAGATTTTAGTCGCGCCCAATCATACCTTCGCCGATGGTCTGGCAACCGGTAGTGCTTTCGAGTTGCCGCAAGCTATTCTGTGGGACAAACTCGACGACTTTCTACTCGTGAGCGAAGAGCAAATACTACAGGCAATGGTGTGGATGATCGAGCGAGCGCACACACTAGCCGAGTCTGCTGGTTCTGCCCCACTCGCTGGGGCGTATTCTATGCGTGAGCAGTTGCGCGGTAAGAAAGTAGGGATTGTCTGTTCTGGTGGCAACATCTCGTTAGAGCATTTGAAACGTGCGTTGTTATTATGACAGGGGTATACAGGCATGACAGGGGCAAGCCCTAGCACTACTATAGACGGGATGTGCGTGGCAACCCACACCGTAGTGGTTAATATAGTAGTGACAGGGCTTGCCCCTGTCATGCCTACGCACAACTTTTAAATTGTTCCTTGAAATTTAGGATCTCCACCCATTAGGGAAACAGGGAGACCCTAAACTTACTTAGACTAGTTGTTCGTACATCTGATTCATGTTACAATGGGGAAAATGAAAAACGCTAGCAAAGTACAAATACTATACAAGCAAGAAAGAACATGAACGAATACGTAGTGGTCGGGCAAGAGACCCCAGAAATATTAGAGACCCAGCTAGGATCAGCGGCGTTGGAGAGCATCGAGACGTTCAAGGCGCGCTATCCTTTCCCCATTGACCCATTTCAACTTGAAGCGATTGCTCATCTTGCCGATGACCAGTCCGTGATGGTGGCGGCTCCAACGGGCACAGGTAAAACGCTTGTCGCGGAATACGCCATCTGGCTTGCGCAGCAGCGAGGCCAGCGCGTCATCTACACAACTCCATTGAAGGCACTCTCGAATCAGAAGTACCGTGACTTGCGTGATGCCTATGGTTCTGATACCGTTGGCCTTGTGACAGGCGATATCGTCGAGCATAGCCGCGCCTCAATCGTCATTATGACCACCGAAGTCTATCGTAATATGCTCTTAGAGGAAGGCGGAGAACGCTTTGGCCTGTCCTCATCGCTAGCAGATGTTGGCTTTGTGGTGTTCGATGAATTGCACTATCTCAGTGATGTCGAGCGTGGTCCTGTGTGGGAAGAGGCTATCATCTGCTCACCACAACATGTCCAACTCGTTGGTCTGTCCGCTACCGTGAGCAATGCTGAAGACCTCGCAAATTGGATCAGTCGTGTGCATCGTCCAATTGTGCTTGTGACACATGAACAACGAGCCGTACCCCTGGAACATTATTACTTCCTGGATGGTAAGCTGCACCTTGTCCAAGATGCCAATGGGAAGCGCATCGAGAAATTTCCGCATATTGGCGGTGAGGCAAAGGCGGCACAGTTATCGAACAGAAATCGTGTGTATACCTTCGATGACGAAGATGATGAGGACGACGAGGAGTGGAACGACCGACGCAAACGCGGTAAGAATGGTCGGCAAGACACGCAACGCTCCGCAAGCAATGAGGAAGAGACACCCGTTCAAGAGAAGCCAAAGCGTCAACCAAAGCGTGAAGCTGCTGATTCGGGTGCGGTACTAAGTGCTCTACGCGATGCCGACTTGTTACCTTGTCTCTACTTCCTGCCTGGACGCCGTGTCGTAGAAGAGGCCGCGATGAGTGCCTCGCTACATAATTTCACGACGCCAGAAGAGACAGCGCGTATCAAAGAAGAGATTGACATATGGCTAGAGCAACTGCCGAAAGAAGATCGCAACTTGCAACAAGTGATCTCTCTAACTAGCCTGTTACCGCGCGGTCTGGCCTTTCACCACGCTGGCCTGTTACCAGGGTTGAAGGTGCTGGTGGAAACGCTGTTCGCAAGAGGCTCACTACGTGCCGTGTTTGCCACCGATACACTTGCACTTGGCGTGAATCTTCCTGCGCGTACCGTTGTCGTGGGCAGCTTGAGCAAATTTGATGGACAAGAAATGCGCCTCTTGACGCCAAATGAATATCGTCAACTGACAGGGCGTGCGGGTCGGCGTGGTATGGACATGCATGGCTCGGCTGTCATCCCGTACTCACCGTGGGAGCCGTTCGAGCCATCGTTTCAGCGTATCACTGGCGAACTCTTGCCCGTTACTAGTGCCTTTGTCATTCGCTACAATTCCGTCCTCAACTTGTGGAAGCCTGGGGATGTACAACACCTGCGCCGCATCTGTGCTTCTAGCTTGCGTGAGTACCAGCGTTACATGCGCTGGGAACTTGACGAACTGCACCGTTTAGAATTGCGTCACAATAAGGCAAAGAAGTCGGGCAAGAAAAAGAAGGGTGCCGCCTCTGATGGTGCCGCGCTCGCCCTTGAGAAACGCCGTGAAAAAATTGGAGCCTATCCACTCAGTCGGGCGGGTGCTGCAGAATTGGATGGGACGATTTTTGCCTTACGCGCACTTGGCTTTATTGGACAAGACGATCAACTCTCGCTCAAAGGTCGCCTTTTACGTAGCATCTTTCATCCCGTTGGCGCGCTCATCATCGAACTGATTGTGCAGGGTATTCTTGATGAATTGACCGTGAGCGAGCTTGCCGAGGTGTGTAGTTGGTTCACATTCAACACTGATAAACGTGTGAAGAATCGCAATGTTGTGCATGCCAAGCTTGTGCAGGTACGGCGTCAACTCTGGCATATCGTCCAGCACATAAATGGTGTTGAGCAGCGTGCCGCAATCAACTTCACTCCTGGTATCGCACCAGAGTTTCATGGAGTCGCGCTTGCATGGTCGCGTGGTATGTCACTGAGCGGCTTGATGAACCGTATCGACCTTGCCGAAGGCGACATCATGATGTCGATTAACCAGACCATCGACCTGTTGCAACAGGTACAGGCAGCCGTTGGTCAGGTTCTGGACGCTCGCGATATATGGACTCAGATGTCACCAACTCCAACCGAAGGCGTAGCGAACGAACGTGCCACTCGTGAACGTGCCGAACAACTTGCGATACAGCGCACACGCTTAGAACACATCCGTCCATTATTGGCACAAGCATCGGCGTCACTACTGCATGGCATTATCGTACAAAGTCGTACCGTCCCCTCGATGGTCGCAATGGTCGAGGACGAAATCGTACCTCTCGATGCCGAAGAGGACCTTGACCCCGAGATGCTTAAAGACCCTACAGTATGATTCAAGATGTTTTGAGCATGACAGGGGCAAGCCCTGTCACTACTACACTGACCACGCCACTGCGTGACGAAGTTATGCGATCCCGTGTATAGTAGTGACAGGGCTTGCCCCTGTCATGTTTCAGGCGTCACAATATTCTGTTCATGCTTGTCACTCCCCCCACATTTCCTACTGATTCATAAATCGCAACACGCCCCCGTTCATTGCATAGAGAAGTGTGAATACGGTCATTTGTCCTACAATACACATTACTTTGGTCATGAAAAAGGGCTTATGCATTGTCAGAAGCATGTAGGTTGACTAAGATGTAGACACATGAAGAAGTATGGCACCCATGGGCAAGGATATGTCGCATGAATAAAAGCGTATAAATGCAAACGGTTTTCCGCATAGAGATAGATGCAACTCTGAAGAATGTCAAAGTAAGGAAGAGGGTTTTAATGAACGCAGAAGCATTGATTGGAAAGGTACTTGGCACCTGTACACTGCAACGGTTGATAGGACAGGGCGGAATGGGAGCAGTTTTTCTTGCACAACAATCACGTCCTCGTCGTCAGGTTGCAGTCAAAGTGTTGTTGCCTATGGCGTCCTTAACTCCCATTCAGCTTGCCGCGTTTCTGGAACGCTTCCGCCGCGAGACTGATGCAGCCGCGTCTCTGGAACATCCCAATATTATGCCTGTTCATGAGTATGGAGAGCGTGATAATTTAGCCTATCTTGTGATGCCCTACGTGAGTGGTGGCACATTGCGTGATGAGATGGAGCGTGAGTGTCCCATGCCCCTGGCAAAAGTGGTAAATTATGTCGATCAACTCGCGGCTGCTTTAGATTTTGCCCATGCACATGGTGTTATTCACAGGGACATCAAACCCGCCAATATTTTAATGACACCCGAAGGTCGCCTCTTATTGACAGACTTTGGCCTGGTGAAGGTCATCACCGAAGGACAGACTCCACAAGCGCGGCTCACAGGCGAAGGGGCACCCGTTGGTACACCTGACTATATGTCACCGGAGCAAGTAATTGGTGAAGATGTAGATGGGCGTTCTGACCTTTATTCGCTTGGTGTCATCATGTATCAAATGATTACGGGCACCACGCCATTTCAAGGCGAAACTCCTATGCAGATAGCGTCGCAGCATCTACAAATTTCACCTCCATCACCACATTTGCTGCGTCCAGACCTTCCACTTGCAGCCGAGCAAGTTATTCTTCGTGCGTTGGCGAAGCATTCATATGAACGTTATGATTGTGTGCAAGACCTCGCGCAAGCATTTCGTACGGCCCTGATTGGCACTGGTATTCCATTAGGTGGTGGTGCAAGTGCCGCCCTCAATGGTGCCACGGCTGCACGGCTACTTACTCCACAAGCCTCATTCGATACAGCGCGACAAACGGAAAACAGCCGAACATTTGCAGCAAAGGTTAGCCCTGCTCCCCTAGGAAATCCAACAGGATTCTTACCCGCCCTCAGTGCTAGAAACGGTGGGGGTCTCCTGAGTAAGCCAACGGGCACACTTTCCTCTGTCACCACTGGCTCTATGCCTGCAGCGAAATCTACTGGTCTGCTGTCAAGAACGGGGAAGTTTCCACAGATGGCAACAGGTGGCACGATGGGAACTACGAGAACAGCTGGGCTTGCAGACAGCGATGAGGTAACGGGTATGCAGTCAATGCAGACTCTGACGGCTCCCTCAACCGATAGTATACGTGTACCGAGTGCAGCACAGTTTGATACTGTACAGCAATTATCGCCAGCACTCAATACAGATGCGCACATGGTGCCAGCGAAATCGACCAATACGGTAAAGTTAACCGCACCTCTAACAATCGTGCAGGTTCCCGTTGCGGGTCAGCCGGGTCGCTATGTAACAGGGTTATTGCCTTCTGCATCTACTGCGCAACTGCCACCGCTTGAAAACGCTGAGCCGAAAAGAATGTCCAAGCGTTTGGTCTCAGTACTCTCGCTTGTAGTTGTGCTGCTCTTACTTCTTGGAACAGCAAGTACGCTCTGGTTTGTGCGCACACATTCCAGTCCAACGGCAAAGCGGCAGACGACAAATCAGCCTGTGACAATGGGAACACCCAATGTAAAAGCGACTGCACTCGCTCAGGCAACAACGACTGCGCGTGCGAATATTATTCTTGATGATCCACTGAACACGAACACGAACAACTGGTTAACCACCCCTGCAACTGTGTACGCCTTCAAAGATGGCGCATATCACATCACCGATCAGGGCGATAATGGACGTGCGACGGTGTTGCAATCCGCTCCATTCGCGGGTGCTATCGGATATACATTGACGATGGACGAGATCAAGGGTGATGACACTTCCCCCAATAACTCGTTTGGGATGATTATGCGCTTTAACCAGCAGACGAAGGGTAAAACAACAATCACAACCTTTTATAGCTTTGAAGTGGTCAATAGCAAGGGTGGTGAGTATCAGTTCTGGAAGTATGATGATACGAAGGGGGCTTCTGCGGCGAACGCACCCTGGACGAAACTCTGGCATCAAGCATTTGGAAATGAGTTTCATCAGGGGCACGGTGTACAGAACACAAACACGGTCAAGGTATTTATGAATGGGGCGAAGTTCACTATTACGGTGAATGGGAAAGTGATGACGACAGTCCAAGATGCTTCACTCGCTAGTGGTACAGTTGGCATGATCGTCAATCTCAATGGTACAGAGGTTGCCTTCAAAAACCTCCTGCTCACACGAAACTAGGGGAAATCGTCTTATGAATGCAGAAGTTTTGATTGGAACGGTACTCGGTACTTGCACACTACAAAAGCTGATAGGACAGGGTGGGATGGGTGCCGTTTTCCTGGCACAGCAATCTCGCCCTCGTCGTCAGGTTGCGGTCAAGGTGTTGTTGCCCGTTACACGTTTGAACACGGCACAGCAGGCAGCTTTCCTGGAGCGTTTTCGTAGAGAAACGGATGCTGCTGCATCGCTGGAACATCCTAATATTCTTCCTGTTCACGAATACGGGGAACGCGATGGGCTAGCGTATCTTGTGATGCCTTATATCAGTGGTGGAACGTTACGCGACGAGTTAGAACATGAAGGGCAGTTATCACTGGTAAAAGTGGTAAACTATCTGGATCAACTCGCTGCCGCGTTAGACGTGGCTCATGAGCATGGTGTGATTCATCGTGACATCAAACCTGCCAATATTTTGAAGACCTCCGAGGGTCGGCTACTCCTGACTGATTTCGGATTGGTGAAAATCGTCGCCGATGGACAAGGCCCGCAAGTGAGCCTGACAGGTGCTGGTGTCCCATTGGGTACGCCTGACTACATGTCACCAGAGCAGGTTATGGGCGGTCACAACGTAGATGCACGCGCCGATCTCTATTCGCTTGGTATCGTGTTATACCAGATGGTTACAGGTAGGACACCGTTTAGTGGTGACATGCCTATGCAGATTGCCATGCATCATTTGCACTCGGAGCCACCACCACCAAGTTTACTACGGAAAGATTTACCCATTCCCGCCGAGCAAGTGGTGCTTCGTGCACTGGCAAAAAATCCTAATGACCGCTATATGACTTCACAGGACCTTGCAAGTGCTTTTCGTCTCGCCCTTGCAGTTTCTGGCGTAGAACTCTCTTTACAAAATGTTGGTGGTAGCGGCCCTGTTGCACCCGGTGCGGAAAGCCGTTTATATACACCACGCGGTCTTTTTGATCCTTCATGGCAAACAGGCAATGTACCTGTCGTGCAACCAAATCCGAGAAGTGGTACAGGTATGGCAAGAGTTGGTACACCCTCGCTTGTACCACTCACGCCGTCCCCAACTTCGAGTATTTTAGGAGCTCAAGAGAATAGTGTTGCTAACGCGAGTATGCCATCGTTTCCTGAACTTATGCCCCCTGCACAATCTGTCTCTACTACAAATATGTATAACTCTTATACTATAAATAATCCGTATACACCGATATCATTTTCTCCTGATGGGTCACAAGCACCAGCGGGTGCTAATACAAATGTCTCTAATTCTCGACATACTACGAATGCTACTACACATATCAAGCCAAGAGTTGTACATAAAACTGGTCTCAAGCGCGCAACGGATGATAGCAATGCGCCTGCTACACAAGCATCACAAACAAGTGTGCCCTTTCCGCCTACATATCCTAATGTGCCATCTACGCCAAACGCTGTCGATGATTCCAACGGAATGAAATCTTTCAATCCTATTTCGCCTTTCCCCTTCAGTACTGCGAATGGAACATTCAGTGGTCCTCAACCTGAGGGACAAATCAATCAAGGAACTCAAGCACTAACTAATAGTTCCTACCCAGGTCAAGGCATGACGACGATGAAGTTGGCACAGTCATTCAAGGTGATTCAGGTTCCTGTAGCTGGGCAACCAGGACAATTTGTGACTGGTTTTTTGCCTGTACTTCCACCAGAGCAAGGAGGGGGATCATCCTCTCCTACCTCTGCTCTTCCACCATCAAACTTGGAACCGTTGTTGTCAGGAACACCACTACGCGCTTTAAATAAGCTCAAAAGAAATGTAAAAGTTGTTGTACTGTGTGCTGCTGTCTGCCTGATACTGCTTACATCCAGTGCTTTCTGGTTTGTCCGCACACATATCAATACGATGCAGCAGACCAAAGTGATTGTGACGCCAAATATAACCGCTACCGTTGGCGTACAGGCTACCGCGACGATGCAGGCAAATACCATTCTCAGTGACCCGCTCAGCGCGAATAGCCACAACTGGCACGTCGCTACCGATGGGCCACAGCAGTATGTTTTCAAGAACAATGCATACCATATTACTAATAATGATACAAAAGCACTTGCTCTTGCGTTACTACCTGATGAGACTGTAAGTGGTTCATACGTATATTCGCTAACGATGGAGGCTTTGAGTGGAGACGAATCGACCTTCACAAATCAGTTCGGCCTCGTCTACAATTTCAGCGTACATCAAAAGAATGGACAAACGTACAAAGCGTTTTACATTTTTGAGGTAGCGAATACAAAAGGTGGTAGCTATCAACTGCTAAAGTATGATGATAGTGGCGATCAAACAAATGGTCCCTGGACGACAATCTGGTCTGCTCCCTACAGAAGTGAGTTTCATGAGGGTCATGGGCCAAAGAGTGTTAATACATTCAAGGTCGTAGTGAATAATAACAAGTTTACGCTAATTGTAAATAATAAAGTCGTGGGTAACGCGCAGGATGGTTCATTAAAAAGTGGGGAGGTTGGGATGCTAGTGAACTTGGATAAGACTGAGGTTGCCTTTTCAAATCTATTGTTAACGTATAAATAAAAAGTGTAGGGAAGCGTCCACGCTGGGTTTCGTGGGCATACATATCGGGGAGGTATTTGTTGATGCATGTTGTTTCTTTGCTTTTCTCATTCACACGCATGAGTCAGTATGTTGCAAATATAACGTTTGTGACCTTTAGCAACATACTCACAATATCGCTTTGGGTCACGGGTTTTTTATGTTTGCTCAACGTTGGGCTAGCCATTGTGTATCGACAGAGACAGGCGAAAGAAGTCGTTTCGTACTATGGCGTATTCGTCTTTGAATTGCTCATCTTCGTGTTCGCGCTCCTCTTACACTTCGGCGTAATTACGCGTGTCCCTTTTCCCCTACCACCCGGACTGCCTTTTAACCGTGCGGAAATAGGGGCTGCGCTTGCTATCGGTATTGGACTCTTGCCGGCAACCTTCTGGCATCGTACTTCATTCTCAGATATAGGCGCGCGTATGGCAGAAGATGCTAAGACCATGAAGGATCGCGATGGTGGTGTGAAGATAGGTCGGAAAAGTGCTCCCGGCGAGTGGATGAATTAAGGAAAAAGAATGACCAAACTTCGTATAGCTATATATAAAGTAAATGCATGGCAAATTCGTATTGTCGCACTAGCGTTTCTCGTTCTAAGTATTGGTAGCGGCTCTCAATTTCTGGCGAATGCTCTAGCAGCAGGAACCGAGCCAGAGATGGAGAACGTACAGACGACAGTTGTAGTCGCCTCACCTACCATTGGCCCACTTCCCTCTACCATACACGTCCACATCAGGCGTGCCGGAGTGGATTCCCCAGGCGGGTATACGACAATCAATCGGTAGGGGCAGCAATTCATTGCGCCCAAAGATGAGTCAGGAGGGGGACACGCTGGGAATAGCGAATCGTTGCCGAGGCGTTCCCCCACCGCCCCCATCTTTGGGCGCAATGAATTGCTGCCCCTACCGGCGTAAATTCTCCTACAAACTCAATTGCTGCTTGTTGTGTGCCACCTGCTCCGCAATTGCCGCAATCTCTTTCTGGTCCAGTACACCTTGTTCTGTAATCACCTTCGCTATCAGCATATGGGGAGTGCGATCAAAATAGAAATTGCGCGCTGTAACCCCCTTTATAGGCTGTTCAAGTACCTCAGTCCCCTCTTTCTCTTCTAGCAGTGCGAGGTTTGTTTGCCAATACTCTTTTCCCTCTTGCCACCTTTGTGAAGAGATTTTCAGCGTTTCACACAGGACATAGAGAGGAACGTTATGTCCTTGTGCTGACCAACCAAGTAGCGCGGTACCTGCTTTATTTAGCACATCACCATTCGCTAGAATGCTATCAGCACCTACAACAACACTAGCACACTGAGGCATAAATATGTCTGCCTGTGCATCGGTAATCAGGATTACTGCAATGCCTTTCTGCTGCAATGCACGTGCCATTTCACGTCCTTCATAACGTGGACGCCCCTCCAACGTAATCACCTGCTTGATAGTTGAACGACTGGCAACGAGGACATCTAAGACAGTACCAGAGATACTGCACGTCATAATTGTTCCATAGAGCAAGGGTGTAGCATGCTTTGCAATGTGCGCGGTTGCTGTATCGTACTCCTGCAAAAGACGTTCGGCCTCCTGTGCCATAGCATCAGGACCCCCTTGTGCTGTAAGGACACGTCCAACTGCACTGGCTAAAGCAGCCATAGAAGGTCGCGCCTGTGCAAGAGTACGACCAGTTGTATATATGTCTTGCTCATTTGATGAACTCTTTGGAGAACGCGCAAGGTCACGGAGAATCAGTAGTGTCTCCCGTACAAGCCAGCGTGAGCCATGTTCGCGATCATTTCGTACCTGTTCGATGCGTTGTTCAATATCTGTCATATAACCTCTAACATTGTTCAAACAACTTCAACGGACGCCCACGAGGGCTACCCTACTATACTACCATGCGTTCTACGTGTGTCGCGTATCACAGGGTGTATAGTAGGATAGCCCCCATAGTGCTTCGTCAAGCTTCGATTGACGCATTACAATCGTT
>CAZZVE010000104.1:0-16847 GCA_964657325.1 uncultured Ktedonobacterales bacterium
TGTAGTCTCCTCCATGTATGGGAGGGGCATCCCCTTGCGGGTGCCCTGGCTTCTCTACGCTCGCTCGACTGCTTTTAGAATGGCACGCCGTGCCATCACGGTGGTCATTTGAGTGCGGTAAGCTTTCGAGCCGTGAAGGTCTTCGATTAACGTGAGTCCTTCAGCGGCATGACTTGCGGCTTCTGTCGCAATCGTCTCGTCGATTTTTTTGCCGACCAGGGCTGCTTCTACCGCACTCGCGCGTGTAGTTTTGGTTCCTGCGCCTGTAACGGTGACGCTAGCCGCGCTACAGGTACCATCACTACCGAGCGAAATGACTGCGGCAACACCAGTTACCGCATAGTGGGAAGCTTTGTTTTCGAGCTTCATATAGGCAGTTCCTGTATGAGCAGCAGGTATGGCAAAGCGAATCTCGGTGAGCAATTCACCTGCCTTCAGTGATGTCTCAAACGTATCGACGAAGAAATCGTCGGCAGCAATGGTGCGTTTGCCTGTAGCACTTTGTGCAACAATTTCAGCTTTGAGGGCTAAGATAATTGCTGGCATATCACCTGCTGGGTCAGAGTGAGCGATGCTGCCACCGAGTGTGCCACGATTGCGTACCTGTTGGTCGCCGATTACTGAAGCCGCATCTGACAATAATGCGAAGTGTTGTCGCAATAGTTCCGAACGAGCAACAGTTGTATAGGTTGTCATCGCGCCAACGGCAACGATACCGTTTTCCTCACGAATGTACGAAAGTTCCGCGATTTTGCCGATATCAACGAGATGTTCGGGCTGTGATAGGCGAAGTTTCAGTGATGGGATGAGGCTGTGACCACCAGCCAACACTTTGGCATCATCACCGTATTGTTGTAGCAAAGAAATTGCCTCATCCACCGTCTTAGCTGGATGATAATCAAAGGCTGCGGGAACAGACATGTGCTTTTTCTCCTCTTCATCATACATAGAAATAGGGGAGACATTCAACTCGTTATGAGCCGAATGTCTTACTCATCATACCTCTACTGCTGATGAATGATCTTCCACAATTTCTCTGGTTTCATAGGCATATCAATGTGTGGTACGCCAAGCGCGTCGGCTACTGCTGCTGCGATAGCGGGCGTAGAGCCGATGGTACCAGCCTCGCCGACACCTTTGACACCTAGTGGATTGACACTTGTAGGCGTCGTGGTGTGGTCAAGTTCCAACATGGGGAACTCTGGCGCGATTGGCATGGCATAATCCATGAACGATGCCGTTAGCAGTTGACCATCCTCGCCATACACGATGCCTTCGTAAATGGCCTGACCGACGCCCTGCGCGATACCACCGTGAACCTGACCCTGCACAAGCAAGGGGTTCAACTGGCGTCCGCAGTCGTCAACCGCGACGTAGCGCACGATCTCCGTCTCGCCCGTGTCCTTGTCTACCTCGACGACACAGATGTGCGTGCCGAAGGGGAAGGTGCAAGACTCTGGCTCGAAGAAGGCAGTTGTTTCCAAACCTGGCTCCATTCCTGGTGCCAGTGTATTGGAGGAGTTCGCGGCAGCTGCAACCGCGTTGAATGTGACAGACTTCTGAGGTGAGCCTGCGACGGAAAATTCTCCGCCTTCCAGATTCACATCCTCTGGGCTGGCCTCTAGCATGTGTGCCGCGATCTGCTTCATCTTCTCTTTTAAGCGCAGTGCCGCATTGAAAACAGCTGAGCCACCAACAGAGGTACCACGACTTCCATAGGTGCCGCGACCTTCTGGTGTAGACTCGGTATCGCCGTGTAGAACGATGACGTTTTCCATTGGAATACCAAACTCGTCACCTACAAGCTGCGCAAACGAGGTCTCTTGTCCCTGTCCATGTGGTGAAATGCCTGTGTAAACGTGGACCGTGCCAGTTTGTTCGATACGCATACGCGCACCCTCGAAGCCACCATCAGGAAGGACACCCTTAGGTCCAAGTCCACAAATTTCTACATAAGAAGAGACGCCGATACCCAGGAGTTTACCATCTGTGCGAGTCTGCTTCTGCTGTGCGCGAAGGCTCTTGTAGTCGATCAGTTCCATGGCCTTTTCCAGCGCAATTGCATAGTTGCCTGTGTCATAAACAGGACCTGCTGATGCCTTATATGGAAACGCATCTGACTTCACGAAATTGACAAGTCGCACATCTGTCGGGTCCATACCCAACTCTTTCGCAATGAGGTCCATTGTGCGTTCAATCAAGAACGTGGCCTCTGGGCGACCTGCCCCACGATAGGCGTCGGTTGGAGCCTTATTCGTGAAGACGATATCACACGCGGTATAGGTCGCAGGGATGTCATAGCAGCCATCAACCATTGGGAGGGTGAAGGCGATAGCAATAACATCAGTGAAGAACTGGAGATAGGAGCCGAGGTCAGAGATGACGTGCACCTTAAATCCGTGTACTTTTCCACTGCGATCTACGGCTGCTTCGACATAATCGATCTGGTCTCGTCCATGAATGGTTGAAGAGAAGCTTTCACTGCGATCCTCAATCCACTTGACGGGTTTGCCTAACTGCATCGAAGCGAAGGCAGCAAGTGCCTCTTCGGGATAGATTTCCAGTTTGCAGCCAAAACCACCGCCGACTTCAGGAACAACCACATGTACTTGATGCTGTGGAAGCTTTACCTGTTCCGCAAGATAGTTGCGTAAGAGGTGAGGAATCTGGGAGGAACTCCAGATGTTAAGCATCTTATCAGATTTGCGGAATTCAGCGATCACGCCACGCGTCTCCATTGGCGCAGGTGCGACACGCTGATTGACGAAGCGTCCTTTAACGATGAGGCCACCATTCGCAACTGTGTCCGCGAAGACTTTATCTATCTCTTCCGTTGGAGGATGGATAGGCAGCGCAACATTCGTACCGTACTCTTCATAAAGTATAGGCGCGTCAGGTTGCATGGCTTTCTCAAGGTCAATAGCGGCAGGGAGTGGTTCGTAATCAACGTCAATCAGATCGACGGCATCACGTGCTGTGTATTTGTCATTAGCGATAACGATTGCGACGGGATCACCATAGAAGCGCACTTTGCCTTCCGCGAGTGGTCCACGGCGACCCATGCCCTTATCAATATAAGGTGGTAGAGGTGCCGCAACAGGAATGTTGCCAACTTTGCCTTTGAGGTCTTCTGCTGTATAGACAGCGATCACGCCTGGATGGTTACGCGCGGCCTCAGTATTAATACTGTTAATACGTGCGTGACCGTAAGGGCTACGGAGAACTGACATATGAAGCATGTTGAGCATCTTCATGTCGTCTACATAGGTAGCCTGTCCTGTGATTAAACGGGGGTCTTCACGCCTCTTAACTGGCGTGCCAAGTGTAGCTGCAATGCCCATGAGTGTGCAAGTCCTCTCTCATATATGAGAAATGAAACAATAATTGATATTCTTGCATCCTTGCAGACAGTTTTTAGTCTGCCGCAGTAACTGGTTCGGAGGCACCTGCACGCATATGTTCAGCAGCGGACTGAACAGCACGTACGATATTCTGGTAGCCGGTGCAGCGGCAGATGTTGCCTTCAAGACCTTTGCGGATCTCTTCTTCACTTGGATTGGGGTTGTTTTTGAGTAGTTGATAGGAGGCCATAATCATGCCGGGAGTGCAATAGCCGCATTGAAGGCCATGTTTCTCCCAGAAGCCTTCTTGAATGGGGTGGAGTATATCACCATTGGCGATACCTTCAATCGTGGTCACTTCGTCACCATCAGCTTGTACAGCAAGGATGGTACATGATTTCACTGCTTCACCATTGAGCATAACCACACAGGAACCGCACTGAGATGTGTTGCAGCCAATGTGTGTTCCTGTCAGGTCTAAGGTGTCGCGTAAATAATGGGCGAGCAGTGTGCGAGGCTCGACCTCTGATTGCTGTTTTTGACCGTTCACGGTCATTGTAATTGCGCGCTTCATCGTTACTAATGGTCCTCCATATAGCTAAGCTGCGTCCTCCTCCATTAACACCTATGGAAATATGAGGAAAAACGCGATTGTTCCTGTATACTGTTCATTCAGTGTGAGGCTCTATGCTGTGAAAGACGAATGAAAACTCCTTTCAATATATAATAGCGTGAGGGATGATGCTAGTGAAGATTTTGAAGCGTCCAGCTATTTATTGCTGATGCTAAACAAGTGCAAAATCATCATTTCTCTATCGTATTTCTATACATCGTAAATGAGATAAGAAGGATACGAGATACTCTAGCTTAACAGAGAGTAGCACAATAAAGGTTACATTGTCAAATGTTGTCAAGCCAATGTATGAGCTAGACTACAGCCTCTTCCTGTACCAGATTATGTGTGGTTTTGAGCGAAGCACCCGTCCCCTTTTTACGCATCATCAGCATTTCCGCGGCGATGCTCAAAGCAATTTCATCGGGTGTTTCCGCACCTATGTCCAAACCAATAGGTGCATGAACCTGAGCGAGTCGCTCTGGTGCTATACCTTCTTTCATCAAAGTTTTGAAGATATTCTTGACCTTACTGGGACTCCCAATCATTCCAATGTACGTTGCTTTGCTTTCCAATGCAGCGTGTAAAGCTTCTTTGTCGAGGGTGTGCCCACGGGTAACAATCACAATCCAGCTCGACTCGTCGGGTTCTAATGTGTGGATCGTTTGTGGGATGTCGCCAAAGGCAAGTTGTATCTTGTCCCCAAAAGCTTGTGGATTGGCAAAGTCCCGACGATCATCAACGACCACGATACGATAATCAAGGTTGAGCGACAGCCGTGCAAGAGCTTGCGCGACATAGCCCGCACCAACAATAATGAGTCGGGGTTCAGGCCGTAGCACTTCCAGAAGAACCTCTAGCGTTGCCCCGCAACTTCCCACGGCTTCTCCGTTATCGGCATCTATATGGATATGGACAGTTTGTGAGTGTCCCTCACTCAATGCCCTGAGAGCCTCCTGCGCTATCTTCCCATCGGTCAAAGGGCCTGCTATGCCTTCGCTAACGCTTCCGTCTGCATGTACTAACATTTTGCTACCGACACCACAGGGTGCGGAGCCGACTGTCTTAGCAACCGTTGCGATGACAATGCGTTCCCCGTGTTGTAGCGCGTCTTGAATTTCATTATAGACACTCATTGTGTTCATGAGGATGCACCCTTTCGCGTATTAGTTTGAGCGAACGCACTGGGATCTTTGCCGTGGCGCGTTGCAACGATTTCTGCCATAATCGCAAGGGCAATCTCCTCTGGTGCCTTTCCACCAATACTGAGGCCAATAGGCCCATGAATGCGTTTGACTTGCTCTAGCGTTAAGCCGTTTTTCACAAGGCGTTCTGCACGTTCTTCGCCTGTTTTGCGGCTTCCGATAGCCCCCACATAGCCCACGTCGTGCCTGAGCACCACGTTCAGCGTTGGTTCGTCAAACTTCGGATCATGCGTGAGCACAGCAACAGAGGTTGATGGATTGAGGTCCATACGCTCTAACACTTCGTCGGGCCACTCGACAATTAGGTCGTCAGCTTGAGGAAAGCGTTCGCGTGTAGCAAAGGCCGCGCGAGCATCAATGACGGTGACGTGATAATTGAGCGTTTTGGCGAAGAGTGTGAGTGGAATAGCGATATGACCGGCTCCAACAATAATGAGCGATGGTGGGGGTGGAAAGCCTTCGATGAATACCTCGTATGGCTCTTGTGCCTCGGCTGCGCTATCGAGCGTGTAAGTATGTGTTTGTGCTTCACCTTTCCACATCGCACGCTCGGCATCTACTAATGCAAGTGCGTCAAGCGCAGGTAGTCCAAGCGTACCACTCGTGGTTTTATCGGGGAATACAAGGAGTTTCGAGCCAATATTGTCAATACCTCGTACCACGGTTGCCAGTGCCGCGCCCTTTTCCTTTTCTATTTGGTCTTTTAACGCTTCATAGAGTCCACTCATAAATGACTCCTACATACTTCTTTGTACAAGATGTGCGGTGAAATGTTGATAATAATAAAGATGTCGAGATACTACCAATCCAGGCGTTCTACAAAGACCTGAATGGTGCCGCCACATGCGAGACCGATTTGTTCAATATTCTGCTCTTCGGTGATCCCAAATTCGAGCATCTGCGGCTTGCCATCTTCGATGACCTCCAGGGCTGCATGTACCACGGCAGGTTCTACACAACCCCCGCTTACTGAACCCGCGAGTTCGCCACTTTCACTGACCGCAAGTTTTGCCCCTGGTCTGCGGGGTGCCGAGCCTTGCATAGAGATAACAGTGGCAATGGCAACACGTTCGCCGCGTCCACGCCATTTTTCTACGTCAGGTAATACGTCGATCATCGGAAACCCCCTTGTTTATGTACACGTTGCCCTCAGACGATAATCATAAATAGACCTGGGCAACCTGCTCAGGTCTATCGAACGTCCTGATTATGGGCTGGCGAAACTGTTTTTTTGCTATACTGTAGTATGTGCTGATATATGATAGGTTGTCAAGGGAGGTAGGGACCGATGTATCGCGTCCTTGTCGGCACGTCAATCGCCAAGAGGACGCGATACATCGGTCCCTATAACCAACGTTATAGATGGATTTGGAAACGTATCAGGTGCGTCCTTCCCATATCCTGAGCACCTGTTGGTACGCTTCCCATGTATCCACGTCGTAGTTTGATATATCTTCATCCATGTCTAGCGTTGCTATTTCTTGACTATGGCGTTCAAGAACTTTACGTCCCCCTTCATCGCCCGTCATCTCCATGAGTTCGGGAAAGAGGCTCGCGTCAAAGAGTGTGGGGTTGCCACGTTTGCCACTATAGCGTGCCGCGATGATGCGTTTGCCCGTGGTTTGCTTTGTCTCGATCATACTATCGAGAATATGTGAAGTCATAAGGGGTTGATCGCCGAGAACAATTAAGGCTCCATTCACTGCTGGATAAGAAGACATCAACGTATCTATGCCCTTGCGTAAGGATGTACTCATACCTTGTTGATAGTCAGGATTTTCGACGGTTATAAGTTTTGCGTCATAAGGAGTAAGTAGCGTTCGTACCTGCTCTGCTTGATGGCCTAACACTATTACAAGAGGTTGTGCTTGTGAGGCAAGAACGGTTTCGACAACATGAAGAAGTACGGGACGGTCTCCAAGCGGTAACAACAGTTTGTGCTGTCCTTGTCCCATTCGGCTTGAGCGGCCTGCTGCTAAAAGAATGACAGCAGTGGTAGTGGACATGCGAGAAAATCCTTTCCAGTACTACATATTATAAGTTATAAGGAATGTGTAACTGACAATGTTGCTTGCAGTTCGTGCATCCATTCAAGGAGCGCGCGCGTCTGATGAATACGACTGCGTAACACAATTTGCTCAAAAAACGTGTCATTGTCTTTATTAATAGTATCGGAAGAATGTTTCGACTCTAAATGATGCAGAAAACTACTACACGCGGAAATTTCTTGGTCGATGAGATTAGCAATAGCATGAGGGATAAAAATTTGTACGAAGTAGAGCTTTAAAAGAAAGATAATACGAATATCGCGTGGTTTCTCGACGGGTTGTGTTAACCATTCTTGAAAAATAGCGTCACCTGACTGAGTAAGTGCATGAATTTTGCGCGGTGGGCGTGTTTCCTGTGTTTCTAAGGTTGTCTCGATATAGCCCAGTTTTTCTAGCTTTTTGATGAATGCGTACATCTGGTTCATTTCCAGATGCATAATTTCTCCCAATGAGCTGGTTTCAAACTTCTGAAACATCTCATATCCATGCATAGGCCGACTCTTGAGCAAGCCCAGGATGATATACTCTGCTGGTGCGCTAATCTGCATACACTTTCCTTACCACACAAAATGACCTGAATGTAGTGAAATAGACTCTCCAATTATTCCATGTTTTCGTTAAGAACCGCAAGTCCTTCTATTTCAATCAACGCCTCATCCTGAAAAAAACGTGAGATTTCGAGCAGGGCAGTCGCTGGATAGTAGCTGCCAAAGAAGGTCCGGTGCACTTTGCCTAGTGCTGGAAGATTGGCGCGATAGTCGTCGCGGTCACTGACAAAAATTGTTATCTTCACAATGTCCTGCATTGTCCCGCCAGCAGCTTCAATGACGGTTTGGAGATTTCGTAACACCTGTGCATATTGAGCAACGAGATCGCCATGAGCGACGATTCTACCTTCTTTATCACTGCCAGTTTGTCCAGCGAGAAAGAGGAGGCGTCCACCAGTAACAACAATGCCATGATTAAAGCCACTGGGACGTGCCAATGAGGGTGGATTGATAATAGTTTTTTCCATATATTTAACCTTCTTATAGTCTAAATTATGACATAACTCCGCCACCATCTATGTTGATGGCTTGCCCTGTGATACCCTTACTGCTTTCTTGTGCGAGAAAAACGGCGAGGGAGGCTATCTCATCGGGTTCTATCAATCGTTGTTGTGGACTTGTTTTTGCGAGCGTCTCGCGTGCTTGTGCCTCGCTCATTCCTGTACGCGCGGTAATGTTGCTCACGCTGGTATCAGTTAGAGGAGTATCAACGTAGCCTGGGCAGATGGCATTTACTGTGATGTTATACGAAACGAACTCGATAGCTAGGGCGCGTGTAAGGCCAAGTACGCCATGCTTTGCTGCCGTATAGGCTGCGATATAACGTCCACCCACTCTTGATGCGGTTGAAGCGATATTGATAATGCGACCCCAACGCTGCTCTATCAGTGTCGGCACAAAGGCTTTCGTGACAGCATACACGCTTGTTAGATTCACGGCGAGCATACGTTGCCAAAGCTCATCAGGGTGATTCAAGAATTTATGACTACTCGCATTGCCCGCGTTATTGACCAGAATATCAATGCCGCCCATTGTCTCTAAACACGTTTGTGCCATGTGTTGCACCTGTTCTCCATCAGTTACATCACAGGCAACCGCATAGCCTTTGCGTCCTATGGCTTGTATCTGGGTAACGAGCGAATTCAGTTCGGCAGGTGTTCGTGCGGTTACGACAACATCGGCTCCCGCGTGTGCAAGGGCAAGCGCAATACTGCGACCAATACCGCGTCCAGCACCTGTGACTACCGCGCGCTTTCCCGAAAGTGTAAGCTGTTCGTTAACAGACATAGATAGTGCCCTTTCTTTAAGTGTAAGGATACTCATCGAAAGATATTTGGTACGACGGACGCCCACAAGGGGTGTCCGTGGGTCCCACTCTCTGACATTTTTGCGCTTATTTAAACAGTATTGCCCCTTGTGGGCGTCCGTCCTAGAAACAGGTTTAAAATTGTGAACGAATAATCCACAAGTCAGGAAAAAAAGGTTTGATGGTTGACGCGAGATAGCCAGCACCAGATGAGCCGCCTGTACCAGCTTTGTAACCAATGGTGCGCTCGACCATTTTCGAGTGTCGGTATCGCCACTCCTCAAATCCTTCATCCATATCCACAAGGTTTTCACAAATGTTGCTGACGGTGACGTTTTGACGATAGACATCAATGAGAATGCTTTGAACGGCTGGCGAAGGAATAATGGGTTGCGTGACATCTCGATGAAGTTGGTTGTCTGGTACAGGATAGCCGTTGAGACTGAGATAATATAGGAACGCATCCCAGAGACAGGGCTGCATATAACGCTCCTCAAGCTTATGCCTCCCTATTGAATCTTGTGTATAGTTGTGAAAAACTGTTTCACGTTTATAGCCAAAGACAAACTCTATCTCACGAAATTGGGCTGACTGGAACCCACTAGCCGACTCCAAGAAGTTGCGAAACGAATTAAATTCAAGAGGCGTCATCGTTTCAAGTACATCGAGTTGTGCAACAACAGTTTTTAGAATGGCGAGTACGCGACGCGTCACATGCGTCGCCCGTGCAGGCTCATTTGTACGTAATAGCGTCATGAGATAGTCGATTTCGTACAGTATCTGCTTAAACCAGAGTTCATAGACCTGATGAATCACGATAAAAAGCATCTCATCGTGCTCTGGTCCATGAGGTCCAGTGCTTTTAGGTGTTTGTAGATCGAGCAGTTCGTCAACGCGCAGATAGCTGGCGTAGGTGAGCGATTTTGACATGAGCAATTCCCTTTTTATTTTACGAGTGTTGACGTAGTTTATAACGTTGGACTTTGCCCGTATCCGCGCGTGGTAACTTATCGCAGAACTCAATGGCACGTGGATACTTATAAGGAGCAATATGCTGTTTGACAAAATCTTGCAGGGCCTTCGCCATCTCATCATTTCCCTCATAGCCGGTGTTGAGGACAATAAATGCTTTGATGATCGTGCCACGTACTGAGTCAGGAGCACCCACAACGGCGCATTCCGCAACAGCGAGATGCTCTAACAAGGCACTCTCGACCTCTGGCCCCGCAACATTGTAGCCTGCTGTAACAATGATGTCGTCTGTACGGGCTTGAAACCAGAAGTAGCCATCTTCGTCCAGCAAATAGGCATCACCTGTCATATTCCAGCCATTTTGTACATAGCTTCGTTGACGGTCATCAGCAAGATAGCGACATCCTGTTGGTCCCTTCACACCGAGGCGTCCCACTGATCCAGCAGGTAGCATGTTTCCTACATTGTCAAAGACAGCCGCCTGATAGCCCGACACTGGTTTTCCTGTTGCTCCTGGGCGTATGTCAGCACCTGCTGCTGCGATGAAGATGTGTAACATTTCTGTGGAACCAATACCGTCAATGATGTCAAGGCCAGTTGCATCGCGCCAGAGTGTGCGTGTTGAAATCGGTAACGCCTCGCCAGCAGAGACGCTTTTTTGTAGCGATGAAAGATCAAATTTACGCGCAAATCTTGCCATTTGTCGATAGAAAAGAGGTGAAGACCAGACAACCGTTGCAGAATAGTCTTGAATGGCTTGCAATAGGCTTTCAGGAGTCAACTTTTCCAACAACACAGTCGCGGCACCAACACGGAGTGAGAAGAGTAGAAGTGCACCAAGTCCAAAGGTAAAGGCCAATGGCGGTGTACCAATGCAGATATCATTTGCCGTGAGATGCACCACTGATCTAGGAAAGCAATCGCTAGCCGCCAGGAGGTCGCGGTGAAAGTGCATCGTTGCCTTTGGCTTTCCTGTTGAGCCAGAGGTAAAGGCGATGAGAGCTGTATCATCGGCGGCAGTTTCTACTGCTTTGAACGGTTCGTGCCAGGAAGACATACGTGCTTCAAGTCCATCACTGGAGGTGTCGTTAAAATAAAGAGTCTGTTGTAAGATAGGACAACGCTGCTGGGCTAATCGCAATTCAGCCTCTAGCGGCCTATCACAGATAGCAACGCTGATATGTGCCAGTGTAATAGCATCGACCAATTCTTTCTCTCGTAACAGGGGCATGGTTGCTACTGCGATGAGTCCGGCCTTGACAACGGCAAGCCAACAAATCGCCATCATTGCGCTATTGGCACCACGAAGGAGCACGCGGTTTCCTGGCACAAGTCCCATATCAGTTGTCAGAACGTGCGCTACCGCATCAACCCGCTCTTGTAATTGTTGATAGGTGAGCGTCCCGTAAGCACCATAGATAGCGGGACGCTCACCACGTCCTTGACGAACCCAGGAGTCTACTAACTCAGATACAGCGTTAAGTTGCGTAGGATACTGTAACTCTGGTAGCGTGAAAATCAGGTCAGGCCACTGTTCTCGTGGAGGTAAATTATCGCGTGCAAAGGTGTCAAGATGAGCCGAAGGTGTGGTCATGTTATATCCCTCCTTAATTTCCTTGAAAGATTGGTCGCTGTTTGGCAACAAACGCTTCATAGGCGCGGTGAAAATCTTGTGTTTGCATACAAATGGCTTGTGCCTCAGCCTCGGTTTCGATGGCCTCATCCAGACCCATTGCCCATTCCTGGTGCAACAATTTCTTTGTCATCGCGTGTGCAAACGTTGGGCCATTCGCAAGCTGTGCCGCCATATCTTGTGCTTTGAGAAGCACGTCATCTGAGGAATAAAGCGCGTTAAAGAAGCCCCAATTTAATCCTTCTTCGGCGGTCATTGTGCGTCCCGTATAGAGTAGTTCTGCGGCACGTCCATGTCCTATCACACGCGGAAGCAGTGTACAGGCACCCATATCGCTCCCAGACAAGCCGACGCGTGTAAAGAGAAAGGCCGTTTTGCTGTCCTGCGTACCGTAGCGCAAGTCGCACGCCAGAGCTAGCATTGCACCCGCGCCTGTACACACACCTTCAATGGCTGCGAGAATAGGCTGTGGACAGGCGCGCATTGCTTTGACAACATCACCAGTCATGCGTGTAAAGTTCAATAATTCAGGCATGGTCATACGTGTGAGTGGGCCGATGATCTCATGTACATCACCCCCAGAGCAGAAGTTGCCACCTGCACCAGTGATAACGACGGCTTTGAGCGTTTCCTCATAAGCTAATGCACGGAAGGTATCGCGTAGTTCAGCGTATGACTCGAATGTAAGCGGGTTTTTCTTTTCAGGACGATTAAGCGTGATCGTGGCAACGTTGCCAGTCACCTGCCATAAGAAGTGTTGCGCCATAGCATACTCTCCATTTTAAATAGATGTTGACAAACTCGGTAGGGGCAGCAATTCACTGCGCCCCTACCGCTATACACTTTCTACGTGATGCTTGATTTTGCCTAATAAGGCATATAGTTGTTGTTGTTCTTGTGTCGTCAAGCCGCCTAACCATTCGTCAATCCAGGTCGCATGGACGCTAGCCATCTGGTCAAAGGTGATACGTCCTTTGTCTGTGAGTCGCACTTTTTTCGCACGGCGGTCGTTGGGTTGCGGAACACGCTCGACAAGTTCATCGCGTTCGAGATTGTCAGTGATGCCAGTAATATTGCCACCTGAAACCATCATGCGTTGTGACAACTCGCTCATAAGCAAACCATCGGGAAAACGTGCAAGCTGTGCCATTAAGTCAAAACGTGGCAACGTTGTATCGAACTCGCTCCTCAGACGGCTACTTATTTGATTTTCTATGAGCGTTGTACATGTCAATAGTCGTAACCACAAACGCAGCACTCCAGGTTCTGCTTCGTGGTCTGTAATCTGTGTTTCCGAAGAAGCACTGTGTATTGTCATGTGTTGGTGTTACTTTCCTATAAGTAGTGGTAGGGACCGATTTATCGCGTCCAAAGGGTGGGGCTGTGGGGCAACGCGATGAAGATGCCTTTCCCCAACGTGTTCCCCCAAACCTCACCCCAGGACGCGATAAATCGGTCCCTACGGACGTTCGGTTTTCGATAAATTACGTTCGAGTTGTGCTTTGCCATTGAGATATTGCGGAGGCCACGGCATATCTGTATAGCCGAGTTGTGCCGCCGCGTGTAGCGTCCAATAGGGGTCGGCAAGGTGCGGACGTGCAAGCGCGCACAGGTCTGCTCGACCTGCGGCGATGATACTGTTCACGTGATCTGGCTCGAAGATGGCACCGACCGCCATTGTAGCGATACCAACCTCGTTACGAATACGATCAGAGAAGGGTGTCTGATACATACGTCCATAGGTAGGCTTTGCTAAACGTGTTGTCTGTCCCGATGATACATCAATCAGGTCGGCCCCCACTTCCTTAAAGAGATGTGCAATCTCTACGGCATCATCGGATGTATTGCCCCCTTCAGCCCAATCGTGTGCCGAAATGCGTACCGACATTGGTTTGTGAGCAGGCCATACGTCTCTAAGAGCGGAAAAAACTTCTAAGGGATAGCGACAGCGATTTTCTAATGAGCCACCATACTCGTCATGACGAATATTTGTTAGTGGCGAGATAAAGCTAGAGAGCAGATAGCCATGTGCGCAATGAAGTTCTAACCAGTCAAAGTCGCATTCTTCTGCCCAATGCGCGGCACGTACAAAGTTTGCTCGTACGCTGTCCATGTCTGCTCTTGTCATAGCGCGTGGCGTCTGGTTGTGTGGTCCATATGGAATGGCAGAGGGCGCGAGCAGAGGCCAGTTGCCCTCTAACAGAGGTTCATCGCTGTCTTCCCAGCCAAGTTGCGTCGAGCCTTTTGGTCCAGCATGACCAAGTTGCATGCCAATTTTGGCGAGTGTGCGTGTATGCACATAGGAGACAATGTGCTGCCATGCATCGCGGTGTGCAATTTGATACATGCCCGCACAACCGGGAGTGATACGTGCATCGGGCGATACGCAGGTCATTTCAGTAAAAAGCAATCCCGCTCCACCATGTGCGCGACTTCCCAGGTGCACAAGATAAAATTCGTCGGGCGTACCATCTTGACATGAATACATCGCCATTGGTGAGACCACAACGCGGTTAGATAGTGTCAGTTCACGGAGTCGAAATGGTGTAAACATCGGTGGAACGGCCTTCGCTGCCATGCCACTTTTTTGTGCCATCCATGTTTCTATACCAGTGACGTACTGCACGTCGCGCAAGCGTAGGTTTTCATGTGAGACGCGTTGACTTCGTGTGAGTAGACTATAAGCGAATTGTTCCGCTTCAAGTGCTGTATAGCGTTTGACATTTTCAAACCAGTCGGTGCTATTGCGTGCGCTATTTTGCAGCTTGATAACCTCTATCTTGCGTTCCGCCTCGTAGGTTTGAAGTGCTGTAGGAATATCTTTGTATTGGTGCAATGCTTGTGATAGAGCAATGGCGTCTTCTAGTGCAAGCTTGGTTCCTGACCCGATAGAAAAGTGCGCGGTATGTGCGGCATCTCCAAGCAAGACAATGTTTTGATAGGACCAGTGCGCGTTGGTGACATGCTGAAAGTTGATCCATGGATTCGCCATGTGACGTGTATTGCTTAAGAGGGCATGCCCATCCAGATAGCGTGCGAAGATGTGTTCGCAGAACGCAATGGATTCGTCAGTAGTCATACTATCAAGGCCAGCACGAACCCAATTTTCTTCGGGCGTTTCTACGATAAAGGTACTTGTGTCATTGTCAAACGTATAGGCATGTGCTTGGAACCAACCCCATTCGGTTTCCTCAAAGGCAAATGTGAAGGCGTCGAAGTGCTGATGCGTGCCCAACCAGACATACCTACATATCCGTTTCTCAATACGTGGTTGAAAGTGTTCAGCATGTGCGAGGCGTATCGCGCTGTTTACACCATCGCTGGCAACGATAAGGTCTGCGTTTTTATAGAATGAAGTATTCTTCAACTCGGTTTGGAATACCAATTCGACGCCTAATTCAGCGCAACGCTCTTGTAGGATGTTCAGCAGACGCTTACGTGCGATGCCACTAAAGCCATGTCCACCAGAGCGTATTGTGTGTCCTTTGAAATGAACATCTATCTCGTCCCAGTGGTTAAAGCTGTTCGTGATGGCGGTATACGTCGGAGCATCGGCGCGTGCAAGATTGCCAAGTGTTTGATCGGAGAAGACGACGCCCCAGCCAAACGTATCGTGAGGGAGATTACGCTCTACAACAGTGATGGCTGCCTCTGGTTGTGCCTGCTTCATAAGCAATGCAAAGTATAGCCCTGCCGGACCGCCTCCGATACACACAATGCGCATAGCAATCGCTCCTTGAAATAATGAGTGAGACCCCTACAACGTACTCGCGCTATTTCGTTTAGTAGGAATAGTTTAGATTGAAATATTTCAAATGTCAAGCATTTTGACAAAGCTAGAGTAGCACGGGAGCATGACAGGGGCAAGCCCTGTCACTACTACTATACACGGATTCATGTAGCCAAGCCACGTCGTGAGAGTCGTATAGTAGTGACAGGGCTTGCCCCTGTCATGTCAACACTTGACAACACAATCGTAGATATCATACCGTTCCATATAGCCCTTAAGCTACATTCCGTATTTCCCCTGTGTACAACCGTATTTGCATTCCGAGAGGAGCGATCCATGCCTGACAACAAGCACACAAAATACTTACTGAGCGAAGATGAGATGCCTCGTGCGTGGTACAACATCGTGTCTGACATGCCCAATGCGCCGACACCTACATTGCATCCGGGTACAAAACAGCCTGTTACACCCGATGATCTTGCTCCGCTTTTTCCTGCGGCCTTGATTCAGCAGGAAGTGAGTACCGAACGCTACATCGAGATTCCGGAACCGGTGCGTCAGGTTTATGCACAGTGGCGTCCTAGCCCGCTCTACCGGGCGCGACGTTTGGAAAAAGCTCTCGATACTCCGGCTCGCATCTATTATAAATATGAGGGTGTAAGTCCCGTTGGTAGTCATAAACCAAATACCTCTGTACCCCAAGCCTTCTACAACAAAGAAGAGGGAATCAAGAAACTCTCAACCGAGACCGGTGCTGGACAGTGGGGATCAGCGTTAGCGATGGCAGGTGCATTCTTCGGCGTGGAAGTCGAAATCTTTATGGTCAAGATAAGCTATGAGCAAAAGCCCTATCGCAGGTCAATGATGCAAACCTATGGAGGAGTCGTTCATGCCAGTCCAAGCAATCTGACGGATGCAGGTCGCAGTATTCTTGCCAAAAATGCGGATAACATGGGTAGTCTTGGTATTGCCATTAGTGAAGCGGTAGAGGTTGCGGCAAAGAGTGGTGGCACAACGAAGTATGCGCTTGGTAGCGTTCTTAATCACGTCATGCTGCACCAAACGGTGATCGGTGAAGAAGCCTTGCTGCAAATGGCTCAGGCTGGCGATTATCCTGATGTCGTGGTTGGCTGCATTGGCGGTGGTAGCAATTTCTCTGGTATCGCATTCCCCTTTATTGGCGAGTCTTTACGTAAGGGTTTAAAAACACGCTTCTTAGCTGCCGAACCAATGGCATGTCCTAGTTTAACAAGAGGTGTGTATGCGTATGATTTTGGTGATACCATTGGCATGACCCCACTCATGAAAATGTACACGCTGGGCCATGACTTCATGCCACCAAGCATTCATTCGGGTGGTTTGCGCTATCATGGGATGTCGCCCCTCATCTCACAACTGCATCATGAGGGAATTATCGAGGCAGAAGCCTATTATCAAAATCCCGTTTTTGA
>CAZZVE010000105.1:0-16645 GCA_964657325.1 uncultured Ktedonobacterales bacterium
TCCTTACGCCCTCATCGCGTGCTACAGGGCGATGAGGGCGTAAGGAATTATGACCCCTACATGATATACATCTTTGCTCATACTCACAACTAACTATTTTTCAAAATCTCCTATCCAATGGGCTAGACTTTCATCGCTCTCTATGGTATAATCGTCTTCATTAGCAAAGCATATTCGGGCGTACATATCAGCCTACATAATCACAACATCGTCGTTTTGAAGTTGTTTGGCATCAGGTCATGTACATCCAGCTAGTTGCTGGATGAGAATTGGAATGCGTATGTATTCAGTCTCATTGAAATTGCATATTGCATCGTTGCATCTGATGCGGTTAACACAGACTGATTTTGACGCGTAAACACACACTGGGAGCAGAATGTTCCTGGTGTTTTTTATTTTTCAGCTTATTCATCTTTATACGCGCATTGGCTTTCGGGCTCATTAGATTCTTCTTTCTTCCTTGGGCCACTACTCTACCAGTTGGTGGAGGTCGATAAGATAAGTATTTATGAAAGGAGGAGGTGCTTCCCTTCAACTATTCAAGAACTGCTTGAATAAGATGAAAATCTGATACTTTATCATGGTGCGATACTACGAATGCTTACAGCTGTGCAATTGTGCATGGACTGTGTAGGCTATGCCACAGAAGCGTAGAGGACAGAAGATGTGGACGCGGAGTGGTTGCTAGATTTTCAAGGAGATAGCTTATGAACTCAAGTATGATCAGCAAAATCGCAAAAGCCAAACGATACGCGGAGGAACCAGAGCGCATTCAGTTCACACACTTTGAAGCGAAATTTCAGGGTGAGAACGATGTTCATACAACAAATTTTGATGATGGCGAGTGGACCTGTACTTGCCGCTTCTTTCATGATTGGGGCGACTGTTGCCACACGATGGCGATGCAGCGTGTGCTCGGTGTAACTATTCCATCTGTCCATCGCCACGGTGTTCCCATGGGCCTAGGCACTAGCCCCTTGGTACACTAAGCAGGACAACACCTGTTTTGCTTACAAGGATAAAGTACTCGTGTATACACGACATCGAACGCAAACATCAAGAAGCACTGACTCCATATGAGCAGTGCTTCTTTTGTTTCTTATTACTAAGCATCGGTTTCCTAATTAAGCTCCTATGCCAGGAACAAAATAGAGTGCGATAATTGCTATAAACATGATTGCGGCAAGAACGGCGATAAAGGCAAGGTCTCTACGTACATAGGAATAGTGTTCTGCGGTAATAAGTGATGCTTGGCTGCGTTGTGAGCGTTGCGCGGTTTTGCGAGCGGCTAGTCGTGCAGAAGCACTTCCCTTTGCTGGTACAATCGGTGTTTCCACCTCTGCAGGAGCTTTTGGAGTTACAGTTTCGACGGGTGCAGTTTGAGTAGCTACACTGCTAGATTTGGCTTTTTTCTGCGGCACGGATGGCAGTGCCGCAAGTTCTGAAGAAGGCTCAGCAGCAGATGACGTTTTATCTGTTGATGCGACAAGGGTTGACTCTTCTGCTATTTCACTCTTCTCTTCAATATCGAGTTCCTGAACCTGAGATACAGGACGAACAAGCTCAAAACTCTTTTGTGTCTTCGGTTTGGTACGTTGCACTCCACTTCGTGCAGGCGTTGCTTTCTTTGGCATATTTTCCTCCCTGCCCGACAGCTCAGGAGAGCTTTCCGGCTTTTCGAGCGTCGCTAACTATCTTTGAGGCCATTATACATGAAACGTAAAGTATCGTCGAGTGGGTCATGCAGAAATTTGACAAAGAGCGTCTCTCTATGCTACTCTAAGCTTGGCAAGAAGGGCGTTCTATGTACCTTTGCCAAATCCAAAACGACGCTACAGCAAGGAGGCTAGCCCAGTTATGGCTAGTCCTTTTTTCTACTACAAAATACAGAACGTAGCTAGCAATACTTGTATCCCCTTTTTCTATCAACGTATAGATATTCTCAAACAGGAAAAACATCATGGCACGAATAGTCGTCGCAATGAGCGGCGGCGTGGATAGCTCAGTCGCCGCTGCATTACTAAAAGAGCAAGGTCACGAAGTAATTGGTATTATGTTGCGTCTCTGGTCAGAACCGGGCGTTATCGAGTCAGAAGACGATGGTGTTGAGCGTGTTGCGCAAAATAAATGTTGCTCGCTTGAATCCGTTGATGATGCGCGTCGTGTTGCTCGTATGCTTGATATTCCATTCTATCTTGTCAACGTGGAAGAAGAGTTTAAGCATAAAATAGTTGACTCCTTTTATGAGGATTATGTCGCAGGCCGTACTCCTAATCCATGCCTGACGTGTAACCGTCATATTCGTTTTACCGTGTTGCTCAATCGTGCATTGGCTCTCGATGCGGATTATCTAGCGACAGGGCATTATGTACAGGTAGACGATAATCCGATTACTGGCAAGAGGCGGCTTCGACGTGCCGTTGATCCTGAAAAAGATCAATCCTATGTACTGCATGTGCTGAATCAACATCAGCTTGCTCATGCCTGTTTCCCACTAGGTGGTTATACTAAGCCGCAGGTACGCGCAATGGCAGCTCAACGCGGTATGACCGTCGCGACAAAGGCTGAGAGCCAGGAAATATGCTTTGTTGCACAAAATGACTATCGTGGCTTTATTGACCGCTATGCAGCGAAACACGGCGATTATGAGCCAGAACTGGTAGGAGCAGGAGTCGCAACCGCTACAAAGCCACTCATCACATTACCAAAACCCGGACCAATCTACGATCAGCAAGGCAAAACATTGGGGCGGCATCGTGGCTTGGCCTACTACACTATTGGGCAGCGCAAAGGGTTGGGTCTTACCTCTTCTGAACCATTGCATGTACTTGATATTGATGCTGAACGAAATGCTATCGTTGTTGGTCCAGCTGTTGCATTGGATAAGCACACATTTGTTGTCGGCAATATGCATTATCTGAGTGGTGAGACGCCGAGCGCGCCATTTGACGCGTTGGTACGAGTACGCTACAAGGCTACCGAGCAGCCTGCACTTGTTACCCCCATTGAGGGAAATCGTGTGCAGGTAACACTAAAAAATCCACAACGGGCTATCACCCCAGGACAGGCAGCCGTTTTTTATGGCGGAGCTATAGGTGATGAGGTGTTGTGTGGAGGCATTATTGAATGACGGATCAAGCACATATTAGGAATTTTTGTATTGTTGCGCATATAGATCATGGGAAGTCAACCCTTGCCGATAGGCTCTTAGAGTACACTGGCACCGTCTCCAAGCGTGACATGATGGAACAGACGCTTGACCAGATGGACTTAGAGCGTGAAAAAGGTATCACTATCAAAGCGCAGGCGGTTCGTATGCGCTATACTGCGCTGAATGGTGAAGAATACGAGCTGAACCTGATCGATACACCAGGACATGTAGACTTCACCTATGAAGTCTCGCGTAGTCTTGCTGCCTGTGAAGGTGCCTTGCTCGTTATCGACGCAACGCAGGGGATCGAAGCCCAGACATTAGCGAATCTCTATCTTGCGCTAGAGGCAGATCTTGCCATTATTCCGGTGATTAACAAAATTGACCTGCCCAGTGCTGACCCCGAAAAGGTGAAGAAAGAGGTGGAGGAAGTCATCGGCATACCGGGTGACGAGTGTATTCTTGCCTCGGCAAAAGAGGGTATCGGCACACAAGACATCCTTGAGGCGGTGATTAAACAAATTTCGCAGCCAAAAGGGGATACAGAGAAGCCACTTCGTGCGCTGGTCTTCGACTCTCACTACGATGCATATAAAGGTGTGATTGCTTACCTGCGCGTTGTCGATGGCAAGTTACGTACCAACGAGCGTGTCTCGATGATGGCTGTGGGCAGCACAACCGATATTCTTGAGGCTGGCTACTTTCATCCGCGTCTTACGTCAGCTGAAGAACTTACAACGGGCGAAGTTGGTTATATCGCGACTGGCTTCAAAAACGTTAAAGACTGCCGTGTCGGTGATACTGTGACTGTCCCAAGTGCTTTGGGCGATGTCGAGATGTTACCGGGTTATAAACCCGCCAAACCAATGGTGTTTGCGGGTCTCTATCCAGTAGAAGGCAGTGAATACCCACTCCTACGTGAAGCATTAGATCGTTTACGGCTGAATGACGCATCACTCTTTTACGAACCAGAAACCTCAAACGCCCTGGGTTTTGGCTTTCGTTGTGGGTTCCTGGGTCTGTTGCATATGGAAATTGTTCAGGAGCGCATAGAGCGCGAGTATAACCTGGACATTCTCGCCACCGCACCAAGTGTCGAATACCACGTACTGAAAACCGACGGTGAGAGTATCGAAGTTGACAATCCATCGGAGATGCCGCCCACAAATGAGATCGAGGACATTGAGGAACCGATGATGGAAATATCGGTCTTCGCGCCTTCAAACTATATTGGCACGATTATGGACCTGGTAATTACTCGCCGTGGCATCTTCAAGGAAGTAAAGTATATCGAGGCAACACGTGTTCTCTTGACCTACACAATGCCGCTTGGTGAGGTAATCATTGATTTCTACGATCAACTGAAGTCACGCACACAAGGCTATGCCTCACTAGACTACACCTTCGGAACCTATCAATCTTCCGACCTTGTGAAGCTTGACATTCTCGTCAATGGACATCCCGTTGATGCGCTCTCGCTGATTATTCATCGTGATAAGGCATACTATCAAGGTCGTGCGCTTGTCGAGAAGTTACGTGGACTCATTCCTCGACAACTCTTTGAAGTGCCGATTCAGGCTGCAATTGGCTCCAAAATTATCGCACGTGAGACTGTGCGTGCCATGCGTAAAGATGTGCTTGCTAAGTGCTATGGTGGCGACATTTCCCGTAAGCGCAAACTGCTAGAGAAACAAAAAGAGGGCAAGAAGCGCATGAAAATGGTAGGTAATGTGGAAATACCACAAGAGGCATTTATGGCAGTACTCTCGCTGGGGGAGTAAAACAGAAAAAGACAGGATGGTAGCACCGCCACCATCCTGTCTTTTTCTGTTCTATTCATGCGTTACCAAAGATGAGTGCGGCAACGAATACAAGAATACCACTGCCGACAACTTGTACGATTGATAGCCACCAACTCGTGCCAAAGTAGCGATGGCGAATTGCCGAGATAATGATGAGTTCAACAGCAACCACAATGTATGCGACATAGAGCGCGATATGCACATTTGGAATAAGAAAGGGGAGTGTATGTAAGGCTCCTCCAAAAAAGGTCATGAGGCCCGTGACTCCACCACGAATAACAGGGCTACCACGCCCCGTTAACTGACCATCATCTGATAGTGCCTCTGAGAATGCCATACTGATGCCAGCACCTGTCGCCGAGGCCATACCGACAAGAAATGTCTGAATTGCTACGTGCGTGACGAACGCAGTTGCAAAAATTGGAGCTAATGTTGAGACCGAGCCATCCATAAGTCCAGCTAGTCCGGGTTGCACAACACGTAGCAGAAAGTTACGTGCTGTCACATCGCTGTTGTCTTTTGATGTCAACCCCTTGACTATTTCCGCGAGTTGCTCTCTGGTTGTACTAGGAGTTTCCTCAAGTTCTTTTTGTTCTGTGGTTTTTTGTTCCGCTTGCTCGGTAGCATGATTCTCCACGCTACTCGGCTCCTGTGATATAGGTTGTTGCTCTAACGACATGCACCTTACTCCCTCTAAACATCAATAAATGACCAACTCATCTATTCCTGACACGCTTCGCTGGCTTGACACGACATGCAACGTCCATAGAGACGTACTTCGTGCGTGGCTAGTTCAAGACCCGCTGCTTGTGCTGCTTGTAGTAGGATTTGCTGTGATACTGTCACCTCAGTTGGTAGATCAAGAAGTGCTCCACAACATGTGCAGACTCCGTGATCGTGCCGTGATGTTCGCCCATCGTAACGTGAACTTCCATCACCATAAGATAACTCCTTGATATATTCTTGCTCGACGAGGTGTCCTAAGATACGGTAGACGCTTGCCAGTCCTATACGAGGACGCACCTGCTTGACCTTCTCGTACACCTCTAAAGCCGTTGGATGCGTCTGTACCGAGCGTACAACATCCAGGACAGCTTGGGCATTCGTGTTTAGTTTCTCTTTTATCATGTTAGTACACCCTAATAATGAGAATTATTCTCACTTCTTCTCTAAATATAATATATCACAGGTATCACTCTGTCAAGGTTTAAAAAGATACAAAACAAAAAGACAAAAATATCATGTTGACAACATCCTCGATTTCGTGTAATATACTTTCGTCGTAGCTTTAGTCGCGCGGCAAAATTCGGGTGTGGCCAAGTGGTAAGGCAGCGGTCTTTGGATCCGCCATTCCCAAGTTCGAATCTTGGCACCCGAGCCAATATTTTCTTTTAGCGTAGATGCGCAGTGATATCTTTCTCTGCGCTCTATTTATATGTTTATAGAGAAAACAAAAAAAGGTTTGTATATCCGCTCATGAATATATATGCGACCGTGGTCCTTGCAGCAGGCAAAGGTACTCGGATGCGTTCAAAATTGCCCAAAGTCCTTCACCCCCTGGCAGGTTTGCCACTAATGGCGCATGTACTCAATGCTGTAGAAGCTATTCCTTCGGCACTTTCTTCTTTCAGTTCTATCATGCCTGTCTCTACACCGAAACCCATTGTTGTGCTTGGACATGAGGCATCACAGATAGAAGCTGCCTTTGGAGAACAGTACCTGTATGCTCTTCAGGAAGAGCAACTGGGAACAGGCCATGCCGTACTTACCGCACAAGCAACTGTTGACGCGCTGTATCCACTGCCACAAACTGTACTGGTATGCTATGGTGATACTCCCCTAGTAAGCAGCAACATGCTTGCAAGTGTGCTCCACGAGCATCTCACGCAGCATGCTACTGTTACCTTCCTCACTGCTACGACAGAACAACCTTCCGATTTCGGTCGTGTTGTCCGCGACTCCCTGGGACATGTACGTGAAATCGTGGAGATGAAGCGTGCGACTCCTGAGCAGAAGCGCATCAAAGAGGTAAACTCGGGTGTGTATTGCTTCGATCGTGCGTGGCTTTGGGAAACCTTGCGTGCGTTGCCACGTAATGTTTCTGGTGAATACTATCTCACCGATTTAGTAGGAATAGCAGGTGTGCAAGAGCGTGTTATAACTACTGTGAATGGAACATTAGATGAGACAATTGGTGTCAATGACCGTGTACAGCTTGCTGAAGCAGAACATTTGCTGAGAAAGCGTATTCTTGAGCGACATATGTATGCAGGTGTAACCATTGTCGATCCTGCCACAACATACATTGACGCCACCGTTTCTATTGGTATGGATACAGTTATTCTTCCTGGTACTATGCTTACAGGTAAGACAACAATTGGGAGTGATTGTCGTATTGGACCAAACACCACTATTGATGCATCAACGATAGGAGAACGATGCATCATTCGAGGGTCTGCATTAGAAGAGACAACGCTCGAAGATGATGTACGGATAGGTCCTTTCAGTCATTGTCGCTCTGGTGCATACCTCGCACATAACGTGCGTATGGGTAACTTTGGAGAAGTAAAAAATTCGTATGTCGGAGCCGAGACCGATATGCATCATTTTAGTTATCTCGGCGATGCCACTGTCGGCGAACATACGAACATCGCTGCTGGCACTATTACCTCTAACTTTGATGGTAAGCAGAAGCATCGCACCGAAATCGGAGCGGGAGCTTTCATTGGGTGCGATACAATACTCGTTGCACCAGTAACGGTTGGTGAGTATGCATATACTGGAGCAGGAGCGGTTGTTACCCGTGATGTTCCACCGCATGCACTCGTTGTAGGTGTTCCTGCGCATGTGTTGCGCATCATGCAACCGTCAGATACCTCAAGTGTAGAGAGTGATAAAAAGGAGTAATAGCAGCTATGGACGGCCCTGGCCTTGCAAGTATAGCCGCTGGAATTGATTTTCATATCCCACAGTTTGATGCAGCAGCGTGGCTTCAACTTACGGTCCTTTTCGCAACATTAATCCTCTGTGGTCTTGCCTCTGCTGCTGAAACAGCATTCACCTCTATTAGTCGTATCAAACTTAAAAACCTTGTTGAAGAAGGTGATACTAAAGCTGCTGATATTGAGCGTCTTTTAGCGGAGCCAAACACATTTCTGTCTTCTATTCTTATCGTCAATAGTGTTGCTGTTATCGTTGCATCGAGTTTGGCAACAGTACTCGCATTACGTTTTTCAACAACATATGGTGAATTACTTTCATCTATTGTTATCTCTCTTGTCGTCTTAATCTTCTGCGAAATCACGCCGAAAACAGCCGCGGTACAGAATCCTCTGCGTTGGGCACGCGCACTCATTGGTCTTGTCAAAGGGACTGCGTGGGTGTTGCATCCAGTCGTGGTCATGCTAGGTGGTATCACCTCATTTTTTGTACGTATGCTTGGGGGACAGATAAAGCATAATAGTCCATTTGTGACGGAGGAAGAACTCCGTCTATTAGTCACCGTGGGTGAGGAGGAAGGGGTACTCGAAGAGGAAGAGACGGATATGATTCATAGTATCTTCGAGTTTGCCGATACCACCGTACGCGAAGTAATGGTTCCACGCATTGACATGGTAACGCTCGATAGTAATGCAACAGTAACGGAAGCGGTTGATGTCGCACTGCAAGGCGGCTTTTCACGTATACCAGTCTACGAGGAGAGCGTTGGTATCGACGAGATCATCGGCGTCCTGTATACGAAAGATATGTTGAAACAACTACGCGAAGGTCACAACACCTTCCCAATACGCGATCTTGTGCGCTCTGCCTACTTTGTGCCCGAAAGCAAGAAACTTGATGATCTGCTACGTGAGATACGTCAGAAGCGTGTTCATATGGTGATCGTCGTAGATGAGTATGGATCGGTTGCTGGTCTCGTTACTATTGAAGACCTGGTAGAAGAGATTGTTGGCGACATTCAGGACGAGTACGATCACGAAGAAGTCCTGTACGAAAAAGTTAATGAAAACGAATATATCTTCGACGCGAAAATCAATATCTATGAGTTTAGTGACATGATGGATATGAAGCTCGAAGAGGGCGACTATGAGACGCTTGGTGGTTTTGTCTACGAACAGCTTGATAAAATTCCTGTTGCTGGCGATACCACAACCTATAAAGATTTGAAATTTACTGTGCTTACAACGCGAGGGAGACGTATTACAAAGATACGAGTTGAGCGAAATCAACCAGACGTTCCTCAAATTGAAGGTCCCACCACTGACATACGCCTCTTGCCATCACCTGAAGAACAAGATGAAAAAAGGCGTCAGGGTGAAAGAACTGTACCAGCTCAACAGCCGGAATATAGGGGGGCATAACTATGGGTCATTTGCTTCCTACTTTCCCTTCCTCTGTACGCATAGTCGAGGTTGGGCCACGTGACGGTTTGCAGAATGAAAAGGTACATGTTCCAACTGAGCAGAAGATACACCTTATCAACTTGCTGAGTGAGGCAGGGTCGCCCATTGTAGAAGCTACGTCGTTTGTCAGCCCTCGCTCAATTCCACAACTAAGTGATGCGACTGCAGTAATGGCTGGTATCGCACAGCGGTCAGGCACACATTACCCTGTTTTGGTTCCCAACCTTAAAGGAATGGAGCGAGCAATTACTGCTGGTGTACGTTCTGTTTCTGTCTTTACTGCGGCGAGTGAAAGCTTTACACATCACAATATTAATTCGACAATTGCAGAGAGCCTCGCAAACTTTCGACCCGTTGTAGCACTCGCACAACAAGAGCTTATTCCTGTGCGTGGTTACATCTCAACCGTTTTTGGCTGTCCTTATGAGGGAGTTGTGGACCCACAACGTGTTCTTTCAGTAGCGCAGGCACTGCTAGAGATGGGTATAGAAGAGATTTCGCTTGGAGACACTATTGGCGTCGCAACACCAATACAGGTTATGAAGATGATAGACCTGTTAGTGACACATAATATTCCAGTTGGGAAAATTGCTGTTCATTTTCATGATACACGTGGGACAGCCCTTGCAAATGTCCTGGCATCATTGCAGATGGGGATTACTATTGTGGACTCGTCAGTTGGCGGACTTGGTGGTTGTCCCTACGCTCCTGGTGCAGCTGGAAACCTGGCGACAGAAGACCTGCTCTATATGCTTCATGGTATGAATATTGAGACTGGCGTAGACCTCGAAAAAGTTGTAGAGGCAACAAGTTATATTGCACCCCTTCTCGGACACGCTCCTACAAGCAAATACTATCAAGCCTATGTAGGGGTCTAATTCATTACACCCTTGTACCACATCACAAGTCGAACGAGGGTGTAATGAATTAGACTTCCACCTAGTGCGTTTTTAGGTATTCAATAGCTGCATTAAGTTGAGCATCTCCACTTGCTATAATCTGTTGTTCTGTCAAGTTGCCTGCGTTTTCGTCGGAAGGTGACAGTGCAGTTGCATTCTTGCCAAGCTCCACTGTTATATCTGGCTTGATCCCATTGTCACGAATGAACTCTCCTTTCGGAGTAAGCCATTCTTGTGTTCCTAGAAGGATGGCTGAACCATCTGAAAGCGAATATTGCTGCAATACTGTCCCTGTACCAAATGTTGTCGTACCAATAATGGTGGCTCTATGGTTATCGTGTAACGCTCCTGATACGATCTCTGCCGCACTTGCGGTATTTTTGTTTGTAAGAATAACAATGGTATCAGTGGTGTCAATTGTGTTGCCCGTAACTGGAATAGGTGTTTGTTGGCCTGAACTATCTTGCTCAAGCAAGACATTTCCCTTTGGAACGAAGTAACTCGCGGTATCGATAGCTCCTTGCAGATAGCCGCCTGGATTATCGCGTAAATCAAGGATGATTTTCTTCGCTCCCAACTTTTTTGCCTCAGCAAGGGAACTTTTTAGTTGGTCTGTCACACCATCAGCAAACTGTACAATTTGAATATGTGCAATATGACTTTCGGGTATGTAATGCATCACAACATTCTGTACTGTAATCTCCGCACGGGTCACTTTGATCGTCACAGGTTGCTCGACACCTGCACGCTGTACGGTAATGGCGGTAGTCGTAGGTTTACTTCCAAGAATCCCACTAACTGTTGGAATATCTTTTCCTTTGACATCCTGACCATCTACAGCAATGATTGCATCATTACGCTTAAAGCCAGCTTTTGCCGCAGGTGAACCAGGAATGGTAGAAGAAATGATGACAAGCTTCCTCTGCGCATCGTAGGACAAGTACAAGCCGAAGCCTTTGTATGTTCCACTTAACTGCTGATTTTCAGATTGTACTTGCTGGGGAGTAAGAAAGCGCGTATGACCTGTATCGTGTAGGGAGTCAACCATGCTTCCAATTGCACTATACGACATGTTCTTGTAGTTTACAGCCTTGCGGTCAACATAGTGCTGATCAATGGTGTCCCATGCTTGCTGAATAAGTTGTGAGTAGGAACGTGATGAATCGCTTTGAGTGAATGTGTCGCCAAAGAACTGATGGCTGAACCAACCGCCAAAAAACGCAATGACTACAAGAGCCGTTACAGCGAGAAAAGGTCCCAAGAGATGCCGAGGTTGCTGGCGTGGAGCGGGTGCTATCTGCTGTTGCCTTTGTCGATGTGGATACACATCATCACTTGTACTGTTAAGATCATACGATGTAGAGCCATTGCCATTAGACGCCGGTTGTTTAGGCGGAACAGTATTCTGCTCTTCATACCAACGTGGATCGTCGTATCTACTCACGGCGTATTATCCTCCGTATCCTTTAGGGGATACTTTCGTCTCTTTGAATTTTATGTCTTACGGAATAATTCTATCTTAGTAGTCTACCCTAGAAAAGTCAATCGGCATGTTTCAAGAATATAACAAATAAGGGTGTAGTTTACGTAAACCACACCCTTATGATGTAACTATAAGATTATACTGTTCTCTATTGTCGTGGATCAAACGCATTGCCAAGCCATTAGCCTAGTTACTGCTGAGAAGCCTCTTCTGCTGGAATTATGTTGGTAACTATTACCTCATCATCCTCAGACGCGGGAGCGGAGGAAGTTGTTGGTGAGTCTGTGCTTACCAGATCGTTTTGAGTATTCTGAGGTGCCTTGGTTTGAGCAGAGGAACTATGTTTACTAACTGGTGCTTGTTTCTTAGGTGGTTCCCATCCTGGGGCACGCGAAACAATCATTGACATCATACGACCTTCCATCATGGGCGAGCGCTCAATGGTGGCGGTCCCTTTCAACACTTCCGCGATCTCGTCTAGCAGTTTCCTACCAAGGTCTGGGTGACGCATCTCGGCTCCTCGAAACTGAACACTCACGCGTACTTTATCACCTTCTGCCAAAAACTCTTGAATCTTGCGGGTCTTTACTTCTACATCATGATCGTCAGTACGTGGGCGCATCCGAATCTCTTTAAGCGTGACCGTCTTTTGATTCTTACGGGCCTCATTTTCTTTTTTTGCTTGCTCGTACTTATGGCGCCCATAATCCATAATCTTGCACACAGGGGGTATCGCGTTAGGCGATATTTCTACAAGGTCCAAATTTCTGTCACGAGCAATATCTAACGCACGCATTGGTACCATAACGCCGATCATCTCGCCGTTTTCATCAATCAAGCGTACTTCGCGGGCGCGAATACGCTCATTTACCCGCGTCTCACGTGGACGTTCATTGCTCCGAAAATCCCTATTGATAGGCCAATCCTCCTCTTAAAAACTTGTCAAAAACATAGATGTTTGGATTGCTAAAGTGTAACATATCACAAACTGCAAGTCAAACGATATTGCCTACGAAGTATAACAAATTGTAGGGCTACCCTATTCCGTTCTTTATGGTAGCATTCACTACAGAAATCTACTATTCACAAGAGTTTTATGCCGTAGTTCCTCATTTTGTGGTATACTTACCGATGCAACCGTTTTTATGTCAATTTGTATCCTCTCGTTGAGAAAATATGTACCAACATTGCACAAGGCTGAAACGAAGGAGGCTCAGACGTGAGCGGTAACAGTATCGTTGGTCATTCACAAGCATCTCTCCCTTTGTCCGAACTATTTCGCTTTTCGTCTCGTCCCAATCGCGCACATACTATTCATTGGCGTACATGGGGAGAAGGCGCATTTCAGGAGGCTGTCCAACAGGATAAGCCTATTTTTTTGCTTATTACCTCTTCTTGGTGCCAGTGGTGTCAAATCATGGATGAGACAACGCTTTCAGAGACAAGTATCATCACAATCATAAATAATGATTATATTCCCATTCGAGTTGATAGTGACATGCGCCCTGATATTAACACACGGTACAATCAAAATGGTTGGCCCAGTGTTGTTTTGCTCTCCTCCGAGGGCGAGACATTATGGGGTGGTGTCTATGTTCCTCCCAAGCAAATGCTTTACTATCTAGGACATATTCGCCGCTACTACAGTGAGCATCGCCAAGAGATCGCGGATCAGGTACAGGTACTTCATGATGCTCGCTTTACCCGTAGCCTGACGCAGACATTACCAGCAACTGGACAACCCACTCTGCTTCACGAGCAACGCATTGCTTTGATAGATGTACCGAGACAGGCAGGGCTCGTGTTGCAAGACCTGTATGATACTGAGTATGGTGGTTTTACCATTCATAGACACCTCAAGTTTCCACACCCTGAAGCGTTGGAACTGCTTTTACAACTCTCACAACATGAGCCATCTTCCGCAACTACATTGACCGAAATGGTACGCTATTCATTAGAGCAGATGCGTGATGGAGGATTATGGGATAAAGAAGACGGTGGCTTCTTCCGCTATTCTGCTGCTAGCGATTGGAGTACACCTCATACCGAGAAAATGCTTGAAGAGAACGCTTCTCTATTGCATCTTCTCTTACATACTATCCAGGTAACACAAGATGCACAGTGGTATGACCTTGCGCAGCGTCTTGTCCTCTACTGCAACTCTACACTCTGGCTTTCTCATATTGGCGTGTTTGCTGGAAGTCAGCATGCAGACGAGGAATATTATGAGCCAGCCCTGTATTCTCGTGCAACGAGAAAAATGCCTGGTATAGATACCACTGTCTATACATCATGGAATGCTCATATGGCCTCAACGTATCTCTTAGCGGCAGAGGTGTTACAGCAACCTGTCCTAGATACTATGGCATGTAAAATCCTCGATTGGTTGTGTGAACACATGGTACACAACAAAGGTTATGTCTATCATTATGCGGTAGATGGACACGTTGCGCTTTTGGGTCAGTTAGCAGATAGTGTCTGGCTGACACGAGCATTGCTTGACGCTTATGAACGTCATCACACAGAAAAATATTTACAAACAGCTACTCTCCTGATGCGTTCCGCTTGTCAGGAACTCCTTGATGTAGAAAGTGGCTTATTCTATGACGGACCATATGATGAGCATGCAGTGGGACGTGCGGCTATGCGTATGCATCCTCTGACAGAAAACGCCCTTGCCGCGGAATGCTTGTTACGCATCGCTGGATATACGAAGCAAAAAGATTTGCGCGCTATAGGTCTACGCGTACTTTCTAGTTGTCTTGACACGTATCGGCGTACAGGTATTCAGGGTGCAAGATATGCGAACATTATATTGCGTGCTATCGAGGATATGTGGTTATAGTGTTGGTATGAAGGAAACGTCATAAACGTTTCCTTCATACCAACTATGAAACAGCCGCCTTCGTTTTTAGCATCTGCGTGAGTTCACTCACAATATCATAGCGTCCATAAGACGGTGTCAGGTACACACCTTGTATCATACCGCGTGCTTCCTGTAACAATTCTTGCGCGAGTTGTAGACCAACACTATGTCCATGTTCTCCTGCTTCACGCATACGTGCACGAACATCGTTAGGAATAGTAATGCCTGGAACCTCGTTATGCAGAAATTCCGCGTGCCGTGAACTATGAAGAGGAATACTACCCAGCAATATAGGAATAGGTGGTGTACCCACGCGATGGAGGAAGTGTTCAAGTGGCTTAATGTCATAGATTGGTTGCGTCATAATATAGTGGGCACCCGCCGCAAGTTTACGCTGATACTTCTCGATTTCGTGTTCCGTCTCCTCGTCTGTCATATTGAGATTCAATGCACATCCGATATGAAACGAGGCTTGTGCACCAATTGATGATCCCGCTGCATCGTGGCCTTCGTTCATACCACGTAGAATTTGGATCAAGCCAGATGAGTCCACATCCCACACACCTGTCGTATTAGGGTAGTCACCGACACGCACAGGATCACCTGTAAGCGCAAGCACATTGCGTATTCCTAATGCATGTGCTCCTAGCAATTCGGACTGTAACGCCATCAAATTGCGGTCACGTGTCGTAAGGTGAATAATTGTCTCAATGCCCAAGTGGTCCTGTATTAAACGTGCCATCGCCATGCACCCCATACGGACTCGTGCCATGGGGCTATCTGCGATATTGATGCAATCTACGCCAGCTTTTTGTAGTAATGCAGCACCCTCAAGAATTTTTGTTGGATTGAGACCCTTTGGTGGATCGAGTTCAACGCTTACCACAAAGTCCTTTGCCGCTAACTTTCTCTGCAATGGTGTAAGCGAGCCTTGTTGTGGAAGCAGGGTTTCCGCTTCTATCAGTTCTGCAATTGTCGTATTGCTTCGTGTCGTAATCGTTGCCCGCGTGGGTTGTGCTGTCTGCGTCTCTTCCGGTGAAGGGCAACCGTAGCAATCATCTAATGCCTTACGCATCGCTGCAATATGTCGTGGCGTAGTGCCACAGCAGCCACCAATCAAGCGTATACCGGCCTGTGTAAAGCGAAGCGCATAGTCCGCAAAATAGTCTGGTGTCGATACGTAAAAAAAGCGGTTATCAATACGTGTGGGTAAACCCGCGTTTGGCTGAGCAGAGAAAAAGATATTGCTTGTATCAAACGATTGGCGTGCTGATGCAATCATCTCTTCAAGTGCGTCAAATGTTCCTGCTGGTCCTACACTACAATTTGCCCCAATCACATTGACCCCAAGATCACCGAGCACTGCCGCGACGCGTGCGGGCGATTGACCCGATAGCGTGTGTCCATCTTCATAAAAACTCATTTGCGCGACAATAGAAAGTCCGCCCAGTTCCTGTGCAGCCAGCACTGCCTGCCGTAACTCTGCTAGGTTGGTGAATGTTTCCAGCATAACAATATCAATACCACCCTCTTGCAACGCCCCGATTTGCTCACGAAAAATAGCCCGAAGCTCGCTCAAACGATGCTCGTCTGGCGCTTGCAGAGGGCGACCCGTTGGGCCTACTGCCCCAGCGATGAAAACAGGTCGCCCCGTTACCTCGCGAGCTTCAGCAGCTATCTTTGCAGCTCTATAGTTGATATCACGTACCTTACTGCCAAGATTATGACCTTCGAGCTTGACGCGATTTGCACCGAACGTATTGGTCTCAATAATCTGTGCGCCTGCTGTAATATATTCGCGGTGAACGCCTTGAATAAGCTCTGGTCTCGTCAAGTTCAACTCGTCAAAGCACTGCTCGTAGGTTACGCCCCGTGCATAGAGTAGCGTACCCATCGCACCATCACACAATAGAGGACGTTCGCGTAGTTGCTCGAGAAAGACATGTTCCATAAAAACTGCTCCCACTGGATAGAAAAGATTTATTATTTCCTATTGTATCTCTTTTTTGCACACGATGATATGTTTTTGACAAGTAGGCAT